>JAEZAS010000388.1 GCA_023430365.1 Planctomycetota bacterium
TGCTGGGGATCGGCCACTCGCTGATCATCGTGGAACACAATCTGCAGCTCATGCGAGCAGCCGACTACATCATCGACATGGGCCCCGGCGCCGGCAGCGAGGGAGGACAGGTGATCGCCCGGGGCACGCCGGAAGAGATCGCCGCCAATCCCGACTCCGTGACCGGCAAGTACCTCGCGGCGGCGCTGGCCCGAACGTGGGAAGAACAGACCGCGTGAGAGGACGGATCTCCGATTTAGGATTTGGGATTTCTGATTTCAGATTGAATGATCTCTCCTACTGAAAACTGGCCGCTGAAAACTGAATACTTTTACGGAACCTGAGGCGTGTCGGAACTGGCTGCCAACAATCCGCTCGACTCGCTCGATGTCTTCTGGACCGAGCTTTCGCCTAATCGAGCGGTCGTTTATGCGCGGCTGACGGGGCAGGAGTATCGGGCCGATTGGCGTCTGACCGGAACGATTCGCGGGCCCCACTCGGCCCGGCACGAGACGCTTCCCGCCACGATTGCCTTTCAGGATTTGGGGCCCGGCCCGACCCAGCTCGCGCGGGCCGTCGTTCCCGATCCGAGCGATTGGTCGCCCCAAGCGCCGAACGTGTATCAGGTCACAATCGAGTTGCTTCGCGAGGGGAAAGAGCCGCTGCGAACCGAGCGGCGGATTGGCTTCAAACCGATTCGCGCCGCAGAGCGTTATCTGCTTCGCGAGGGAAAGACCTGGGTGCCGCGCGGCGTGCTCGTCGAATGGGTGAGCGAGGCCGACTTTCTGCCGGTACGCGAGCATCAACCGGTTCTCGTACTGCCCAGCCTCACCGAGCCGACGCTCGGTTGGGCTTCGCAACAGGGGGCCTACGTCGCCGTTCGTTTTTCGGGAACGACCGACCAGATCGCCCGCGATCTGCGACGCTTCGCCGCCTGGCCGGCCGCGTGGCTGGCGATCATCGATTGCGCGGCGGGCTTTGATTATCGTGAGGTGGCCCCGAATCTGGTGCTGGCCCAGGTGCTGCAGGACGAGTGCCGGCTGCAGCCTTGGTGTCAGGCGATCTGGGCCGCAGACAGCCTGGGGCCCGCCATGCTGCGACGGTGTCTCGGCTTCGGAAAGCCGACGCTGGTCTATCGCAACGATCCGCGCCAGCCGTCGCTGCTCGAGGTTCGCGCCTCGTGCGACGCGCTGCAGCGCGACCTGGCCCCGATCGGGCAATTCGCCGGCTACTTTGTGGAGAGCATCGATTTCCGTGACTGACGAACCCGATTCCGCCGCTGTCGATCCAAAACTTGCCCGCTACGTGCGGCAGATGCGCTACGCGCCGCTGGGCGTCGCCGGACAGCGTCAACTGGACGAAGCGACGGCGCTGGTGGTCGGCTGCGGAGCGCTCGGGAGCGTGATCGCCAACCTGCTGGCCCGCGCTGGGGTCGGCCGGCTGCGGATCGTCGATCGCGACTTTCTGGAATTGAACAACCTGCAGCGGCAGGTGCTCTACGACGAGGACGACGTCGCCTCGGGACTGCCGAAGGCGATCGCGGCGCGCAATCGGCTGGTGAAGATCAACTCGCAGATCGAAATCGAAGCCGAAGTCGCCGACGCCGATCACACCAACATCGAGCGGCTCGCCCGCGGGGCGGGGGTGATCGTCGATGGCACCGACAACTTCGAAACGCGCTACCTGCTGAACGACGCGGCCGTCAAATTCAAGATTCCCTGGGTCTATGGCGGCTGCATCGGCGCCGAGGGACAGACGCTGACGGTGATTCCCGGCCGATCTCCCTGCCTGCGATGCCTGATGCCCGATCCGCCCCCGCCGGGAAGCACCGAGACCTGCGACAGCGCCGGCATCCTGGGCACGATCATCGGCGTGATCGCTTCAATCGAGGCCAACGAGGCGCTCAAGATTCTGAGCGGTCGGATGGAAGCGGTCTCGAAGACCTGGACCGTGTTCGACCTGTGGGAGAACTCGATTCGCCCGATCAAACTCGACAACTTTCAGCACTCGCAGGAATGTCCCACGTGCAGCGGGCGCGAGTTTCCTTGGCTGACGGGCGAGCGGGGGAGTCACACGGCTGTGCTTTGCGGGCGGAATGCCGTGCAGCTCAGTTTTCCCGGACGCGAGGCGGTGTCGCTCGACGCGATCGCCGAGAAGCTGTCGGCGGTCGGCTCCGTGACGCGCAATCGCTACCTGGTGCGGGCGATGATCGAGCCGTTTCAGATTACGGTCTTTCCGGACGGCCGGGCCGTGATTGGCGGGACCGAGGATGTGGGCGAAGCACGGTCGGTGTACGCGAAGTACATCGGGCTGTAAGGGCCGGAATTGCTGCCGAGCATCTATTCCAACGGCAAGTAGCCGGAGGCGAACCGCCTCCGGGAAACGAGCGAGAGGACGCTGCCACTTTGTGAGGCCTGGGACGTCACCGCCTTTGGGCCATTCGAGATTGAAAGTCACGTTGCGGGGCGGGCCCGGAGGCAGGTTTGCCTCCGGCTGCTTTCCATTGGCATAGCGAACCTTCGATTGCGGGGCGATCGTTTCGTGCAAGAACGAATACAGCCCGGCTGCTTTGCGGCCGGGCTGTTGAGTTTTCAGGATTCGCGGTGAGCTTAGAACTCGCCTTCCTTGATCGTTACGCTCTGGTAGGCCGGGTCGGGCATCGGCGAGACGGCCGCCGGCGGGCGGGTCTTGCGGCCGTTGGACGACATCAGCTTGCCGTAGACCGTGTAGTCGATGGTTTCGGAGATGAACTTCACCGAGCCATCCACCATGCCGGCGTTGAAGCCGTTGCTGTGCTGGCTCGAGGGGCGAGCCCGATCGTAGTTCAGCGTCCCACCCACACCCTGGTTGATGCCGATCGTCGGCGAGGGCATCCAGGTGATGGCAACGTTGTACTCCTCGGCGACATCCTTCCAGCTCGTCAGGTCGAGGTTTTCCGCCAGCAGCAGCGTGTTCGAGGCGCCATCGCCGTTCGCCACATCGCCGATGGTGGTGCGATAGACCTTGAACGAGTTCGCGCCCGTGCCGGTCAAACGGTCGTCCAACACGCCGTTCGCGGGCCAGTCCACGCCGTACTTGGTCTTGTCCGCGGCGTCGGCTGCGTAGTTGTTCGGGCGACCACCGTTCATCGCGTACGAGAGCGGCGTGGCGACGCCGGCCAGCGTGGTATCGCTTGGGCAAATCAAAGGCTTGATTGCCGTGGGCGTCATATCGTTCACATTGCCGCCGGTCGGAACCCTCCGCAATTCGGCCGTGAGATCGGGCCTGCCGAGCTCGGTGAGAGTTGAGTGCACCCAGCTCATGATGTTGGCTGGCTGGGCGTCGTACGTCGCGGGCGCCGGAGAGAGCGACGGCGGATATGACCGTAGCGGCGGGAGATAACCCTTCGCCGTTTCGAACTGAATGGTAGCCAAGCCGATCTGCTTGACGTTGTTGCTGCAGGCGGACCGGCGGGCGGTCTCGCGGGCGTACTGCACGGCGGGCAACAAGAGGGCCATTAAGACGCCGATGATAGCGATCACCACCAGCAGTTCGACCACGGTAAACGCGCGACGATGACGAGGCAGCATAAATGCTCTCCCTGGGCGACAAGCCTGCATCTGTTCCTAGACAAGTATCCTGATTCTCGCAGCCGAATCGACCACTGTCGAGTCAAGTTTGCAGGAAATCACGAAAACGGCTTGGCGCACTCGTAGGGTTGGCTTCCAGCCTGCCCGTCCAAGAGAATGACCAATGTCCAAATCCCAATGACCAAATTGGTGATCCGCGGATCGCTATCTCTTGGTCATTGGTGCTTAGTCATTGGGATTTTCCCACGGGCAGGCTGGAAGCCTGCCCTACGACTACTTCAGGCTGTTCAGGAAGTCCTGCAGGTCGTCCTCTTCCTCGTCGTTGGCCTCGTCGTCGCTGGGCGGGGTGACGCCCTTCTGAGCGGCCGGAGCCTTCGCGGGAGCCGGTTGCGTGGCTCGAGGATCGGCAGCCATGCGCGTGGCTCCGCCGTCGTCGACCTCTTCGATTTCGGGCACGTCGACGACTTCCTCGCTGCCGGGCGGCAGGAGTTCCGACAAAGGCTGACTGACCGAAGAGGTTTCGAGGGGATCGATTTCTTCGACGTCGACTTCGGCGAGTTCCTCAACCGCTTCGCCACCGAGCATTTCCTCGGCCGGCAGGGTGCTATCGAGGGCGCCGCGCGAGGCGATATTCGTATCGGAGGGGCTGTCTCCGGGAACTCCGGGAGCCACCGACCCGTCCATTTCATAGGCGGCGCGGAACGTGACGGCGCCGATGGTCAGCAATTCGCCCGGCAGGATCACCGATTCCGTGATTCGCTGGTTGTTCACGAAGGTGCCGTTGAGCGAACCCATATCGCGAACCATCAGCTTGCCGCTCGCTTCGAACAATTCGCAATGCTGGCGGCTGACAAGCGGGTGCGGCAACATAATCGTCGTGCCACGCCCACGACCGATGGTCGAGGGGAGACGCAACTTGATCTCCGCCGTCTTGACCTCGCCGCCTACCACGACGAGTTTCGCTTTCAAAGCCATCACTTGCTCCGGGGCCGACATTCGCCAAGTCCATCCTGCCGTCGTTGCTGCACGCTGTTGCGGTAAGAGGTTTAGCCGCAAGCGATATGCCGGGCTACGGACGCAACCGACGTTTCCGGACGCGGTTGGACTCAACGCAACTAGTCTACACCTCGCACCTTAACGCGGCAACTATTGTCCCTTCGGGCTACCTTTCCAGGACGTAGGACGGTCGGGGCGAGGAGTCAACTGCTCGATCCCGAAAACCGGCCGACCGACGCCTGGCGTCGCGGAGGTTATTCCGTCTTGGCTGGCTCCGATTTGGTGGACTTTTTTTCGCGTCGGAGCTCCAGCAGGACCCCCGATTTGGAATCGAACCCCGTCGGCCGTTCCTTGCTGCCGGTGCAGAGGATCAGGGTGTCGCCGTCGAGCTCGTAAATCCCCCGAATCATGACCTCTTCATCCTTGCCCTCTTTGTTCTTGGCTTTGAAGTACTCGTTGATGCGTTTGGGATCGGAGGTGGGGTCGATTTCGTATTCGATCTCGAAATTCAGCTTGTCGCCGGTCATTTCGAGGATTTTGTCCTTCAGGAACACGTAGCGGCCGTCCTTGTACTCGCTGGCGGGCCGTTCCTTGCCCATCTCCTCCACCGCGACGAGTTCCCAAGCCCCCTGGAGGGCAATGCGGTCGCGTTCCACGGCCGCCGCTTTGGCGGACTTGTCGGGCGGGTCCTGATCCTGGCTGGGCGCTGCTGCCGGAAGGAGGAGGGCGAGAGCAATCGAGCAAAGGGACAGGAACAGCAGGGAGTGCAATCGCATGGTGTCAGCTTCCTCGGTCAAAATCTCGAAGCAAAACAGTCGGCGGGAAAGACAGCCGAGCGGTTAGCAGCTTGCGCGCCAATTGAGACAGGCCCACGGCCTGTCTCAATTGTGTACGACGCATGGTTCAGTGAACCAGGTGAATCCTGGCCGTGGGAGCCTTACCAGCCGTAGCCACCCCAGCCACCGCCCCAACCGCGATATCCCGCGTGGTGCCGGTGCCCCCAGCCGCCGTAGCCGCCACCATAGTAGCCGCCGTAATAGCCACCGCCGTACCCGCCGTATCCACCACCGTAGTACCCGCCATAGCCGCAGCCACCATGGTAGTGTCGACGATGGCGGTGCCCAGCCTCAGCCGAGTCGGCCAGGAAGCTTCCACCCACGAGCCCAAAAACCAAGGTCAGCGCCAGCACAATCCGTTTCATGGTCGTCTCCTCCATCAACGAAGCTAGGACTGCACCGCCGTAACACGAGGCGGCGCGAGAAACGACTTTTGCGAGCACGATTCAGGCCGAAGCTACGAAAACCCACCCCATAGACAGCCAGATTGCGACTGCCAGTCCAAGCTGTTTCCCAATCAAATCGCCGAGCCGACTACTTATTGGCCGAGAGGCGATTAGCTCCGTTTCCAGCCGTGAACCATGGCCCGGAATTCTGGCAAAAACTCGGCCGAGCGATCGGCGCCGACCGAGCCTCGGATGCGGTAGTAACCACCGGGCGGCAGCAGGACGACCACATACATCGACACCGGAGCGCCGGTGGCCTGGTCCTCGGTTTCGGCGTAGATCTCGAAACCTTCAACGCCGTCGAGCGTGATCGGTTCGATCGACTTTATCCGCGTGCCGGTGGAGCCGTTTGCCGTTTCGGCCACCACCGTGGCGAATTCCCGCTTGTCGTGGGCTTCGTCCCGCGGGTTGAGCTTGGAAACCATCAGGAACGGCGACACACCGGTGCGCGGTTTCGATTCGTCGGTCTCGAAGTAGACTTCCTCGTCGCGGAGCGAGCGGGCCCGCTTCATTTTTCCCGTCGCCGGTCCGACGGTATTGCGTGTCACATACTGGTTGTATTTCGGGTCCAACTTCACGCCGAGGAGCGTCTCCTTGATCGGCCCGGAAAGCTCGGCGGCGGCATCCGGTGGATAGGCGGCGACAATCATCGTCGTCTTCTTCTTCGTTGCCGAACAGGAGCCCCCATTTTTGCCAATTGACGCCGTTTTCGTCGGGTTGCTCATAGTTGACGAGCAAGGCCTGGTGGGGGCCAATCGCGAACTCTTCCTTGCTGAGCGCTTTGAACCCCGCGGCGCCAAAGCCATCCTGCTGGAAGCGCTGGAGCATGACGTCGCTGGGATTGGGGATTTCGCCGATGTGGATCATCGCCGGCGGCGATTGACGCTCAAAACCGACGACCTTCGTCGAAGGCTGAAACCCTTCGGGGCAACGGAGCTTGACGTTCAAATCACCGAACAACTGATAGCCGGGAGGCGTTTCGTAGGCGGGACCGGTTGCCGGCAGGTTCTCGACCGGCGGTGGAGGCGGGACGCTGCTCGCCGGTGGCGGGGGTGGAACAGCCGCCACAGCAGGACCGGTGGAGGAACTGGCCGTCGGCTGGGAGTCGCACCCCGCCAGCACTGGCAGCAAGAGGAGCGTTGCCCAGGCGAGGCTCCAACAACCAGACGCCGCGCGCAAGCCGAGTGGCCATTTCTTCATGGTTTACCGCCAAAAATCGGAGAAGAGCGAGGGAGAAGGACCATCAAGAGGGAAGCAGAATAGCGGTTCACCGATCCGAAAACAAACAAAATCCGCCCCAGGCAGGTGGGTAATCGCGGGGGTGTGGCGGCCGCTCAGCCAGCGCTCGGAGGGTGGGTCGGTCGTCCTCGCCGGTTGACGCTAAACGCTGGTCGAAGTAGATTTTCGGTTCATTTTTTCGCAATTTCCGGCCGATGGTTAGGGGTCGCAGTTCGGGCGGCCCTTCTTCTGGCCACTTTTTGTTTCCTTTCAGACGGGTTTGCAGGAGCTTCGCCAGGCATCAGCGGCGGGGCGCGACGCAACCTCCACGAAAACAATGTCGATCGCTCCGTCGAAGTCGAAGAACGCCAAGGCCGCCGCCAAGCCGGCTGGCAAGGGCTCCAGCAAGGCGCCCTCCAAGATGACCTACTACTTCAGCAAGACCAAGGCTGAAGGCAAGGGTCTCAGCAAGCAGCTCCTCGGCGGCAAGGGTGCCAACCTGGCCGACATGTGCAGCATCGGCCTGCCGGTTCCGCCGGGCTTTACGATCACCACCGAGGTGTGCGCCGCATACTACGAGAATGGCCGGAAGCTCCCCGAAGGGCTGATGGACGCCGTGAGGAAGAACGTCGCCATGCTCGAGAAGGAACTCGGCAAGAAGTTCGGCGACGACAAGAACCCACTGCTCGTCTCGGTTCGCTCGGGCGCCGCCCTGTCGATGCCGGGCATGATGAACACCATTTTGAACCTCGGCCTGACCGACGTCTCGACCGAAGGGCTGGCCAAGGCGACGGGCAACGAGCGTTTTGCTTACGACGCCTATCGCCGCCTGATCAACATGTTCGGTGACGTCGTGATGGGCGTCGATCACGAGCACTACGAGCACGCCTTCGACGAAATCAAGAAGCAGTACAAGGCAAAGCTCGACACCGACGTGCCCGCCGAAGGTCTGAAGGACCTGTGCGACGCCTACAAGGCGGTCTACAAGAAGCACACCGGCGAAAACTTCCCGCAAGATCCGCTGCTGCAATTGCAGCGGGCCATCGAAGCCGTGTTCAACAGCTGGATGGGCGAGAAGGCCGTGAAGTATCGCGAGGTGGAAAACATCCGCGGTCTGGCCGGCACGGCGGTCAACGTGCAGTCGATGGTGTACGGCAACATGGGTGAGGACAGCGGCACGGGCGTCGCCTTCACTCGCGATCCGAACACCGGCGAGAACAAGTTCTACGGCGACTTCCTGATCAACGCTCAGGGCGAAGACGTGGTGGCAGGCATCCGCACGCCGCAGAACGTCAACGAGATGCCGAAGTGGAACAAGAAGGTCTACAAAGAGCTGCTCGAGATCAAAGAGATCCTCGAGAAGCACTACAAGGAAATGCAGGACATTGAGTTCACCATCGAACGGGGCACCCTGTTCATGCTGCAGACCCGCAACGGCAAGCGGGCTGGCGGCGCCTCGGTGAAGATCGCCTGCGACCTGGTCAAAGAGAAGCTGATCGACGAGAAGGAAGGCCTGCTGCGGATTCCGGCCGCCGACCTGTCGCAGATCCTGCTGCCGAGCCTCGACCCGGTGGCTCTCGACGAAGCCCGCAAGAGCGGCAAGATGCTCACCACGGGCGTCAACGCCTCGCCCGGCGGCGCTGTCGGCAAGCTGGCGTTCACCGCCGCCGAAGCCGTGGATCGCGCTCACGCCGGCGAGAAGATCATTCTCTGCCGCAAGGAGACGAGCCCGGAAGACGTCGACGGCATGCACTCGGCCGTCGGCATTCTGACGAGCACCGGCGGCGCCACGAGCCACGCGGCTGTGGTGGCTCGCGGTTGGGGTCGCTGCTGCGTTGTGGGCGCGGGCGCCCTGCAGATCGACGAGAAGAACAAGAAGGTCACGATCAACGGCAAGACCTACACCTCGAACGACACGATCACGCTCAACGGCACCACGGGTGAAGTGTTCGCCGGCACCATTGCCACGCGGGACGCGAAGCTGTCGGGCGATTTCGCCACGGTCATGAAGTGGGCCGACAAGTATCGCCGAATGAAGATCCGCACCAATGCGGACGCTCCGGAAGACGCGCAGCGGGCTCGCGACTTCGGCGCTGAGGGCATCGGCCTTTGCCGCACCGAGCACATGTTCTTCGGCGAAGACCGCATCGCCGCGATGCGTGAGATGATCGTTGCCGAGGACGAGGAATCGCGTCGCAAGGCGCTCGCCAAGCTGCTGCCGTTCCAGCGCGAGGACTTCATCGGCATCTTCACCGCGATGAAGGGGCTGCCGGTCACGATCCGCCTGCTCGATCCGCCGCTGCATGAGTTCCTCCCGCACGAGCCCAAGGCCCAGGAAGAACTGGCCAAGGCGCTGGGCGTGAAGCCGCAGGTCGTGAAGCAGCGCGTGCACTCGCTGCACGAGATGAACCCGATGCTCGGCCACCGCGGTTGCCGCCTGAGCGTGACCTATCCCGAAATCCTCGAGATGCAGGTCCGGGCGATCATCGAAGCGGCGATCCACTGCAAGAGCAAGAAGATCGACGCCAAGCCGGAAATCATGATCCCGCTCGTTGGTACCTCGGCGGAGTTCAAGTACCTCCGCAAGCTGACCGAAGAGACGATCGAGAAGGTGAAGAGCGAGACCAAGTTCAAGGGCACGCTCGAAGCCCCGATCGGCACGATGATCGAGATTCCGCGGGCCGCCCTGACCGCCGATCAGATCGCCGAGGACGCCGAGTTCTTCAGCTTCGGCACCAACGACCTGACGCAGATGACCTTCGGCTTCTCCCGCGACGACATCAACAGCTTCCTGCCCGACTACATGAAGAAGGAACTGTTGCCGGCTGACCCGTTCCAGACGCTCGATCAGACCGGCGTCGGCCAGCTGGTGGAAATCGGCGTGGAGCGCGGCCGCGAGACCCGCGAAGACCTGAAGGTCGGCATCTGCGGCGAACACGGTGGCGACCCGGCCTCGGTCGAGTTCTGCAACCGCGTCGGCCTCGACTACGTCAGCTGCTCGCCCTTCCGCGTGCCGATCGCCCGCCTGGCCGCCGCTCAAGCGGTGGTGCGGGCTGAGAAGGCCAGCAAGAAGTAAGAGCAAAGAGGTAAGAGAAAAGAGAAGAGGGTGGCATGCCGTCGCGGTACGCCGCGTCGGCATGAGTCCGAGCCTCCTCTTCCTTCCGCCTGAAAGCTCAAAGCTTAGAAACGCAGACGCCTCGCGCGGCTTCGGCCACGCGAGGCGTTTTTGCTTTCTTGCGGTCCCGCTAAGTCAGGGCTGGCTGTAGGGTGGGTCGAGCGATAGCGAGGCCCACCCTACGTT
>JAEZAS010000416.1 GCA_023430365.1 Planctomycetota bacterium
CGCGGCGAATCAGGCTCCTGGGCCCAGGCCGCGGCAGGGAGGCACATCAACAGAAGGGCGGCGATGATCGTGCGTGGCATGAGAGCTTCACCCGGATAGCGAGACTGGAGTCCGCAAACCTATTGCGACTGGGGACCACCATACCACGCTTACGAGCGCCGGGAGGATTGCCAAATCGGTTCGGCGAGCGGGAGACGTAAGTCTCCCGGTGAAACGGGACCGACTTGCGTGGTGCAACCGGGACGCTTACGCATCCCGCTCGCCGGTCCTCGCGCGGGGCGCCGGGGCTTTACAGCGGCAAGCAGGCCAGCGCTTTGAGTGCGTGCTCGGCTGAGCTTTCGCTCAGGGAAGGAGCCTGGAGCGGCATGTCGAGGTCGTACTGGGCCACGAAGTGGGACAGGCCGACGCAGAGTTCGTCGCCCGGGAGGAGCTGCGTCGGCTCAGCGACCGGCTGGCCGTTCACAAAAGTGCCGTGGCGCGAGCCGAGGTCGCGAACCCAGATCCGGCCGGAGATGTCCTGCAGTTCGCAATGCCGCCGGCTGATCCAGCGGTCGTCGATCCGCACCCCCGCCGACGTTCCGCGACCGATCTCGATCGGGAAACGATCGAGGGTAATCTCGCGCGGCGAGGCGAGCGGGTCCTGGCAGACAAGCTTCACTTTCACAGCAGCAACCGGAGAGCAAAAGGCAGGCGAGGCGGGATTGGCAGGCGGGACCCGGGCAACTAGAGGGCTGCACCGGGTTCTTGAATCGTATATTCCGCAAATCGACTGTCAATGGGCAAAATGCGGTGAATCGCTCCCCTCGGACCGGCTGCCGGGCTGCGACCGGGCCGTAGCTGAAGTCGCCAGAATTCAGACAAACACGGGCTCCACCCACAGGGCGTCTGAATTCTGGCCAGTTCAGCTGCGTTTTTCCGACGGTGGATATATCTAGCGGCCCGCTAATGACGATTTTTGTGAGTTCGTTACAATCGAGGGTTTCCGACCGTTCGGCCCCCGTTTTCCGTCTCTCCCGCAGGAATTGCGATTCATGCCCCAGCAACTCAACAAGTACTCCAGCCGCATCACCCAGCCGAAGAGCCAGGGAGCTTCGCAGGCCATGCTCTATGGCACTGGCATGACCGAAGCCGACATGAACAAGGCCCAGGTCGGCATCGCCAGCGTCTGGTACGAGGGTAACACCTGCAACATGCACCTGAACGACCTGGCCCAGCACGTCAAAGAGGGCGTGGTTGCGGCGGGACTCGTCGGCATGCGGTTCAATACGATCGGGGTGAGCGACGGCATCTCGATGGGCACCGAGGGGATGAGCTTCTCGCTCCAGTCGCGCGACATCATCGCCGACTCGATCGAGACCGTCATGGGTGGCCAGTGGTACGACGCCCTCGTCGCCCTGCCCGGCTGCGACAAGAACATGCCGGGCTGTCTGATGGCGATGGGCCGGCTGAATCGGCCCGCGATCATGATCTACGGCGGAACGATCAAGCCGGGCAAGCTGAACGGCCAGGATCTCGACATCGTCTCGGCGTTTCAGTGCTACGGCCAGTTCCTCGCCAATTCGATCGACGAAAAGACTCGCAGCGAGATCGTCAAACGCTCCTGTCCCGGCGCCGGCGCTTGCGGCGGCATGTACACGGCCAACACGATGGCCACGGCGATCGAAGCGATGGGCATGACGCTGCCCTACAGCAGCAGCACGCCGGCCGAAGAGCCGCAAAAGATCGAGGAATGCCACGCGGCCGGCAAGGCGATTCTCAACTTGCTCGAAAACGACATCAAGCCGCGCGACATCATGACTCGCGCCGCCTTCGAAAACGCCATGGTCACGCTGATGGCCCTCGGCGGCTCGACCAACGCCGTGCTGCACCTGATCGCGATGGCCCGCGCGGTCGATGTGGAACTGACGATCGAAGACTTCCAGAAAGTCAGCGACCGGATCCCCTTCATCGGCGACCTGAAGCCGAGCGGCCGGTACGTCGAAGAGGACCTGCACAAGGTCGGCGGCACTCCCGCCGTGATGAAGTACCTGCTTGAGAAGGGGCTGCTCGACGGCAGCTGCCTCACGGTGACCGGCAAGACGGTGGCCGAAAACTTGGCTTCGCTGCCGGGGCTGAGCGAAGGACAGAAGGTCATCTATCCGCTCGAAAAGCCGATCAAGGAGAGCGGCCACATTCAGATTCTTCGCGGCAACCTCGCGCCGGAAGGCTCGGTGGCCAAGATCACCGGCAAGGAAGGGCTCAACTTCACCGGCCGGGCGAATGTGTTCGACAGCGAAGAGGACATGCTGCACGCCCTGGAGCGGAAAGAAATCCACAAAGGGGACGTGATCATCATCCGCTACGAAGGCCCGAAGGGGGGCCCCGGCATGCCAGAGATGCTCACCCCGACGTCGGCCATCATGGGCGCCGGATTGGGGAACGACGTGGCGCTGATGACCGACGGCCGATTCTCGGGCGGATCGCACGGCTTTATCGTCGGCCACATCACGCCGGAAGCCCAGGAGGGTGGCCCGATCGCCCTGGTGAAGACCGGCGACAAGATCACGATCGACGCCACGAAGCGGACGATCGACGCCGACGTCTCGCCGGAAGAATTCGCCCGCCGCCGGGCCGAGTGGAAGGCCCCGGCCTACAAGGCGACCCGCGGCACGCTCTACAAGTACATCAAGAACGTGAAGAGCGCCAGCGAAGGCTGCGTGACGGACGAGTAAGTCTGTCAGTCCCGCGTCCAGACGCCGTTAACGGTCCCCTCTCCCGTCGGGAGAGGGAGAAGGTTGGCGGCCGGTGATCGTCCACCTGCAATTTCTCCGGAGCGTGTTACGCTCCGGCTATGGAGCAATAGTCATGTCGACCCGCCGCGAAAAAATCGAAGAGATGCTCAAGGACGAGCCGAACGACGTGTTTCTCCGCTACGGCCTGGCGGTGGAGTTCGACAACGAGGAGCGTTACGAAGACAGCCTCGCGGTGTTTACGGCGCTGACGAAGGAAACGCCGCCGCATGTGCCGTCGTTTTTCCGCGCCGCCCAATTGCTCGCCCGGCTGGACCGGATCAACGAAGCGCGGGCCCTGCTCCGCGAAGGAATCGAAGCCGCCCGCCTGCAGAGCAACTCGCACGCGGCCGCCGAAATGGGCGAATTCCTGGCCTCGCTCGGGTCGCTCGGCGAATAAAGTAGTCGGCACACTCCGTGTGCCGACTCTGATAG
>JAEZAS010000433.1 GCA_023430365.1 Planctomycetota bacterium
ATTGTTAAGTGCTACGGACGAATGCTTCTCGGGAATTTCGCTTCAGACGGCGCCGCTTGTGGGCGGTGCGGTAGTTTTTCACCGGTTTCTGAACTGACCTGACGCGTTGAACCGTGCTTTGCTCAGCCGGGCGGCCGAAATGGCTGCCTTTTGGAGCTGGGCGTCTTGGGCCGGCATGTTTTTGGGGCGGATTGTTCGCCCGTTTGTGCCGGATGGTTGTTTTCCTCGCGTCAGGTGATCTGAATGTCTGATTTTTCGTCCGAACAGGGCGCTCCCACGTCGTTTCTTGACCTCAGCTCAGCCAACCGCTGCTCGAGGCGATTCAAAAGCTCGGCTACGAGACGGCGACTCCGATCCAAGCGGCCACCATTCCCTTGCTGCTCGAAGGGCGGGATGTCTTGGGCCAAGCCCAGACGGGGACGGGCAAAACGGCTGCCTTTGCGCTGCCGATGTTGCAGCGGATCGATCCGTCGCGGCCGGTCCCGCAGGTGCTCGTGCTGGCGCCGACTCGCGAACTGGCGATCCAGGTGGCCGAAGCGTTCGAAAGCTTCGCGACCCGGATGCCGGGCGTGCGCGTGACGGCGATCTACGGCGGGCAGGACTACGGCGTGCAATTTCGCGAGCTCGATCGCGGCGTGCAGATCGTCGTTGGCACCCCCGGTCGCGTCATGGATCACATGCGCCGCGGCTCGCTCAAACTCGACAGCCTGCAGGGGCTCGTTCTCGACGAAGCGGACGAGATGCTGCGGATGGGCTTTGCCGAGGACGTGGAATGGGTGCTCACCCAGGTTCCCGCCGAGCGGCAGATCGCCCTGTTCTCGGCCACCATGCCTGAGTCGATTCGGCGCATCGCCCAGCAGCATCTGCGCGAGCCAGCCGAAATCACAATCCGGCAAAAGGCGGCGACGGCAGACACCGTTCGTCAGCGCTATCTCGTTGCCGCTCCGCATCAGAAGCAAGCCATTCTGGCCCGCATCCTTGAGGCGGAGCCGATCGATGGCGTTATGGTCTTCGTAAAGAACAAGAGCACCACCGAGCCGCTCGCCGAGTTTCTCGCCAGCCATGGCCACCGGACGGCGGCGCTCAGCGGCGACGTGCCACAGAAGCAGCGCGAGCGAATCGTGGAGAATCTACGCACCGGCAAGCTGGACGTGATTGTGGCGACTGACGTTGCCGCTCGCGGGCTCGACGTGCAGCGGATCAGCCACGTGGTGAACTACGACCTGCCGCTGGATAGCGAAAGCTACGTGCACCGCATCGGCCGGACGGGTCGCGCGGGGCGCAACGGCAATGCGATTCTGTTCCTGCATCCGCGGGAGAAGTTTCGTCTGCGGCATCTGGAACGGGCGACTCGCCAGCCGATCGAAGCGATGAAGATTCCTTCGGCGCGGGTGATCAACCAGCAGCGCGTGGCTCGTTTCCACGAGCGAATCGCGGCCGCGGCGGGGCGAAGCGATCTGGAATTCTACACGTCGATCGTCGAGCAGTTCCGCAAGGCGAACGAATCGATGTCGCTCGAGCAAATCGCCGCGGCTTTGGCGGCGATGGCGGTTGGCGATACTCCGCTACTGCTGCAAGAAGAGTTGCAGCAAGCCAGTTTCATCGATGCGCGCGATGGCGCCCGCGATAGCCGTGACGGCCGACGTCCTCCGTTTCGCGAGCGTGGCCCGCATCGCACCTCGGACGGCGAGCGATTCGAACGGCCGTCGCACCGTACCGGTGGCCGCCGTGACGGCGTGATGGAAACGTTTCGCGTCGAGGTCGGAGCCATCCACCAGGTGAAACCGGGCAACCTCGTTGGGGCGATCGCCAACGAAACCGGTCTGTCCAGTTCCTACATCGGGCGGATCGAGATTTTTGACGATCACAGCACCGTCGACCTGCTCGCCGGCATGCCTCGTGAGTTGTTCTTCGCCCTGAAGAACGTGTGGGTCGCGGGGCAGCGGCTCAATATCTCGCGGCTGGGCGACGCGCCCGAGCGACGCGCTCCTTCGGCCAAGCCGAAGAAGAAGTTCAAGACCAAGCGGGCGCCTGCTCCATCGGTCTAGGCGATCTCGCTCCTGGGCATTCGCCGTCTAGTACGGCTGCTTGATGATCTCGCCGTCGGCACGGTTGCCGAGCTGACGGAGGACATCGGGTTCGGTTCGCCGCGACAAGAAGCGAACCGAGCCGTCGGCGAACGCCATGTTGGCGCCGCCCGGATGGTAGCTGCCAAAGCCTCCGACAAAGAGCGAGCCTGAGGCGTCGGGTTCTTCCTTCGCTGCGCCGCCAGCCGGGCGCGGCAGGTACGGGCCCCCTTCTTCCAGCAGGCTCGTGTTGCGCAGCGTGGCGCGTGTGCCCGAAACCCAGCCGAGATCGTTCCTCCCGTTGATCGACTCGCCCAGGAGGATGGTCGCCGTGCTGCCGTCGTAGATCTCGGAGTAGCGGACCTTGCTGTTCAAGAAGAGCAAACCGTTGTTGTCCTTGTCGATCGGCGCTTCGCGATCGTGATGACAGCCGGCGTAGTTGCTGTGGGCCACGTTTTGGGGCTCGTTGAGCTGCGGCATTGGGTTCGAGGGACAATGGAGCGTCTGAATCTGTGTCGCTCGCACCTGGGCGTTCTCCGGGGCGTACGCGCCAGCGTCTTGGTTGAAGAGCCGATTCAAAGCGTTCTGCTCGATGTAGGGGAGCACCTTCACTACCCAGCTGACGTGCTGGCCTTTCGCTTCGTTCCGGATGGGGCCGTCCTGGTTGACGACGCCTGGCGGAAGCGTTTCGAAGTGGAACTCAAAGTTGTGGTGGGCGAGGCCAAGTTGGGTGAGGTTGTTCATGCACGACACGCGCCGGGCCGCTTCGCGGGCAGCCTGCACGGCTGGCAGCAGCAGCGCCACCAGCACGCCGATGATTGCGATAACGACGAGCAACTCCACGAGTGTGAAACCATAACATCGTGGTCGTGCTACCCGGATGGGTCGCTGATGAGAGATAAGTGACATGCGTTTATTCCTGTGCTGGGCTGGAAGGTTCATTGGATAAGCGGACGGTCAGGGAGCGGCGGACGGATCGCTCGCTGCCCGTGGGATATTCGGCTGTCACCAGAAGACGCCGGGCCGAAGGGTTTTCGTCTGTCGAAAGTTCGATCGTGACCTGGCCGGCGCCTTGATTGGGCAGCTCAGATGCCAGAATGTCCCAGGTTTCGCCGGAGTATTCGCGGTCGCGAGCCAGGCGGAAAGCGGCTCGATCGAGGCCCGCCTGGAGCAGCAACTCGCATTGCCGGCGGTCGCGTTCGACGTGTAATTGCCGGCCCGAGTGCAGCACGGCCAGCAGCAGGCTGCCGAGCATGGCCATGACGATCAGCAGGCAAACCAGGGCCATGACGAGCACAGCGCCGCGTCGCTGCGCGCGGCGAAGGTGGGACGGACGGCGAAGGAGCCTCATGGTGTTTCCTCCGCTGCTTGGTTGCCCGATTGCAGCCGATTGTTGCGTCCCAGGACGGCGACCACTTCCAGATTCGCCGGAGCAATGTAGGCTTGCGACTTTGGTCGTGGGTCCTCAGGTGATGGAGCCTGAATCGGCGTGGTGAGGGTCAACACGACGGTCTCTTCCGAGGCGTCGCTCAGAGTCACATCGACGGTATCTGGAAATTCGTACCGCTCGCGCGCTTTTAGCTCGCCGTTCTCGAGGAGAATCCGCTCGATAGTCGCCGCGTTCTGGCGGTACTCAACCGTCGCGTTGGATGGCATGGTCAGGCGGATCAACGATCGGCCTTCGGTGGCTTCGTCGTCCAGCGGCAGACGCCCGGTGGCCTCGTGCAGGTCGCGGCGGAAGTCGATCGATAGGCGCCGGGCGCTCCGTTCGGCGCCAAAGAGCGCCGTCGCTTTCGACTGGACGGTCATGACCCGGTGAATGAGCTCGGCGCTGAGCGTCAGAACGACGGTGCAAGCCGACATGATCAGAAGCAACTCGGCGAGCGAGGTTCCACGGCGATGTTTCATGGGGAGTTGTCTCCGTCGGTGGCCGGCAGGGCGTCTTCCCCGTGTGGAATGATCCAGGCCGAAAGCGTCACCGGGGCCTCGGACCGCTGGGGCTCGTCCCACGTCAGCCGAAGCACCAGGCGTTGGCCGACATCGGCGGGCTGAAGTTCTCCCTCGAGCGTCGCGTCGTTCAGAAACCGAACCACGAACGGGGACGGCTCGAGATTTTCGACCGCCGATTCGATTTCCTCGGCTGGCAGCGCTGAAATCCGTTCGACCTGGTTGGCAAGTTCGTCGAGGGCCAGGCGGTAGTTGCGTTGGGCTTGGAGGAGGCGGCCGTGTTTGACCATCAGCGACGTCGACGCCAGTAGCACTCCGCTGAGCAGTACGAACGCGACGACAACCTCTACTGAGCTGATGCCCAGTCGCTTGGTTCGTCGGTTGGAAGGCGCGTGGTCGCGAATCATCGAAATCATCCATCAAGCCAGATTGAAAATGAGCTGAGTCAGGGGCTGGAAAATGGTGAGCGCCTGCAAGAGCACGAAACCGGCCAGCAGGATCACGATCGCCGGCAGCACGAACTCCGACCAGCGGCGGAACCGCCGGGAGGTGCGTTTTTGTTTCACCTGAGCGAGTTGGCTCAGCACCCAGGCCTGGTTGCCGATGCGCTCGCCGGATCGCACAGCGCGGACGTCGGCCCGGTTCAGGATGCCGACCGCGAGCATGCTGTCCCAGATGTCCGCGCCTTGCTCCATTTCGTTGCGCACGAACAGCAGGTCCTGGCGAATGAGCGGATCGAAGTGGTAGCGGGCGAGAGTCGACAAGGGACCCGCTACGGGGCGTCCGGCGCGCGTCGCGAGCGCGATCTTTTGCAGCACGTCGGCGCTATGCCACTCTCCCATCGGCCGGAAGATCTTGCCGAAGAACGTGCGTCGGAGTTTGCGGCCGGTCTTCGTCGAAAATAGCAGGATCAAAGCGATCAGCAATCCGAGCATCACGAGCCAGCCGCCTTGCGCGAAGGAGGAGCCCAGGTCGGACGACCACTGTATGGCCAGAGGCAGGTCCATTCCGAACTCCGCAAAGATCTTCTTCACGACCGGCAGGATCTTGATTCGCAGGAAGGAGATGATCAGCAAAGCGATCGGGATGATGACGCAGCAGTACACGATCGGGCTGTATACCCGCATGTTGGTCGAATGGCGCAAGGCCGACTGCGGCTGAAGCGCATCGCGAATGGCGGCCGTGCGGGTGCCGGACTGGGCGTCGAAGCGGATTGCCAGGACATCTTCCTCTCGCAAGAGGCCCGGCACCGCTTCGACCGCATCGGGAAGCGTTCGTCCTTGATAGAGCTGGCTGAGAAGTCGGTGCATCCGCCAGCGCTGCAGTCCCCGTTCGTCCTCCGCCCAGCCTTCCAGCAGAGGGATGAGGGACAGGTTTTGTTCGATTCCGACCGCAATCAACCGCAGCAGGGCCTGTCGCTGGGAAGCCGTCGTAAAGGGCGGCCACCAGACGAGCAATGGGCCATGGCTCGACAGGAGATTTCGGAAGGTTGAAAAGGACAGATCCATGGATGTTGGCGGTGAGGTGAGAGCGCGGACTAGGACAATCCCTGGACGAGCGAAATCAGCGGCAGGAACAACGCGAGCACCACGGTTCCCACGACCAGACCGATGATGCAGATCAAAATGGGCTCGAGGATGCCCCGGGTCCACGACAGCCACATGCCGGCTCGCTGGGCGGAGCCTTGAGCCAGCTCGCGAAGTAACTGCACCCGCGCCCGCTGCGGCAGGTCGTCTTGAACGGCGTACAAGAGCGTCGCGGTCAAAGTGCGGCGGTGCCACAGCTCGAGCGGCGGTCCGTCTGAGTCGAAGTAGTTGGCCAAACGCCAGGCGGCGCGGCGGATCCGCCAGCTGTCGGTGGCCATTCCGGCCAGTCGCAAGGCGTGCCACGGTTCCAGATCCGCTTCCAGCAGGTCGGCGAGGAATTGAGCGAAGCGGGCCAGTTTTGTGGAGCGACCCAGCGGAAGCTCGAACCGCTGGGCGAACCACGAGCGAACGCCCGTCGGCAACATCCGCGAGCCGTAAACGAACAAAAATCCGATGACCAAAACACTCGCGATGGCGATCAACAACCAAGGGCTGCGGATGAACTCCGAGACGCCGAGCACCAGTCGGGTGAGGCCGGGAAGCTGGATGCCAAAACCGTCGAAGATGTTGTGAAACGTAGGGATGATGAAGAAGCTGAATCCCGCCACAACCACGAACGCAATCAGCAGCACGACGACCGGATAGGTAAGTGTGAGCCACCATTGGCGGCGCAGGTCCTCGCTGCGCCGCGACTCCTTGAGAAACTCGCGCAGCACTCGGCTGGGGTCTTGCGATGACGTGGCGGCGGTCAGCAGCGGAATCCAGTAGCCGGGCAGCTTCTCGAGCCGCGCGGCAGCCGCGGAGGCGTCTCCCTGCTCGAGCACCTGGACGACGCTTTCCAACTGGCGCCGTCGCCGGCCTGGCATGGTTTCGGCCGCATAGGCCCGTAGGGCGGGGACGATGTCGCGACTTCGCTCGAGCACCCGCCGCGTGTGCATCTGCAAGGCGGTCGGGCCACTCGTGGCGAACGGCGATCCACCTCGGCTGGTTCGGGGCGCGGGCGCCGCGTCGGCCAGCTGAATCGATTGCACCTCCAGGCCGCTGCTTTCCAGCTGCGCAACCGCCTGGGCAACGCTGGCTGCCGAGATTTCGCCGGCGACCGGTTGTTGTTGGGCGTTCAGAGCCTGGTAACGAAAGCGTGGCATATCAGGGGCGCTTAGCGGGGGCGAGTCAGTGTTTCAAGCAATTCAACGACCGGTACGAACAAGGTCAGACCATAGAGCAACGTGATTCCGCCGCCGATCAGCACGCAGGCAATGATTGGAGCGAGCATCCGCACGCGGGACAGGCGGCGGTGCGAGGAGTCTCGATACAACCCAGCCGCCATGTGCAGGGCTCGGGGGCGATCGATGGCTGGCTCCGACTGCCAGAGCGCCCAGCGCAGGAACGGCGGCAAGCGGGCGGCAAGCCAGCTCTGTTCGGGAAGCGGTTCGCCGGGCGTGGCGCTAGCTGCCAGGCCGCGGAAGTGTTCTTCCATGCTGCGACTGTCCCAGGCGCCGGAGGCGATACGCAGGCTTTCCGGAAGCGGTGTTTCGGCGTCGAGTGCTCGGGCGAGCGTTTCCGAGAAGTTGGCGCACTGCTGCTGAAAGACGGCGTACGAGGCGCCGGGGAGCCAGGCCAGGAGGGCCGCGCCGCTGCCGCCAGCCGCCAGTTGCCGGGAGCGATAGCGCATCCATAGGATGAGCAGCACGATCGCCAGCGGAAACAGGATCGCCCAGTAGGGTAGCGTGCTTTGCAGCAGTTGCAGAAAGCGGAGACCCAGGCCGGGCGTCATCTGCAGGGTGCGATACATTTCGTCCAACCGCGGCGTAAGCAAGAGTGAGAAGCCGATCAGGCCGAGATAGGCGAGGCAGCAGAGGATGAGGGGATAGACGCCGGAAAGCTGCACCGAATGCCAGACGTCGTCCGAAGCCTCGGCGGACCGATGGGCTTCGACCATGCCGGCCGAAAGGTCGCCGCTTTCGAGGCTCAGCCGCATCAACGAGCGATAGGAGGGAGTGATGGCCGGATCATCGGCTTCGAGCGCCTCGGCCAACGTCATCCCCTGCCCTACCCGGCGAGCGACCGACGCGTTGATGCGGTTCAGGGCCTCGAGCGTGTGCGATTTGGACGTGCCCAGATTCAGGTCGAGCGGAACATCGGCTTGGACCAGAGCCGCAATCTGGTCGTTCAAGGCCATGAAGTCGTCAAGAACGGCGGTGGCCATGGGTGGGGCTGGGAGAGGTTTGGGAGTCGTCGAGCGTTGGTTTTTCTGGGCTATCAAGCAGATGCGCGCGACAGCGGAATTTGTCTAAGTGCTTGCGAGGGTGGGCGTGGCATATAGCCGGAGCGTAACCACGCTCCGGAGAACGGCGTTTGTGGCCCGTGTTTCGGGGAGAGTCCTGCTGCGGTTCTCCGGCGAGTGTTACTCGCCGGCTGTGCAGGGAGATGGCGGTGACTTCGCCTTAGAGATGCAGGCGGAGGAGCGTTGCCTGGCGGCGGCGGAGTTCGCGGAACGATTCGACGGTGTCCCAGTTTTCGCTGTCCCGGTAGGCGGGCGTGTCGGCTGGTTCGCTGGGGCGGTCGATGACTGGCAGCGAGCCGTCGGCCAGTTCGACCTGCTGGAGAGTCGAAGTGGCGAAGAAATTGAGCACGATGAACAGGACCGCCGCTTGGGCGATGCGGCGCTGGGCGTTGCGTTCTACACGCTGGGTGCGGACGGCCTCCATCACCCGCGGACGCAGGTCTTCGCTCGGCTGAACGTAGTTGCCCGCCGCTCGGATGAGGGTCTCGATTTCGTGGACCGGATCTTGGGGATCGAAGGCGTCAATCATGCTGCACCTCCGGCTGCTCGCGTTGCAGACTGCGGGTGAGCTTGATCATGGCGTACTGGTATCGGCTGGCGGAGGTGTTCGGCGAGGTGCCGAGGATTTCTCCGATCTGGGCAAAGGTCATGCCTTCCCAGATTTTGAGGACGATGACCTCGGCCTGTTCGGGAGGCAGGCCGCGCAGGGCTCGCCAGACGGCCTGGTGCGATTCCTCGCGCTCCGCCTCGTCGACCGGACAGTAGGTGATCAGGTCTCCCAGGCTGCCAGATGTGGTGAACCGATGGCCGCGGCGGACGATCGTGAGGACTTCGTTGCGGACCATTCGCAGCAGATAGGCCCAGGGGCAAGCGACGCCCGCGAGCAGCCCCGGCTGGCGGGCCAGGCGCGCAAGTGCTGTCTGCACGGCGTCTTCCGCATCGTGCTGGTGCCGCGTGAGGGCGGCGGCGAAGCGGACGAGCCGGACGCTGGTCAGGTCGAACAACGCCCCGAGCGCATCGGCCCCATGGGCCGCCAGCTGCTCGGCACACTGCTGAACTCGCTCGTTGAATTCTTGGCTGTTGCCCATGGGTAGCGCCTGTGTACGCCCCAATGATGCACGAGCTGGCGGGATTTGTCTAAGAAAATTTGCGCCGCTCTTGGTTTCTGGTGGAACGATGAATTCTTGGGCTGGCCGGGCGGGTTGTGTTTGAACGCAAAGTCGCGAAGACGCCAAGACGCAAAGGGACGAGAGTGAGGCAAGGCTGAGTTGCGTGAACCACAGAAGGTGATTAGTGGGGAAGGTGGCTGACGAGGCGGTCGAAGTCGGCTTCGGTGGGGAAGGCGGCCGAGGTGAGGAGGATTTTCTTTCGGCCGTGCAGGTTTTGTAGTTGCTTGACGAAGCCGACGTGGAAGACCTGGGTCCGGATGGAGGCGATGGGAAGTTCCAGCTCGCCGCGAGAAAACATGCCTCGGGGAACGATGAGCGAGGTTGGGGTGATGGCCACGCGCTGCGGCGCTTTGCGACGATAGAAGTGGCCGAGCGGCGCTATGCAACCGACAGCGAGGGCCACGAGGGCGAAGATTTCGACGATCACCGTCACAGTCCAGGGCTCCAAAGGGGCCCTACCCATTTTCCAACCGGTATTCCAGAACAGGCCAATCGGCGCCGCGGCGAGGCCGATCAGGGCGACGAGGAAGAAAAGGATCAGGTAGCCGGTGCGGAACCGGCCGTACTCACACTGGAACAGGATCGACGTTTGTGGTGTGGCGGCTGGTGCGACGGATTGCATGGGGAACTCCAACGGATTGAGGCTGACCTTTGGGGATTAGACACGCGCCTCTTTCATTTGACGAATTGCTTCCCGAATGCGTTTCCAATCGGTGGCAGGTGCTGGTGGGGCGAGCGAGCGTTCCAGTGAGCGTTCGCGTCCCATGTGCTGGCGCTTTAGTTCAGGCAAGTCGACTTCTATTTCTGCTGGCAGCATCCCTGCGATGACTTGCTCAAGCCGCTCACTCATTTGTTGCATCAATAGGTCGTGGAAGGAGCGGACTTCTTGAAGGAAGGCGTCGCGCGACAGGTGGTAGGAGCCGCGAGTTGCTGACCAGACGGGCTGGCCGTCGATTATTCGTTGGCTGTTGTCCCACTCGATGTGGACGGTGATTTCGTCGGACCAGAAGTAAATGTTGGGAGGCTCTCTGAGGTAACCACAATCGAGCTGGCGGGCGCCGATCCACAGAACGGCTTTGTCATACCAATCCGAGCACGCCGTTTCGTTCTCTTCGTTGCTCGCTTCTAGCCATGCCGCGGCGGTCGCTTGCCAAGCACGGCCATGTTCGCCGGAGATGTAAGGAACCAGTGACGGCGGAACTGGCTCAAGAATATGGGGAGCCATTTCCAGGAGGTCCTCGTGGAACCGGACGACGTAGTAAGGGCAGTAACGATTCCTATCTTCGAGTGCCTGAAGCTGCTCGCTGTACTCGAAGAGTTTGCTGTCGCCGACATCGAGCCAGTACTCCCCCTCGGTGAGGCCGAACCAATGGAGGTGTTGATCGTCGGGCTTGTCGGGATATCCCCAAGGGGCGATTTGGTTGAGCGGGAGAAGGTTGAAGTTGAAGAGCATGTGGCCTTTCACTATGGATCGGTGCGAAGCGTGTGCTCAGGCCCTGGCCAAAGGTATTTAACCTCGAAGCCTCGAAACAGCCATGGAAGTGTTGAACGTCGCTCGCCAGGATCGGCTTCCAGATCGGCACAGAGGACGATTCGCTCGAAATGGTAAAACCCTAAATTGACCTCGGCGTTGAAACCGAGTTGCGCTAGATGCTCTCGAAGTCGAGGGCAAAACGGCTTCGCTGCGTCGGCGTAGTCCCAATCTTGCGACGGGTGCGCCCCCTCGTCGAATTGGCGTTGCTCCTCAGAGGAGAGTGTGGCGAGATGCTTCCGAAAGAGGTGCTGACGCAATTCGGCATACTCGTTCAATCGCCGGTCTTGCTCCTCGGGGTCGGCGATTTGGAACAGCGAACCTGAGATTCCTTCTCCCTTGTACCAGGCTTCGAGGGAACGGTAGCGAAGGTGTCGCTTTTGAGACCAGAGCCACATAGATCAATTGTTCGAGAGGGGCAAAGCAGATTTCAGCTCGCAGTTTGCCTGAGCGGCCAGTGGTTCTCAAACGGAATGTATTTTGCAACTTGAAATAAATTGTATATAATACGCGCAGCGAAAACCTTCCCTTGTTGCGAGGCGTGGGGCGGTCGCTGCTGCGCGGTTGGGGATTGTACGGCGAGTTCTGAGAACCCCGATCGTGGTGATCGGTTGTGGACTGCTCTTTGACAATTGGGTGTGGATGGCTGAGGGTTAGCTCTTGTGGGCCCGGTCGCGCAGGCGTTGTGAAGCCATAGGGCCGTTTTGACGGAACCTGCGTGTTGGGCACGCTTTGCCGCGTTTGGGTGATGATGGCTAGATGTTGTGGACTGCTCTTGTAGGTGTTGTCGGCGGCGGCGCTTGCGGGCAGCCTTCGGAGCAGGTGCGCAAGGGTTGTAGAGATTCGGGGCGGATTTTTCGTATCTGTTTGCCAGTGGAGCAGTTGCTGCCGATTTATGCCTTTCGCTAGCTGTTGTATTTGGTCCTGGCGGGCTTGTTCTGCAGCCGCTGAGTCTAGGCAGCCGATTTGTATTGTGTACATTTGTACACATACGCAAGGGACGCTAGCATGCAGATTCCGCTTTCTCCTTCCGACGCCCAGGACGGGCTTTCCATGGCTCAGGTTGAGCTTTCGCAGGCTGAGATTGTCGAGCGGCTGCAACGCGGCGTGCGGCGGTTGGAGAAGGATCAGCGGCCCGATTTCGGACGCGTGACCAGCGGCTGCCGAGGGGTGGATGGGCTGGTTGGCGAGGGAGGTTTTCGGCGGGGAACGCTCGTCGAATGGCTGGGAGACCCTGGCAGCGGGGCGACCGCTCTGGCGAGTGTCGCAGCGCGCGAGGCGAGTCGCGAGGGTGGCTATGTCGTGGTGCTGGACCCTGCGCGGAGGTTTTATCCGCTAGCCGCGGCGACGTTGGGGATTCGGCTCGATCGGCTCATCGTCGTACGGCCGGAGAGCGAGAAGGACTATCACTGGGCCGTTTGCCAGGCGCTCGGTTGTCGGGGTGTGAGCGCGGTGCTGTGCTGGCCGCGAAAGCTCGATAGCCAGTCGCTGCGCCGGTGGCAACTGGCGGCGGAAACCGGAGGCAGTCTGGGCTTGCTCGTCCGGCCGACCCGTGCCCGCGGTCAGCCGACGTGGGCTGAGGTGCAGTTGCTGGTGCAGCCTCGGCCGACGCGCACGGCAAGCGTGCGGGCCGCGACTCAGCGGCGGTTACGAGTGGAACTGTGTTACTGCCGGTCAGGAAAAGCTGGCGGACAGGTGGAAATGGACTTCGACTGCGAGACGGGCCTGATTCATGAGACGAGCGCTTTGCCTGTGGTTGCCCAGTTGGCCGATTCAACGGCTCTGGCACGCTCGGCCCGAGCTTAGAGGCCGGCCGACGGTGTTGCACGAGCAGCGGCGGGGCACGACGAAGGTCGTGGCCTGTTCGCAGCGGGCGTATCACGGCGGCGTCTTCCCGGGCATGTCGCTCGCCGAAGCGGCGGCGCTGCCGCTGGAGGGGTTGCATCTGGAGCAGCACGATCCGGAAGCCGATCGACTGGCGCTCGAGCAACTGGCAATCGAATGCGAGTCGTTCAGTCCGCTCGTGGGACTGGAAGAAGGAGAGCGTCCCGAGAGCTTGCTGCTCGATGTGACGGGGCTCGGTCCGATCTTCGGCGATGAGCGGACGCTGGCCGAGCAGGTTGTGCGGTCGTTTCGCATGCGCGGGATGGAAGCCCGCGTGGCGATTGCGGCCACCTACGGAGCGGCATGGGGGCTCGCGCACTACGCCCACGGATTGCCGGTGGTCGTGGAGGATTCGCAAACCGAAGAGGCGCTTCGCGAGTTGCCAGTCGAGGCATTGCGGATTGTTTCGGAGGAAACGAAGTATTCGCTGGCTGAGCTGGGCATTTTGAAGATCGGCGATCTGCTGGCGCTGCCACGGTCGGGGATTGCTTCGCGGTTTGAGCCTGATTTGCTCGAGCGACTCGAGCAGGCGCTGGGAGAGCGGGCGGAAACGATCGCCGTGCATCGGGCGCTGCCGGAGATTGTCGAGGTCTGGAGGTTTGAGCATCCCTGTGAGGACCGGCGAGGGATTGAGTTCGCCCTGACTCAATTGAACGAGCGCGTGACTGTGCTGCTGCGTAGCCGGCTGCAAGGGGCGTTGCAACTGGCGTGCAATTTGGAGTTGCAGGACCGAGCGCCGGTGGAACTGCGGATCGGGTTCTATCAGGCGACGGCGGCGACCGAGCATGTGCGAAAGCTGCTCTTGGCTCGCCTGGAGCAGACGGAGTTGCGCGGAGCGGTGACGAGTGTTCGCCTGGCGGTGCTGCTGTCGGCGCCGCTCGCGTTTCAGCAGCAGGAATTGTTTGTCGACAGTTCGCAGAGCGAGTGTCGGCGGCAGGTGGCGTCGCTGGTCGATCGGTTGAGCTGTCGCCTGGATCGAGGAGCGGTGCTGCGAGCCCGGCCGGTGGCGGATATTCAGCCGGAGTTTGCCTATCGGTATGAGCCGCTGACGGGAAATCTCGCAAAACCGCGCGGCAAGAGGGAGCAGCGTCCTCCGGCGGCGCCGCTTCCCCGGCCGACGATGCTCGAGACCACCCCGCGGCCGATCGAGGTAATCTGGTCGCCCCCCGACGGGATGCCGAAGCAGATGCGGTTGCAGAATCAGTTGTTGCGGATCGAACGAGCCTGGGGACCGGAGCGGATCTACACCGGTTGGTGGCGCGGGCGGGCGATTCACCGCGACTACTACTGCGTGGAGACGTCCGGAGGAGAGCGGTTTTGGATCTTCCGGCAGCTACGGGGCGGCCAGTGGTTTTTGCAGGGAGTTTTCGATTAGCCATGTGCCTGAGAGGCTTGCTGAGTGGCGCTCTGGAGCTGAGTGGCACGCCCTGAACGAAGTGAAGGGCGTGGCGGCTGGGGCGTTTTGGCCACGCCCTTCGCTGCGCTCCAGGGCGTGCCACCCCTATTGTGGTGGCCAGTGGTTTTTGTGGGGAGTTTGATTCGCTATGCCCGACCAGCATCCAGATACCCGGCGGCGGATCGTCGGCGGTCAGCCTGCGACGCGATCGCCGATTGGCTATGCCGAGCTGCGTTGTCGGACGAATTTTTCGTTCCTCGAAGGAGCGTCGCATCCGGACGAGTGCGTCGCCCAGGCGGCGGAACTCGGTTACGCCGCGCTGGCGATCACCGATCGCAATTCGCTCGCGGGGGTGGTACGGGCGCATACGGCGGCGAAACAGTTCGGGCTGCAGATTCTGATTGGCGCCGAGATCACGCCGCTCGACGCTCCGCCGGTGGTGCTGCTGGCGACCGATCGCAAAGCGTATGGTCGATTGTCGCGTTTGATCACGCTGGGGCGGCGCAATGCGCCAAAGGGGGAATGCCGGCTGAGGTTTGACGACCTCGCTGAGTATGCGGAAGGATTGATTGCGGCGATTGTCGATCCAGCGTGGTTTCCCGAAGCGACTGGAAGCAGCCCACCCGATTATTCGCCCACAAAGCGGCTGCGCATCCATCACGACGGCGATTGGAACCTCGCCGGTCTGCGGAACTATCGCGACCTGTTGGGCGACCGCTGCTATTTGCTCGCCGAATTGCATCACGGTCCGCACGATGAACGGCATCTCGAGGAACTGCGGTTGCTCGCCGAAAAAACGGACATTCCGCTGACGGCTGCCAATGGGCCGTGCTTTCATCACCCGAGCCGGAGGCCGCTGCACGATGTGCTGACCGCGGTGCGGGCCAAGACAACGGTGGCTCAGGCAACCGACCTGCTGCTGGCCAATGCCGAGCGCTATCTCAAATCTCCGGAGCAGATGCAGCGGCTATTTGCCCGGGCGCCGGAGGCGATTCGGCGAACGGTGGAAATTGCTCAGCGGTGCAAGTTTTCGCTCGACGAGCTGCGATACGAATATCCCGAGGAACTCGCCCCGCCGGGACTCACGCCCTTGAACCACTTGAAGCAACTCACCTGGGAGGGAGCACGCGAGCGTTATCCGAACGGGATTCCTGAAAAGGTCGTGGGGCTGATCAACCACGAGCTGCAATTGATCGGCGAGCTGGGGTATGAGGCGTATTTTCTCACGGTGTGGGACCTCGCCTGCTTCGCTCAGAAGCACAACATCCTGTATCAGGGGCGAGGCTCGGCGGCCAACTCGGTGGTGTGTTATTGCCTGAAGGTCACTTCAGTCGATCCCGAGCGGATGGACATGCTCTTCGAGCGTTTCATCAGCCGGGAACGGGCTGAGGCGCCCGATATTGACGTCGATTTCGAGCACGAGCGGCGCGAGGAGGTGCTGCAGTACATCTATCAGAAGTATGGACGCGAGCGGGCGGGGATGACGGCCGAGATCATCAGCTATCGGCCGCGATCGGCGGTGCGCGATGTGGGCAAGGCGCTCGGCCTGTCGCTCGACCGGGTCGATACCCTGGCCAAGGCGCTCGACGGGCACAGCGGCGAATCGAACCTGGAAGAACGCTGCCGGATGGCGGGACTCGATCCGGAGTCGGAAGTCGGCAAGCAGTTGCTCGGGCTCGTGGGCGAGTTGGTCGGTTTTCCGCGGCATTTGGGGCAGCACGTTGGCGGCATGGTGATGACCCGCGGGCCGCTGTGCGAACTGGTGCCAATCGAGAACGCTTCGATGGCGGATCGCACCGTGATCGAGTGGGACAAGGACGATCTCGACGACCTGGGGATCTTGAAAGTCGATTGCCTGTCGCTCGGCATGCTGACAGCGATCCACCGCTGCTTCGATTTGCTGGCCAAACACGAGAACCTGCATCTCACGCTCGCCAGCCTGCCGGAGGGAGACACGGCGACGTACGACATGATCTGTCGGGCCGACACGATGGGGGTGTTCCAGATCGAGTCGCGGGCGCAGATGAGCATGTTGCCGCGGCTGAAGCCACGCTGCTTCTACGACTTGGTGATCGAGGTATCGATCGTGCGTCCGGGGCCGATTCAGGGAGATATGGTCCATCCTTATCTGCGCCGTCGTGCGGGGCTGGAGGAGGTGACCTTTCCGAGCGAGTTGGTGGAGGATGTGCTGCGGAAAACACTCGGCGTGCCGTTGTTTCAAGAGCAGGCGATGCGGCTGGCGATTGTGGCCGCCGGGTTCACGCCGGGCGAAGCCGATCAGCTCCGCCGGGCGATGGGAAGCTGGCGGAAGTCGGGCAATATCGACGCCATGCAGCGGAAGCTGATCGACGGCATGGTGAAACAAGGTTTGTCGGAGGAATTTGCCGCTCGCGTTTTTGAGCAGATTCGCGGGTTCGGGGCGTATGGCTTTCCCGAGTCGCATGCGGCCAGCTTTGCGCTGCTGGTGTATGTGTCGGCGTGGCTGAAGTGTCACTATCCAGCGGCGTTCTGCGCGGCTTTGCTCAACAGCCAGCCGATGGGGTTCTATGCTCCGGCGCAGCTCGTGCGCAATGCGAAGGAGCATGGCGTGGAAGTGCGGCCTGTCGATGTGAACCACAGCGATTGGGACTGTACGCTCGAACGAACGACGAGCGGCAAGCTGGCGGTGCGACTGGGGCTGCGGATGCTGATTGGCCTGGGAGCGGCGCCGGCCCGGCTCATCGAACAGGCGCGAGAGGATGGTCCCTTCCGCACGCTGGCTGACTTTACGCAGCGAACAGGCGTCAGCCGGGCGGTGCTTACCAAACTCGCGGAAGGAGACGCCTTTGGTTCGCTCGGCTTTTCGCGCCGGCAATCGCTCTGGCAGGCGCTGTCGCAGGAAAAGCGGCCGCGCGATCAGCCGCTGTTTGCCGGGATGACGGACGATGAGGAAACCCCGATCAAACTCCCCGCCGCCAGCTTGCGCGACGAGGTGCAGATCGACTATCTCACGTCTGGCCTGTCGCTGAAGGCCCATCCGCTCGGTTTTCACCGCTCGCAACTCGACCGGATGGGAGTGGTCGCGGCGTCGCGTCTGGGAGAGCTCCGCGATGGAAGATTCGTGCGAGTGGCGGGGCTGGTGCTCGTGCGGCAGCGGCCGGGAACTGCCAAGGGCATCACTTTCGTAACGCTGGAGGACGAAACGGGCGTGATCAACCTGATCATTCACCAGGAAACATGGAACAAGTTCTACAAGGTGGCCCGCACGGCGCCGGCGATGCTCGCCAGCGGTCGGCTGCAGAACCAACAGGGGATCATCCACGTGCTGGTGAGCAAACTGGAATCGCTGCCAGGCAAGGTGGGGCAGATGCGATCGGTGTCGCGAGATTTTCACTAACGTAGTAGGCACACTCCGTGTGCCGCTGGTTCCATTCAACTCCGAGGCTAAACCGAGGCTTCGCCGCGTTCCAGCCCCGGCCACCCCAGGCACACGGTTCATACGGCATACAACAAACGGCACACGGCATACGGAGTGTGCCTGCTACTTTGACGACTGTCCTTCACCGATCGTCTCCGTAAAATGAGGCATGCCACTCATCGATCTGACCGTGAAACACGGCACTTCGTTTGAAGAAGCCAAGAAGCAGCTCGCCGCGGCGGTGACCGACGTGCAAAAGCAGTTCGCCGCCGCGATCAGCAAGGTGACTTGGAATGCCGATCACACGGCTGTCACGCTGGCGGGGCCCGGGGTGGTGGTCGATCTGAAAGTTGACGCCGAGCATGTCCACGCCACGGGAGATATCCCGCTTCTCGGCGCCCTGCTCGGTAGCGGCATCGGCCAGAAGATCTCGCAGGGCATCAAGGGAGTGCTGACGCGGCACTTTCCCAAGGGATTGCCTCACAACAAGGCGTAGCGTTCGCGAACGTGAAAATGCTGGCATAGCCGCCGCGACGCTCTTCGGCGCCGTTTCTCTGAGGTGATCCTTTCACCCCTTCTCTTCTGGCCGCGCTCGGGCACGGAGTGTGCTGCACTTGGCGGGCACCGGACGGTTGACCGCCCTGCCCTCTCCTGATGGGCAACCGGATCGTTCTCCCGGTGGGCGATGCCGCCTTCACCCAGCATCCTCGAGCCACTGCCATGATCGAAGACCTTTGGTACAAGAACACCGTCATTTACAGCCTCGATCTCGAGACGTTCATGGACGCCAACGGCGACGGCGTCGGGGACTTTGAGGGACTGATGCGGCGGCTGGATTACCTGAATTCGCTCGGCATCGAAACGATCTGGCTGGCCCCCTTTCAGCCGACACCGAACAAGGACAACGGTTACGACATCTCGGACTACTACGGCGTCGACCCGCGGCACGGTTCGAGCGGCGACTTCGTCGAGTTCATGCACGAGGCGCACAAGCGCGGCATTCGGGTGATCATCGACCTGGTGGTGAATCACACGTCGGACCAGCATCGCTGGTTCCAGATGGCCCGGAAGGACAAGAACTCGCCCTACCGTGATTGGTACATCTGGTCAAAAAAGCGGCCTAGCGACTGGAACAAGGGGATGGTCTTTCCTGGGGTGCAGGAGGCGGTGTGGACGAAAGACGAAGTGGCTGGGGAGTACTACTACCATCGCTTCTACAAGCATCAGCCCGACCTGAACATGGCCAACGAGCAGGTGCGGACCGAGATTCGCCGGATCATGGGTTTTTGGCTGGAACTGGGGGTGGCGGGGTTTCGCGTCGATGCGGTGCCCTTCATCATCGAGAACAAGATTCCCGGAAAGTCGAAGAGCCAGCTGCACTTCGAATGGTTGACCGAGATGCGGCGGTTTGTGCAATGGCGACGGAGCGATCGCATTCTGCTGGGGGAAGCCAACGTCGTACCGAAAGAGACGCAGAAGTACTTCGGCGAGCACGACAACGGCATTCACTTGATGTTCAACTTCTGGGTGAACCAGCGCCTGTTCTATGCGCTGGCGACGGGCGACATTGGTCCGCTTGTCGATGCCTTGAAAGAAACGAAAGACCTTCCACTCACCGCGCAATGGGCCCAGTTCGTTCGCAATCACGACGAGCTCGACCTCGGCCGGCTGACGAAGCCGCAGCGTCAGGCCGTGTTCGACGCCTGCGCGCCGGACAAGAACATGCATTTGTACGATCGAGGCATTCGTCGCCGGCTGGCGCCGATGATGGGGACCCAGCAGCGTGAGGAACTGGCCTACAGCCTGATGTTCTCGCTCCCGGGGACCCCTGTCATTCGCTACGGCGACGAAATCGGCATGGGGGATGACTTATCGCTTCCCGAACGCGAAGCGGTGCGTACTCCCATGCAATGGTCGAACGAGCGCAACGCAGGTTTTTCCACGGCGGACAAGCTTCGCTATCCGGTCGTCAGCGAGGGGCCCTACTCGTACCAGCGGGTGAACGTTGAGGCTCAGCGGAGAGATCCCAACTCGCTCTTGAACTGGACCGCTCGGATGATTCGCCTGCGAAAGGAGTGCCCGGAAATCGGCTGGGGGGATTGGAAAATCCTGCCGACCAGTTCGCCCCATGTCCTGGTGATGCGCTATACCTGGCGCAACAATTCGCTGGTCATCCTGCACAATCTGGCGGCCGAAGCGCAGGAGGTGCGCTTCAAGCCGGACTGCGAATCGGGAGAAACCCTGGTGAACCTGTTGGAGCAGGGAGAGAGCATCGCCCAGTCGAATGGCCGACATACGATTGCGATCGAGGCCTATGGTTATCGCTGGTATCGGGCGGGCAGCCTGGACTACGCCATCCGACGCCAGCGGATGTGAATTAGCCGGCGGATCACATCCGCCGGAAGTCCCGCGGTAGCGGGCCCCCATTCGAACCGGGACTACGAAAGTCGCGCCGCAAATCAGGAGTCTGCTCGAGGAATTTCCGGCGGATGTGATCCGCCGGCTGGGGGTGTGCCTTCGACTTTGCGTTGGCGTCGTCGCGCAGCGGACTTCAAAGTGTAGAATCAAAGGTTCTGCTCCGGCGGACAGGGCCTTTCGGTATCGTTTCCAAGCATCCTTTCAGTTGCCTTCCATGCTCCCCGCTCTCAGTCAGGTTTGCAGTTTGAACTCCCCGTTCGATCGGGATATTGAGGACTATGCCGCGGGCAAGTGCTCGACGATCGAGGTCTGGCTGACGAAGCTGGAAACGTACCTGCAAACTCATTCGTTGCAGGACGTTCGTGACTGGCTGAACCGGTTCGAAATGACGATGCCGGTCGCGTCGTACCAGGGAGGGCTGTTGGCCAGCCAGGCGGAAGCCCGGCGGGAGGCGTGGGAGCTTTTTGGTCGTCGGCTGGAGCTTTGTGCGCAGCTGGGGATCGGCACCATCGTCGTTGCCTGCGACGTCCCCCGGCCTCTCGATCAGCAAACGATCGAGCGAGTGCAAATGTCGCTCGTCCAAGCGGCACAAGAGGCGGGAAAGCGAGGCCTGCGAGTGGCGCTCGAATTTCAGTCGCAATCGGCGCTCGGAAACAACCTGCAAACGGCTGCCGCGTTGGTGCGGGAGGCGGGAAGTCCGCACCTGGGACTCTGCTTCGACGCGTTCCACTTCTATGTCGGGCCAAGCAAGCCGGAAGACCTGGGCTATCTCACATCTGAGAATCTGTTTCACGTGCAGCTTTGCGACGTGGCAGATACGCCCCGAGAACTGGCTGCGGATCGCGATCGGATTTTGCCCGGCGAGGGGGACATTGCCCTACCGCCGATCATCGAGCACCTCAAGCAGATCGGCTATGCGGGGTGCGTGTCCCTGGAACTGATGAATCCCCAGCTATGGCAGGTCCCCGCCCGGCAATTGGGCGAGATTGGCATGACCAGCCTGCGGCGGATTCTGGGGCAGGCGGAGATGTGAGTTGATTTCAGATTTCAGATTTCAGAGGTCAGATTTCAGATTTCAGAGGTCAGATTTCAGATTTCAGAGGTCAGATT
>JAEZAS010000450.1 GCA_023430365.1 Planctomycetota bacterium
AAGCGGAGCCTCGGGGTGGTTTCGTCCCCGGCTGGAGCCTGAGACGGAGAGACGCTTCGCGGTGGGCGCATGAAAAAAGACCATCTGTTTGATTGCAGATGGTCTTTGGGAAGGTGGAGGATAGGGGACTTGAACCCCTGACCTCTTGCATGCCATGCAAGCGCTCTCCCAACTGAGCTAATCCCCCGCGTTGGGTGGCCGACGGCTTCGTGGCTGGGCAAATTGCCTAACCGGAAGTTTCAGGTCGACCAGAATATGACAAACTATCGGTGTGGTTCGGGGATGTCAAGGACGGTAAAAAGGCTCGGCGGACCGATACCATAGCTGGCTGGCGAATTTCGCTGGCCGAGCTGGCCGTTTTGACAAACCGGGTGATTTGGGAAACCCCACACTCGGCAGTTGCGCTCCCCTGGGCCGGTTTTTGACCGGTCAGGACGAGCGACCCACCGTTTATCGACGAGACACCCGCGTGCGATTGAAGAAGACTGCCCTTACAGCCGGAAAATTCGGCGTTTCTTTCGCGCTGCTGGGCTATCTCGGCTATCGGGCGTGGTCGGACTATCAGCTGCACCGCGAATCGTTCGAGGACCTGCTCGCCGGCCCGAAGGACTGGGCGTTTCTGGGGCTGGCCTGGCTGGCGGTGCTGGGGGCCGTGCTGCTGACTTTCCTGCGCTGGCGGCTGCTCGTGCGGACGCTCGATATCCCGCTGTCGATGCTCGACGCAATGCGGATCGGGTTCGTGGGATACATGTTCACGCTCGCCGCTTCGCTGGTGGGAGGAGACGCCCTGAAGGCGGCCTATCTGATCCACCTGCAGCCGAAGCGCAAGACCGAGGCGATCGCGACGGTGGTCATCGATCGGGCTCTCGGACTGTACGCCCTGCTGGTGCTGGCGGCGGTGGCATCGCTGTTTCTGGATATTTCGGCGCTGAAGATCTCCGACACCGATCGGATGGTCATCACGCAGCTCTGCAACCTGTCGCGGATCCTGGCCGTGGGCATTACGGTGGCGATCGGGCTGCTGATGGTGCCCGGGGTGACGACATCGAAAACGCTCGATCGGCTGGAACATCTGCCGGGGCTCGGCGGACAGTTGCACAAGCTGGTCGTGGCGATTCGCATCTATCGCCGGCGGGTGGACCGGATGCTGATCGCGTTTGCGATGAGCCTGGGAATGCACAGCCTGTACGCGTTGATGGTCTACTGGGTGGCGATTGGACTGCGGACGCCGCATCCGCCGCTCGGCTCGCACTTTGTGATTGTCCCCGTGTCGATGGTGGCTGGGACGCTGCCGATCGGGGCGTTTGAGCTGATCCTGGACATGCTCTACCGGAGCGTGTCGAGCGTGAACGTGCTGCCGAGCCAAGGGCTGGTGATCGCGCTGATTTATCGCTTGCTGCAGATTTCGGTGGCGAGCGTGGGGGTGGTGTTTTACCTGATGGGTCGCCGCGAGGTGAAGGAGCTGATGCACGAGGCGGAAGAAGTGGCGGCCACGGATATCGACGAGCCGCTCCCCTCGGCGGCGGGCAGTGAAACGGCGCCGGCCCGATAGCGGCACTCAACTATTGACCTGTTTGTCAATAGTTTCTATAATTTCAATCGTCGTCAAAGCACCTCCGGCTGGGCATGCCAGCCGCGGCGCTGCTTGGGGCGCAGGGCGAGTCGTCGACACATGTCGGTCGAAAAGTATCTGAAGCCGGAAGTCATCAACCAGATCAAGCGGTTGGACCTGCGCGCTCAGTTCGTGGTGAAAGGTTTTCTGCAGGGGCTGCATGCAAGCCCCTTCCACGGGTTTTCGGTGGAGTTCAGCGAGCACCGGCGGTATTCGACCGGCGACGATCCGAAGGACATCGATTGGCTGGTGTTCGCCAAGACCGACAAGTACTACGTCAAGAAGTTCGAGGCGGAGACGAACATCACCGGGTACCTGGTGATGGACCTGAGCCAATCGATGGGCTTCACGCATCGGCAGGAGCTGACGAAGTTCGACTACGCGATCTGCCTGGCTGCTTCGCTGTGTTACCTGATGGTGTATCAACAGGACCCGGTGGGGCTGATTACGTTTGACGAGCAGATTCGCGATAGCCTGGCGCCGAAGTCGAAACGGACGCAGCTAGGAACGATTCTCGCGCACCTGGCGAAGCTGCAACCGACGGGGCCGACGGACATCGCCAAGAGCCTGACGCAGATTGCGGCGATGCTGAAGCATCGCAGCCTGGTGATGATCTTTTCCGATTTGCTCGCGGAGCCCGGGCCTGTCTTTCAGGCCCTGCGGCGACTGCGGCATCGCGGAAACGATGTGATTCTGTTTCACATCCTCGACGAAGCGGAAGTGAATTTTCCGTACGAGGGGATCATCGAGTTCGAGGACCCCGAAAGCCACGAGAAAATTGTCGTCGACGCGACGAGTTATCGGCGGGACTACAAGAGCGAGATCGAGGCGTTTCGCGAGATGTATCGGCGGGAGTGTTTTCAGACGGGAGTCGACTATCTGCCGCTCGATACGAGCATGCAGTTCGACAAGGCACTGCTGGAGTATCTGATCAGCCGGTCGGCGCGCGGCTAAGCGGGTTCGCTAGTGGGCGTTTTGCAGGCCCGTGCGAGGATCGACCTTTTTGAGCGTGGTGCGAGCGAGGCCGCGGAGCGTTTCGTCCTGCTTCGTGTCGTTGAGGAGGGTCGTGAGCTTGTCGACGAGCTTGGGGTCGGCCTTGCTGGCGGCGGGGCCGATGTTGGCGAGGGCGGTGAGAGCGGCTTTGCGCTGGTCGAAGTCGTCGCTATCGACGGTGGAGACGAGTTTGTTGACGATGGTTTTGTCGGTGGGCTGAATCCGGCCGAGGCATTCGGTGGCTTTCAGGCGCAGCTGCCGAGGTTCGGCCGAGGCGGCTTGCAGGAGCGGTTCCTTACCGGCGGCGCCGACTCGGGAAAGGGCCCGGCAGGCGGTGATTCGCACGGCGAGGTGACGGTTTGGATCGGCCAGTGCTGTGGAGAGATGGGGGACTGCGTCGCGACCCTGGGCGCCGAGCCATTGCTCGATCTGCATAAGTTCCTGGCTGGAAGGACTACCGCTCGCGGAGAGTTGTTCGACGGCGTTGAGCGCTTCGGGGACGCTGTCGTAGTTGACGGTGCTGGCTTGGGCCGGCGGCGAGGCTTCAGCCTGCTTTGTCTCGGTCTTGGTCTTCTTCGTCGAGACGGTGGTTTTTGCCGCCCGCTCGCCGCAGCCGATCAGGGCGAGTGTTACGAATGCGAAAACGAGGAGCCGCCGTGCCTTGCCCAGTTCCATAGCTACCGCTTACCGAGGAGGGAGAGAAAGTCGTTCCGAAGCGATGTAGTGTGGCGGTCGGTCGAGCGAGAAGCAACCCAGAGCGGGGAGCAAGCCTTGCTTACCGGCGGCCTCCCTGCCCCGGCACATCCGGAGCGGGCTGCAGGAGATCGAGCATCAAAGCCGGGACCGCGACGGCCGCATCAGGCCCGATATTGCCGAGGGCCTTGGCGGCGTACTTGCGGACCATTTCGTCCTCGTCGTCGAGCAAGCGAGTGAGCTCGGGGGCTGCGGCTTTGGCGTCGGGTCCCATTCGCATGAGCACGCGGGCGGCTTCCCGACGCACTTCGGGATCGCGATGTTGCAGCGCCTGCACGAGGGACGGAACCGCAGGTGGGCCGATGCGGGCGAGCGATTCGGCGGCGATTTCCTTGTCGGAGATTTCGCTCAGCGGGCGTTCGAAGCTCGGTGATTGGTACTGCACGGTCACTCGTGAGGAGTCGCCCGGAACGCCTGTTGCCGAGGGACGAGGGAGCGAAGGCCGTGGCAGCTCAGGACCGACCGAATTCATCTGGGCTTCGGTCGCCGGATCGACACCGACATAGGTCTTGCCGGGCTTCGCGCCCGTGGTGATTGGCTTCGGCTCCGGCTGGCAACCGAGGAGAGTTGCGGTCGCCAGGAGGAGGGAGGCAATCGCGGCTGGGTGCGGTTTCGCGGGCATGGAGAACGCTCGATGGGCAAACTGAATCAGTCCCTTTCAGCATCGTCGAGCGGAAGCTGACTGTCTAGCAGCGGCGGATCGTTTGGCGGCGAAGACAAGGCGTTTGCGGCGGCGACGCGTTGCTTATTCGCATCATGCGATATCGCGGCCGCTAGAGTCGGTCGAACCGGCCCCTGGAGGGAGTGGTTTTTTGGCGGCCGAACGGTCGAGTGGAAGGCGGCGGCGGGCGATTCGTGATAGGGTTGCGGCGGGAGGTTTGCTGATGTTTTCCTTCACTGAGTTCCGGGGACAGGCTTCGTACCACCAGACGGGCACGATCACGGTCAATGAGCACTACTACACGCGGGTGAAACCCGGCTGGCTCATCGGCCTGAAGCTGCTTGGCCTGACGGCGATGATCGCCGTGGCTTATGCGATTGCGCTCCCCAGCCTGCGAGGCATGCTGCCGATGTGGCAGGTGGTCGTGCTCATCGCAGGAGTGATGCTGATCTATGTGGGCGTTGCCTTCTTCGTTCGCCCGGAGCCGAACGGCGACAACATGGGCATTGTCGGCGGGCTCTGCAACGATCCGTTTCAGTATTCGGACAACATCAACCGCTGGCTCTGGCAGCTGCACTGCACGCTCGGGCCCGGACGCTTCGCCGCTGAGACGCTGCTCGATGTTTGCGTCTACTTTGGTCTGGCTGGGGGCGAGGAGGTCGTCGAGGCGAGTGAATTTCCAGACTCACTCGACCTGGGCGAAGGCGAGGAAAGCTCCTCACCCGTAAATCTCGAGACGACACTCGCTCCGGATCGTTTCTTCGCTCGTCGGTGACGAACGGATCAATGCGGCGAGAGAGCGATCGACCGCCCTACTTCGCCGGCAGAAGCTGCACGGCATCGACAACGACGTGGCCGCGGGCTCCCTCATTGCTGATCGTGATCACCGCTTCGTCGCCGAAACGATAACTGCCGACCGCGACCCACAGCCGGGCGATGGGCGGAGTCTTCCGCTGATCGATATGCGCCGTCGCCCGTCCGTCGCCGTGCTCAATGGTGACCGGGACCTTCGGCGCGCGGTTGCCATTGGCCGTGTAGGCAACTCGCACCTCGTACCGTCCTGCCTCCTTCACGGGGAGCTTGAACGTCACTTTCCGTGAGCCCTGTTGCTCCGCGTTGTCGTGGATGTAGCCGGCGGCGACAAACGGACCGAGCGAGGAGCTCGGCAGCCACTCGCCGGTCTTCTCGGCCTGCTCATCGTCCATCACGATCCCCGGAAGCTTCTTCGGATCGACGCTCGTCGGGCTGACGCGTTTGGGGCCAGTCCACACGAGAACCTGCTTGTCTTCGAGCAGCCGTTGCTTCAGCTTCGCGTAGTCCACTTCCTGCACAGCAACACCCGCGTCGATCGACTGACACGCAGCCGTTGCCGCCGACTGGCCGAGCACCATGAAGACCGGCTCCATGCGAATGCTGCCGTACGAAATGTGCGACGCTGACAAGCAAACCGGCACCAGCAGATTCGAGCATTCGCTCTGCTTGGGAACGATCGAGCGATAGGAAATCGGATACGGAGATACTCCGACCTGGACGTCCCCTTCGTTGCGAGCATGCCCGTTGGCGTCGACATATCGCTGGGTGTTGTGCGAGTCCATGTTGTAGGCGCCCAGGCCCACCGAGTCCTCTGCCTCCCGGCGTCCCTGGCAGTCTTGCTGGGTCATTACATAGTCGGAGATCATTCGTCGGGCTTCACGCACATAGAGCTGGTGAGGCCAGCCGCCGGTTCCCTGGAACTCGTCCTTGGCGAGACCCCAGCGGGCCACTTCGTTCCGAATCTTCTCCGGCACGCGAGGATTGCTTACGAGCGTCCACATGAGTCCCTTCTGATAAAGCTCGTGCTCTTTGACGATCTTCTCGCGAGTGGCATAGTCGCCATCGGGATAGTCGTAGTTCATCCCGATGTTGTCGGTCGAAAAACCAAAGTTGTTGTTCACGTCGGTCTTGCGGTTGGGCATCATCACCGGAGCCCAAGGGATGCGAGTTTCTCCCGCTTCAAAGTTCCGAAGCAGCAATTCGTAGCGCGCCGGGTCGTAACCTTCCGGCTTGCTCCAAGGGATTTGGTTTTCCTTCACATCGGTCGTGCACATGCGGAAGTTGTACGCCTGGACGCGATGGTCGCCGGCTCCTTCTTCGCCCGGCCCGTCACCATGCACTCCCGGAAGCAGCCCGCTCTTGGGATCGCCCGGCCGAACGTACGGATCGACACCTGCGACCATCTGATGGTGCCTGGCGTTTTTCACCTGAACGCCGTTGAGCGATTCGTCGTAGACGCTGCCCGCTTCCCGGCCGACGTGATACTTCACGCCCGCTTCGGCCATCAAATCGCCTTCGTAGGTCGCGTCGATGAAGCGTTTGCCGCTGAACTTGCGGCCGCTCTCCATCCGGACCGAGACGATTCGCCCGTTTTTCTTCTCGACACCGTTGTTCAGATCCAACCGCTCGCCGAAGACGACCTCAACACCCGCCTCGCGGCAGAAGTCGTTCATGATCTGCTCGGCCACGTGCGGTTCGAATTTCCACATTGCGTCTTCGGCTCCGTTCATGAGGCCATTATTGGGCTTCTCGTGAACCCATTTCGCAGAGTCCGAATAGTGCTTCTTGACCCGCTGATAGAACTCGCGGCTGATGCCGCCGATCGCCGCCTTGTTGCCGATGTCGGTGGCCCCCAAGCCGCCGCTCGTCAGTCCGCCGAGATGCTTGCCGGGCTCGATGACGACGGCTGTCTTGCCCATCCGCCGGGCCTGAACTGCGGCGGAGACGCCGCCACTGGTGCCGCCATAAACGACGATATCGTACGAGGATTCCGCCGCATGGGCGGATGAGCCGAATAGCGCAGCAAGCGAGACCGATGCCGCTGCGGCCAGCGACGCAATCAGACGAATCATGAGCAAAGCCCCAGCCAATCGAAGGTGACGCAACAAAGCGTCCCATTATAGCTGCGGTATTTTCGAATGCGCCCAGTTCCGTCCAGCCGCTCAACTTGCGGCCGGCGGACACCTGGCAATCGAACTCTGATTAGAAAGCTTGAGTGAGGCCTGCCTAAATCTCGGCGTCGAGCGTGTCATCGCTGTGCACATCGGTCCGTCGCCGACGAACCTGCCGCACCGCCAGCTCCGGTTCGCTGCGAGGGCTTCGCTCCCCGGCAAAATGAGGCGCAGGAGGCCCCGAAACACCGAAATCGATCCCATCGCCAAAGTAGCGCTGCCTCGCCTCGGGATTGGCCAGCACTTCGGCTGGAGTGCCATGACAGAGCACCGTTCCCTTACTCACCACGTAGCTGCGATCGGTGATCTGCAGCGTTTCACGAACCTGGTGGTCGGTGATCAGGATCGAAATGCCCCGCTCGCGCAACTCGCGAATGATGCCCTGGATGCTTTGGATCGTGACCGGATCGATACCCGTGAACGGTTCGTCGAGCAGGATGATTTCCGGATCCGAAACCAGGCAGCGAGCGATTTCCAAGCGCCGACGTTCACCACCCGACAGCGACCCAGCCCGCGACTTGCGAATGTGCGTGATCTTGAATTGCTCGAGCAGGTCGTCGCAGCGAGCGCGGCGCTGCTTGCCGTCCATTCCGAGCAGTTCCATGACGCCCAGCAGGTTTTGCTCGACGGTCAGCTTACGGAACACGCTGGACTCTTGAGCCAGGTAGCCCATGCCGCCTTCCTTGGCACGGCGATACATGGGCCAGTTGGTCACATCGATGCCGTTGAGCGTGACCTGCCCTTTCTCCGGCTCGACCATGCCGCAGGTCATGCGAAAGCTGGTCGTCTTGCCAGCGCCGTTGGGCCCGAGCAGCCCGACGATCTCGGCCCGCTCGACCTCAAAACTCACGCCATCCACGACCCGGCGTTTGCCGTACGTTTTGACCAGGCCTTCAGCTTCGAGAATCGGCATGTCGGTCCTCCGTGACCGGAGCCAGCGGAGCGCTGGCGGTTATCGGCAATCGGTTTTTGGTTCTTAGTTGGGGCTGGCAGTTCAGGTTCTCGTGGTTCCCGGCCACCTGCCCCGCTGATTCGCTAGTGAATCAGTCCCATCCGGCGGAAGTTCGGCCAGAAGGGAATGGGTCGGTTCCAGGTATGTGGCCAGTAGATCAGCAGCGCTTTGCCGATCAGCAACTCGCGGTGCACAAACGGCGGTGGCGGCGGGGTATTGGGAAAGTGCGCGACGCTCGACCAGAGACGGCCGTCCTGGCTCTGCGGGCTGTTGTCGCCCAGCGGGAAAAACTGATCCTCTTCCAGCGGGAACACCACATCCCGGCGGTTGTCGGGATCAAACAAGGGCGTGTTCGCCCACGACTCGGGGTCGGAATAGGTTCGCAGGACGCTCACGGGCGACGGCATATCGACATAGTCCGTGCCGTTCGAGTCGGTCCGGTAATCGATGGCGATGTAGTACTTATCGCGATAGATGCGCAAGTTCGTCAGCGACACGGCTGCATTCTCGCTGCCAATGCCGGCCGGAGCCAGGTCGCCGGGATCCTCCGCCGACCAGACGGGCCGCACGAGATCGTGCGAAAAATAGGATGTCGGGCCGTCGAAAGCGACGACCGAACCATCCACCCACAGCAGCACTTCGTGGTCGCAGTTCGAGAGGCGCAAACGGTAGTTGCCCGGCCCCTTCACCGAGGTTTGGGCCGATACTTCCATTACCTCTTTGCCGTCGTCCGACATAAACGGTTGCGGCTGACCATCGGGGCTAACCCGTGATAAGGTTGCCTTGCCGTCGGCCAAATTGATGCGGCACCGATGATGCACCCCGGCGCGAATCAGGCTCAGCCAAATCGCTCCTTCGCTGGAAGTGACTTCCGCATTGCATTCGACGGCCAGATCGTCCACCCAGTGCATTCCGAGTTCACTCGGCAGCGGCTGCAGCGGAGGCTCTGGCACCGCTCCGCCGCCACGATCGGTTCGGCCGGCGTCGTAGGCGTAGAAGTCGGTGATCAACTGACCGCCCCACTCCTGCACTCCGTCCGGCACTCGCTTCTCGTTGACGATCATCTGCCAATCTTCGTAGCTCGGCGTGCGATGGCGATACCGCAGCCAGGCCACGTCGCTCGTCGGCGATTTGCAGACGAACGAGCGTCCGCCATCGGGCGATTCCCAGCTTCCGCTGGCTGAGCCCGACGCTACGGCCCCTTGCGATTCCCACTGCGCCGGCCAGCCGACGTCGATCAATTCCTGCGGCCGATACGACGAGTCGTCGACGAGTTGTAGGAGCGTGTCGAGCTTCTTTGGCGGCTTTCGCGCGATTCGATCCTGGTCCGACGTGCCGCCGGTCGGCATTACATAGATGTTGCCGCCGATGATGGTCACCGTTTCGCCGGGCAATCCCACGAGCCGCTTGATGTAGTTCTGCGTGGCATCGCCGGGATACTTAAAGACGATCACATCCCAGCGTTCGGGCTGCTGAAAGTCGTAGATGAACTTGCTGACGATGATCCGGTCGCCGCTGAACGAACCCTCGTTCGAATGCTTGCTCGGGTCGATCGCGGTCGTGTAGCGGCAACTGGGACAGGTTCCAGAAACCACCTGGTGCCCGGTGTAGGCTCCTTCCTTACTCACCTCAGCGCTGGCGCTCACCTGATACCAGTGCTCGCCGTTGCACTTCGGGCACCGCAAGTCCTTGTGCCGCCCCATGAGGGTCGGCGCCATCGAACCGGTCGGAATGACGAACGCTTCAGCCACGAACCCACGAAACAGCAGGGCCAGGACGATCGCCATCAGGATCGATTCGATCGTCTCCCGCCAACCGCCGTCCGGCGTCTTGGCGTCCGAATCCGGACCACTCTTGCTCGCTGTTTTGTCTTTCACGATGTCCCAGCCAATGCGTCAAAGGAGAAGCTCAAAAACCGGACGGCAAACATCCTGTTCTTCGCCCCGGGTAGGGAAATATAGCGGAACGGGCTGAACGCGCGAACTTGAACCTGCCGCGGCGGCGTGGCGGAAAGTCTTGGATGGCCGGTTCTTAGCGCACTGGTCGCTAGCAGCTCGGGTCGCCGCATCCACCTTGCCCGTTTCCGCCCGCTCCAAGTACACTGAACCGTCCGTTTTGGCCCGAAAACATTGTCCCTGTAACGAATTATCGCCGTGCCTCTGAGCCCCCATGCCTTCCAGCGGTGCATTAGCCCCGCGTGCGGCTTTACGTGCAGTCCGGACGAGGTGCGCACCGCCTGCCCGCAGTGCGGCGACCTGCTCGATGTTGAATACGAGTGGGACCGCCTGCCCGTTCCCAAGTCGCTCAAGTTCTTTGAGCAGATGTGGATGGAGCGCAGCAATCCGGTCCGCTTCAGCGGCATCTGGCGGTTCCACGAACTGCTCCCCTTCGCCTCGCAGGACCTGATCGTCACGGTCGGCGAAGGCCAGACCCTCCTGCAACAGTCCGACACGGTCGGGCAGTACGTCGGCATGAAGCCCGGCCGGCTGCACTTGCAGTACGAGGGGATGAACCCCTCGGGCAGCTTCAAAGACAACGGCATGAGCGCCGCGTTCACCCACGCTCATGCCACCGGCGCCAAGCGGGCCGCTTGCGCGTCGACCGGCAATACGAGCGCGTCGCTCGCGATGTACTGCGCCGTCACCCGGCTGATGAAGGCGGTCATCTTCATCGGCTCCGGAAAAATCTCCTACGGCAAGCTTTCGCAGGCGCTCGACTATGGAGCGCTCACCGTGCAAATCGCCGGCGACTTCGACGACGCGATGGCTCGCGTCCAGGAAGTCAGCCGAGACCTGGGCATCTACCTCGTCAACAGCGTGAACCCGTTTCGCCTCGAGGGGCAGAAAACGATCATGTTCCGCGTGCTCGAGGCGCTCCGCTGGGAAGTGCCCGATTGGATCGTCGTCCCTGGCGGCAACCTCGGCAACAGCAGCGCGTTTGGCAAGGCGTTCGTCGAGCTCAAGAAGCTGGGCCTGATCGATCGCATCCCGCGGCTCGCCGTCATCAACGCGGCCGGGGCCAACACGCTCTACGAGCTGTACGAAAAGCGAAACCTCCGCTGGACCGACGAAGCGGCAAAGACCGACATCACGGGCCTGTACTATAAAGAACTCGACGCAGCCAATCGCAAGGCCTCGACCATTGCCAGCGCCATCGAGATCAATCGCCCCGTCAACCTCCGCAAGTGCCTGCGAGCGCTGCAAGCCTGCGACGGCGTGGTGCGCGACGTAACGGAACAGGAAATCCTCGACGCGAAGGCCAAGATTGGCGCCGGCGGCTTCGGCTGTGAGCCAGCCTCGGCGGCGAGCGTTGCCGGCGCAAAGCAACTGCGCGAGCAAGGCGTCATCGGCGCCGACGAGCGAGTTGTCTGCATCTTGACCGGCCATCAGCTCAAAGACCCCACGGCCACGGTTGCCTACCACACGACCGATCAGGAACAGTTCAACCAGGTCCTCGGCAGCCGCGGCGTGCGACGCGCCAGCTTCGCCAACCGCGCCGTCGCCGTACCGAACGATCTAGGCGAGATCGTCCGGGCAATTCAGCTGTATAGCTGAAGCGAGGGGCGAAGGGGCCAAGAGGCAAAGGGGCGAAGGGCGGGTGGCTCATTGCTCAAGTTCCACCGCTGCTCGGGTAGCCCTCAGTACTGAGTACTCTGTACTAAGTCTGCCTCGCCCAAGCCCCTCCAGCCATCCGCTCCTCATTTACCCCCGCCATCGGCCATCCCCATTGCCTCTTGGTCCCTTGGCCTCTTGGCCCCTACTCCCCAGCCTCCGCCGCCAAACTCGCACATACCAGCTCGTTGTCGTTGCGAATGAACACGCAGCGGTTCGCGTAGGCTGGGTGTGCCCAGCAGACGCCGCCGCGCTGACGCAGTTGCTCCTGGGTCGGTTCGATCAGTTTGCCGCGGCTGACCTCAGTAAAGCCTTTGGGCGTAAGGTGGCCGATGAGCAGTTCGCCGCGCTCGTTGAACAACCAATCTTCCTGCAGCTTGCCGTCGGTGATTCGCTCGACGAAGTGCAGGTTGCTCCAGCGGGCCTTCGGCGTGGCGGTCAGGTCTTCCCAAATGCGCTCCCCTGTCTTGGCGTCGAGGCAGCGCAGCTCGCCGTAGCTGTCGGCGCCATAGATATAGCCGTCGCGCAGGATCGGCGTGCTGATGATGGAGTGCAGGGCCTCGGTGTTCCGTTCATCACGCCCGGTGATCTGCCAGAGCTTTTCGAACGATGGTTTGCCCTCCTTCTCCGTAAGCCGCAACATGAGCGAGCCATCGTAGAAGCCCGTGAAGAACACTCGGTCTCCGTCGACCACCGGCGTGGCGATGCCGATCGGCATGTTCCGCGGCTTCCACTCGTAACGCCAGTACACTTCTCCCGTGGCCGCGTCGAGCCCCGCAACACTGTCGCCGGTCCAGACAATGACAACATCCTTCCCCGTCTGCTTCACCAGGAACGGCGCCGTGTACTGAGCCCGATCCTTGAGAGCTTTCCAGACGTGCTTGCCCGTCTTGCGATCGAGCGCTACGACGCATGCGTCCTTGCCGCCGATGTGCAGGATGACCAGGTCCTGGTAGATCAGCGGAGCGCCGGCGATGCCCCAGATCGGCATCTCGATTTCGTATTCCGCCTCACAATCCTTCTTCCACTTGATCTGGCCGCTGGCCGCATCCAGGCAGTGCAGCATTCCCGTCGCCCCCAAGGCATACGCCAGCCCATCGTGGACCGTCACCGAAGCCCGCGGCCCCGCCTGATAGCCAATCCGACCGTAAGCGGCCGGATAGGTGACCGTCCACAATTCCTCCCCGGTCTGCTCGTCGAAGCACAGGATGCGCTCGATCTCTTCCGGCCGCGTGAAACGATCGGTCAGATACACCCGCCCCTCCGCCACAGTCGGCCCGGAGTACCCTGCCCCGCCCGTCACCGTCCACTTCCGCGGCAGCTCGGCAGGCAGCTTTTTCACCACCCCCGTTTCCTGCCAAACGCCATCGCGCCCGGCGCCGCGCCACTGCGGCCAGTCGTCGGCCCGCAGTTCGGAACCACCGCCAGCCAGCAGCGACACCGCCACGAGCGCCATCCGCCAGCCGCCACGCACAACCGTTTTACTAGGTCCCGAACAACCCATCGCGCCACTCCTTGTACAACACTTGCGCTCATCCCAGCGCTCGAACTGTAACCAGTATTCCCTGAACGCTTTAACTGTGAAAAACAACCTCATCAGAGGGTCCGTTTCACAACACTTCGCAACGCTCTCTGTACCACTGCACAAGCCGGATCTTACTACCCCCCCAGGGTGCTTTTGTGAAGCTCCGCCGACCGCTTCGCCAGTTGCTTTCCGCGCAGCAGCGAACGCCCACCGGTGCTGCACGTGCAACGGGGCTCGAACGCAGCTCAATCTAGCAATTTTTCACGAGTTTGTCAATACAAAATAGCCGGCGGGTCACCACCCGCCGGAAAACGACTGAGCGATCGGAAACGGCTAGTGAGCGTGCCGCCCGGCCCTGTCGAGCCAGGCGAAGACCTCGCGCGGGACTTCCGGCAGCTGTGATCCGCCGGCTAGGTACGTTTGAGCTTCACCGAGTTGCCGCCACGCGCCGACTCTTCGATCGCGGCCATGATCCGCATATCGGCCAGCCCCTCCTCGCCCGGAGTCCGCGGGGACTTGTCTGCGAGGACACACTCGGAGAAGTGCTCCATCTCGGCGGCAAAATGGTTCACCTGCCCCAGCAGCATCTCGGTCCGCTTCCCTCCGGTGTGTGTGAACAGTTGCAGGCCGCGATAGGAGAACGCCGGGTCGAGCTCGATGCTCCCCTCCTCGCAGTGCACCCGATAGCGCCGGCTTTCAGCCGCGTCAAAACTGCAATCGCAACTGGCGAGAATGCCGCTGGGAAAGCGGAGCGTGAAAGCGACGCTCTGCGGCACTTCGCGAAAGCGCGGGTTGCTCTTGTCCCAGTGCTCAAAGGCTGTCACTTCGACCGGCTCCTCCCCGGTCACATAACGACAGGCGTTCAGGCAATAGACGCCGATGTCGCCGAGCGGGCCGCCGCCGAGCTGCTTGCTCAAACGGATGTTTGGCGCCTGCACCACCTGGCAGTTGCTCGCCGAGATGCTGCGAAGCTTGCCGAAGTGCTGCTCCTTGCAGAGCTCGATCACCTTCTTGTTGTACGGCTCATACCTCAGACGGTAGGCGATCATCAGCTTGCGCTCCGCCTTCTTCGCGGCGGCGATCATCTGCTCGCTCTCCTTCACCGTCACGGCCATCGGCTTCTCGCAGAGCACATGCTTGCCCGCCTGGTGACCGCGGATCGTGTACTCCGCATGCATGTTGTTGGGCAGGATGATGTAGATAACGTCGACGTCCTCGTTCTCGGCGAGCTTGTCGTAATTGTCGTAGTTGTAGATGTTCTGCTGCTTGATGCCGTAAAACTCGGCCACCCGCTTTGCCTTGTCCGGATGCCCGCTGACTAGCGCCGTGGGCCTCGAAAGCTTGCAGTGGGCAAACGCCGGCATCACTTCCTCCAGCGCCAGCTTGCCAAGCCCCACAATCGCCCAGCCGACGGTTTTCTGGGGCGACTCGGGCAGCGTCAGATCGGGCGGCTGCTTGTCAGGCGGAGCGAGCGGCGGCCCGTCATCAGCTCGCAAGAAGGACGAGGCCCAGAGCCCCGCTCCGAGGGCGCCGGTGGAGCTAAGAAACGTGCGGCGAGATGCTTCCGAAGAGCGAGCCATGCGACGAGCCTCCCTGGTGCGCAGGATTGCGTGAGGAAAGCTCGGAATTTTGCAAGGCGCGTGCCGGGGAGTCGGAATGTCGAATGACGAAGTTCGAATGGCGAAGGAAAAACAAAAATCAAAGCCCGACCCTAACGGCGCGAGTTGGCAGCCGTCCTTGTTGTCGACTTCGAGCTTCGACTTTCCCTCGTCCTTTGACTTTCGATGTTCGCGCTTTTCCCTGCATCAGTGCGTGCTGCTCGAGATCGGCATGTTCGCGGCCGCAGGGCTGATGTCGTTGAGCAGGAACACTTCGACGCGCGGGTTCTTGGCCTGCGACTCTTCGCTCACCCCCAGCGACATCGGCTCATAGCCGGCCGCTTGGGCAAGTCGGATTCGCTTCGCCGGAATGCCGTCTTCTTCGAGCAGCTTCATCACGGCCATGCTGCGGGCATAGCACAGTTGCCACGAGTCCTGGTACT
>JAEZAS010000480.1 GCA_023430365.1 Planctomycetota bacterium
GGACTGGTGGGCATCATCCTGCAGTTGATCACGCTCTTTCTGACGTCGTTCGCGGTGGTTCGAGAGCGAGAACTCGGCACTCTGGAGCAACTGTTCGTCACGCCGGTCGGCCGGAGCGGGCTCTTGCTGGGCAAGCTTGTTCCCTACGCAGTCACCGGGCTGGCCGAGACGATGCTCGTGCTGGCGGTGATGGTCTATGGCTTCGATGTGCCAATTCAGGGGAGTATTCCGCTGCTGATCGCGCTCGCCGGGCTGTTTCTGGTTTGTGCACTCGGCTTGGGGCTGCTGGTCTCGACGATTGCGACGACTCAGCTCGAAGCCATTCAGACCGCGTTCATCATCATGCTGCCATCGGTGCTACTGTCGGGGTTCATGTTCCCGCGATCTGAGATGCCGCTGGTCATTCAGCCGGTCGCCTACCTGCTGCCGGTGACGTACTTCATCGAGATTCTGCGGGGCATTGTCCTGCGCGGGGCTGGCTTGCTGGAACTGCTCCCCTGGATCGCCGGATTGACGACCTGCTGCGTGGTCATTCTGATGCTCAGTATTGCCCGCTTCCGCAAACAACTCGCCTGACCCGCTTCGCTTCACCAACCGATCTGCCCACCATGACGCGAAAGATTGTCTGCCTGACTGAAGGCCATACCGAACCACACGCCGGCAAGACGGCAGCGAATGTCGTTCGTTACCGTCGCGAGGAAGTGGTCGCCCTGCTCGACAGCACCCAGGCGGGCAAGCTCTCGGGGGAGTTGCTAGATGTCGGCGATGCTCCGATCGTCGCCAGCCTGAGCGAGGCGCCGGAAGCGGACACGCTGGTGCTCGGCATCGCCCCGCCGGGCGGCAAGATCCCGGCGAACTGGCGGCCCATCATCCTGGAAGCCATTCGCCGCAAGATGGATGTCGTCTCGGGGCTGCATGATTTTCTCAATGACGATCCGGAGTTCGCCTCTGCAGCCGAGGAGGCAGGTGTGTCGCTCGTCGACATTCGTCGGAACACTGAGAAAACCATCGCCCGCCGCGTGGGCCTGCGGCCCGACTGCTTGCGCGTGCATACCGTGGGGCACGACTGCAGCATCGGCAAGATGCTGGTGTCGGTCGAGCTGACCAGGGCCCTGCAAGCTCGTGGTCACGACGCCAAGTTCATCGCCACCGGCCAGACGGGCATCATGATCGAAGGGGATGGCCTGCCGCTCGACTGCATCGTGGCTGACTTTGTCAGCGGAGCGGCGGAAAAGCTCGTGCTCGCCAACCAGCATCACGACATTCTGCTGGTGGAAGGGCAGGGGAGTCTCGTTCATCCGTCGTATTCAGGCGTCACGCTCAGCCTGCTGCATGGTTGTGCTCCGCAGGCCTTGATCCTGTGCTACGAGATCGGGCGCGAGACGGTGACGGGCGTCGAAAGCGTTCGCATTCCCCCGCTGGCCGAGATCAAGCGGATCTATGAGGTGATGGCGAACGTGCATCAGCCGTGCAAGATCATCGGCATTGCGATGAACAGCCGACGAGTCTCGGCGGAAGAGGCCGACCGCGAGCGAGAGCGCGTGCGGGCGGAATTCGGCCTGCCGGTATGCGACGTCATTCGCCATGGCCCGGACGAACTGGTCGACGCGATCGTGGCGTTCCGCGATGCGGGTGGCTGGCACAGCCCTTAGAGCCACGTGAGCGGATCGCGTTCGTCGACGCTGGCCCAGCACTCCAGTTTCGGAAACTGGCGAGCAACGATGTCAGCGAGCCGTTCGACGCCGAATCGCTCACTGGCGTAGTGCCCCGCAAGCAGCAGACCGACGCCCGTTGCTTCCGCCTCCAGGCAGGTGTGAAAGTTCGTTTCACCCGTAATCAGCAGATCGCAACCAGCTCGCACGGCGGGCTCCAGGAACGACCCCGCGCTGCCGCAGGCCACGGCGATCTGCTGGACCGGGCGAGAGGCATCACCGACCAGTTGAACGCGGTCGATGCCGACGAACTGCTTCAGCCGGTCGGCGACCTGGGCAAGCGTCGCAGGCTGAGCCGTGCGGCCATACCGGCCCGATCCAAGCTCCTGCGATTCGTCCGGCCGCGAGAGCAGTGGCCGAATATCGGTCAAACCAAGTCCGACCGCCAATTGCTGGTTGATGCCCTGGGCCGCCGAGTCGAACGCTGTGTGAGGACTGTAAACCGCGACGCCCCCTCGGATCAGGTCGAGCAGCAGCCGGCCGGGCGTCGACGAGGTGGTCAACCGCTTGAGCGCCTTGAACGGCAAGGGATGATGCGTGACGATTAGCTGCGCCTGGCGTCGCACCGCCTCCGCGGCGCTTGGCGGCGTGATGGTCAGGCAAGTCATCACACGCTCGACCGGTTGGGCAGCGTCCCCCACCAGCAAACCGACGTTGTCCCAATCCTCAGCCAACCGACTCGGGGCGAACTCTTCCAAAAAGCGGCTAATGTCGGCTACGGTCGTCATGGTCTCACCGTCGGTTCCCGTCCCGCAGGGCTGCGTTGTGCAAAAGCTTCAAGCATAGCTTTCAGCCCGCCTTGGCGGTTAGCGCAGGCGCTGGGTGGGAGACGGCGGCGGCTTGCCCAGCTGTTGCAAGTCGAGCACCTTTCCGCCTTCGAACACCACTTCGTTCTTCCCACGCCAGAACATGATCTTTGTGGCGGCGGTGTAGGAGTATTGGCCGCCCTTGACCTGCTGATGCCACAGCTCCGCATCGTTGCGGCCGTCGCCTTGCAGGACGAGCTGCTCCTTGTCGGTGGTGTAGGAGATTCGTTCCGCCCGCGCGGTGAACGATTTGCCCTCAACGAGCGTGCGTCCCGAAGCCTCCATCTCGACCCACTTCTGGGCGCTGGCGAGTCCGCCGGGCATCGTCATTTCGCGAACCGTCAATTGGTCGCTGCTCAGCAGGGCTCCCTTCTCGCCCAGAGCGGCCAGGCCGCCTTGGTCGAGGTCCTTCATCGTGATCCGGGTGTCCCAATCGGGGACGCTCGCGTAAATCGCCCGCACCTGTTCCTGGAATGAGATTTCGTGCTTGTTCACATCGCCCGTGATGCCGCCCCGAAACTCGATGTGCAAATGCGTCAACTCACCGGCGTTTCCGGCAGGCAAGGCGATCGGCGCGGCGACCTGCCCCGGGCCTGTGGCGAGCGCCTCCGCTCCACCGGTACGAACCGACGTCAACCAGCCGGGGCCATCCGCCTTGAGAGCTCCCGTGCGGCGATCGATCAGCAGGTTCCGCACCTGCAATTGCTCGACCGACACCCGCTCGCCCATCGGTCCTAGCGAAGTATTCTCCAAGTCGACGCCGCCATCGAACCGCAGGCGGGCGACGTCCGTCGAGCCTTGCGCTTGCGGGTTGTTGAACTCGATCGGCTGGGCGAGAGTCACCTCAAGCGTTTCGGAAAGAGCCCGCTGTTTGCTGCTGGTGGCTTGCACTTCGCCAACGAGCACCGCGGTGCTGCCGTCGAACGTCATGCTTCGCTGCCAGAAGACATTCATCTTCTCCGGCTCGGCGGGGGGCGGTTCGATCGACTTCTTCTCGCTCGGCACAGGCAGGGTGGCCTTGCCGGGACCATCGATCCACAGCCGATTCTCACCCCGATGCAAATGAATCGCGGGGCCGGTCATCGTCAGACCGCGGGCGGAAACCTCGGCCGGCTTGCCGCGCACGGCGAGCTTCGCGTTGTCGGTGGCCCCATCGCGCAACTGCAGCTCATCCCCTTTGATTCGCAGCGGAGCTTCCGTAGAGCCAGCCGCTGGGGTTTCGACGATCTCCACGCCGCCTGAAATCGTCAGGTCCTCAAGGGCCGTCCGCTGCCCATCGCGAGCGATCTGCATCTGCACAAGTTCACCCACGACCGTGAACTGCTGAACGGGCTTTTCTTCTGGCGCAGCGACGCCAGCTGGTGGCACTCCAGCCACCGGCGGACGAAGCGGTGCCGGCTGCGGGGCGGCTGCAGAAGGCTGCGTCACCACGCCTGCTTGCTTGGGATCGGGCGGGAGCGTGGCGTCGACGAACCAGGCTTCCAGCCGGCCGGTATTAGCTCGCAACTGCGGCGAATCGACTCGCACTCGACCAACGGCAAGCAATCGATCGGGCAGAATCGCCGAGCCGCCAGCCTTGTTGGCTGTCGAGCCGCCGGCGCGAGCGTCATCGGTCGCTACCTCAAGCACCCAGACATGCATTTCGTCGGCGGCAAAGCTTCCGTTTCCGCCCATCTCGACGGCGGCGCTTCGCACCAGCGAAATCACCTGATTCTTTTCGTGAGGACGAATCAGCAGCTCTTTTTCCCACTTCGCGGCGATCGTCTCCGGCTTGCCGTCCTGCTGATGCGTGAGTTGCAAGCGGCCCGGCCCTGCGGCCCAAAGCCGGCCGAGTCGCTGGCCATCCGGTGCCATCTCGGCTTCCAGAGCTCGCGCCTCGAACTTGTCCTGCTCGCGTTCCAAAACCACCTGTCGAGCGCCGTCACCACTCTCGAGCGACAACCGCCGCGTCGGCGGGCTGTAGTCGATCCGCGAGGCCACGACGAAAGTCGAGGACGAAGGAGCTTCCAGAGCAACCGGGCTACCGACCGCCACCACGCGGTAGAGCTTCGACGCCAGATCCATCTCGGCGCTCTTCGGCGCTTCCAGCTGTGCATCGGGCGCGGTCGCCGCCAACTTGTCCTCCTGGGGCAATTCAGCGCCCATCGGTGGAGCCAGATAGAGCATCAGTTTGCTACAGAGCAGCCGATCGGGCGGTCCGGACGGGTTCAGCCGGGTCAGTTCCACGCGGTCATCGACGGCAATAATCTTCTGCTGAAAGTCGTAGACCAGCGGCCCCTTGCAACGAACCTCCAGCGGCGGGTTCGGCTTTTGACCGGCCTTAGCGACACTGTCGGCCGCCCCCTCGCCAGTCGGCATCAACCCCGGGCTGTCCATCTCGAGATGCAACTTCTCGACATGCGAGAGCTGGAGCGCTCGCACGCCACCGATGGGCGTCGACGTCTTGCCGCCAGTGACGTTCTCGCTCGGCAGCAGGTAAATGGTCATGTCGCGACCGCGGCCATAGCTTTTGCCATAGCTGAATTCGACGTCGTGCGGCGTAAAAGCTCGCTCGGGATCGATCTGCACGTTCCGCGTGCTCACGCGGAGAGCGTCATTCGCTCCCGGTTTGCTTTCCGGGCTGAAGATCGTGGTCTCGCCGGCGAGTCTTCCACCCACCACTCGGCCGAACTGCGCCTTGGCCAGGTCGAGGGGCCGATCAAACTGCAGGATTGCCCCCTGCGGAGCACGCATCACGATCGGCCGTCGCGAAGGCGCCGGTTTGGAGCCATCCGGCAGCGGGGCAGAGGCCTCGCTTTCGTCGGCGGGCAGATAAAAGATCAGCGTGCAGGGCCGAAGCTCCATCCGGCCGTCGTCGAGCGGCTTGTAATCCTGAATCAGCAGCGTGCAGTCCGGGTTCTCAACGATCTTGGGATTTTCCAGTTCCCAAGACCCGGGCTCGAACAGCGGAGCAAAGTCTCGCTCCCGCCGCACGTTGGTTGCAACGTCCACCTCCGGGGCCGATCCCGTTCGCCGGGCAATCGGCGGCGGCTCAAACCACGGCGCAACCGCAAACGCATACAGGCCAAAGCAGGCCAGCAGTATGGCGAACGCGGTCAAAAAGCGGCGGACTTGAAGCACGGCGGCTAATCGCAGTTAAAGAGGTGTTGAATCAGGTTAAGTACGGCTGAAGCAGTTCGTCCCAACGTCCCTTCGCTTTGAGGATCATCTCCAGCGCCTCACGGACCGCGCCCTGGCCACCCGAGAGCTTGGTGACGTGGGCGGCCGCAGCCCGCACCTCCGGCGCCGCATCGGCGACGGCGATGCCCAGCCCGACGGAGCGAATCACGGGCAAGTCAGTCAGATCGTCGCCGATGTAGCAGCACTGCTCCGGCGACAGGTTGAGCGATTTGAAAATCTCGCGGGCCGCAGGCAGCTTCGTCTCGAAGCCCTGACGGACCAGTTCAATCCCCAGTTCAGCAGCCCGCACTTTCACGATGTGCGACGCTCGCGCGGTGAGCACACCGAACTTGAAGCCCGCCTTCTGCCACAGCTTGATCCCCAACCCGTCGCGGATATGAAACTTCTTGCTCTCGATTCCCTGGTTATCAAAGAAGATGCCCCCGTCCGTCAGCACGCCATCGACGTCCGACAGAACTAGCTCTACGCGGCGGCACATTTCGGTCAGTTTCATAAACGGCCAAACTTTTCAGCGTGTTTCGATCACAGCGGTAAGTAGCCGGAGGCAAACTTGCCTCCGGGCCGCCCTGCAACAGCGGCATTTACTCGCACTTCACCCGGAGGCAGGTTTGCCTCCGGCTATTTTCTGCTTGTTGGTTCAGATTCCTGAGTAGGTCACGTCTCGTGTGCGCTTGGTTCGCCGAAGGGGTGCGACATTCACCGCTCGCTCTTCGGCCTCGGCCGTCGCGATTTCGGCGGCGGCACCAGTTTCAGCACCGCGGGTCCCGGATCGACCACCGTCGCCTCCGGTTCGTCCCGCACGATTCCCACAATGTCCGTAATATCCACAAGGCCGACGGGTCTTCCGTCGGAATCCACGACGGGCAGTTCGCTGATCTTCCGCCCCACGAGCAGATCGCAAGCGGCTGCCAGCGGCGAGTCGATTTCGATCGAGGAGCACGACCGCGTCATCACCTCGCTGATCGGTTGATCGATCGCCCCATCCCGCTTGGCTTCCAGCAAGCGGGCGAGATCGCTATCCGTAAAGAACCCGCTCAACTGGCCGGCGCCGTTCACGACCATGATCGCGCCTGTTCGCCGACCCGGCCGACGCTGGGCCACGAGCGCCTCACGCAGGCTGGCCGTTTCGAGCGCCACGCGGCACTCGCCGATCGGCCGCATCACATCGTTCACCTTGGCCAGCTTTCGCCCCAAGGCGCCGCCGGGATGAAAGCGGGCGAAGTCCTCAGGGCCGAATCGCCGCAACTCACTGACAACCAGCGCCAGGGCGTCACCGAGGGCCATCATCGCCGTCGTCGTCGCGCTCGGAGCCAGGCCCAGCGGACAGGCCTCGCGAATGTTGCCCAAGGGAATCGTCACATCGGCCGCTGAACCGAGCGAACTGCCGCCGCGCGACGTGATGGCAATCAGCTTCGCGCCGAGCTGCTTGAAGGCAGGGAGCAAGCGGACGATCTCTTCCGTCTCGCCGCTATACGACAGGGCCAGCACGATGTCGTCGGCATGCACCCGGCCCAGGTCGCCATGGATCGCTTCGGCGGGATGCAGAAAATGGCTGCGGGTACCGGTCGAGGCGAGCGTTGCGGCAATCTTCTGCCCCACCAGCCCCGCTTTCCCCATGCCGGTCACGAGGACCGATCCACGGCAGCGATGCACCAGCTCCACCGCTTGTTCGAAATCAGCCCCCAGCCGCTCGGCCAGCTCCGCCAGAATCCGTCCCTCGTGGCGCACGATCTCCCGGGCTTTGACGAGCGGAGGCAGGGGCGTTTGCAACGCCTCGCTGGCGGCGGAGGAAGCCATGGTACGTCGTCCTTGACGTGATCGGGCTTTGGGAATCGGCAGTGGACCGGCCGAATTGTAGCCGCATCAGCGGCTAGGCCACAATCGCGATTAACCCGGCTGCTAGCACTAAGCGTCGCAACAGCCGCCCATCTCCGACCATAAAGAAACACCCGAAGGCCAACGCCTCCGGGTGAGTTGCGAGTGGGGCATCTAGGAATGCTTGTCCACCAGGCTCGGAGGCGCTCGCCTCCGGCCAATAATCACTTTTTAACGCCACGAACTAGCGGCGTCTTAAACGAGGGCCGCCTGACGCATCTTGCTCGCGTTGCCAGCCTGGCCGAACGAGACCATGCGAGCGACGCACACGTCCTTCATCGCGGTGCGGGCGGGCTTCAGGTAGTCGCGCGGGTCGAACTTCTCCGGGTTCTCCCAGAGCACCTTGCGGATCGCGCCGGTGATGGCCATACGGCAATCGGTGTCGACGTTGATCTTCCGCACGCCGTTCTCAATGCCGCGCTGAATCTCTTCCACCGGCACGCCCCAAGTCTGGGGCATCTTGCCGCCGTACTTGTTCAGGATGTCCTGCAATTCCTGCGGCACGCTCGAGCTGCCGTGCATCACTAGGTGACAGTTCGGAATGCGGCGGTGGATCTCTTCGATCCGGCTCATCGCCAGCACTTCGCCGTCCGGCTTGCGGGTGAACTTATAAGCGCCGTGGCTGGTGCCGATCGCAACGGCCAGCGCATCCACACCCGTCTCTTCGACGAACTGGGCCGCTTCTTCCGGATCGGTCAGCAGCTGGTCGTGCGAGAGAATGCCTTCAGCGCCGTGGCCGTCTTCGGCTTCGCCCTGACCGCTCTCGAGCGAACCAAGGCAGCCGAGTTCGCCTTCGACGCTCACGCCGCGAGCATGCGCCATCTCGACCACGTCGCGCGTCACCTTCACGTTGTAGGCATAGTCAGCCGGCGTCTTGCCGTCTTCCTTCAGGCTGCCGTCCATCATCACCGAGGTGAAGCCGTTGTCGATCGCCGACTTGCAGGTCGCCACGCTGTTGCCGTGGTCCTGGTGCATCACGATCGGAATCTGCGGATACAGCTCAGCCGCAGCGAGCATCAGGTGCCGCAGGTAAGCGTCCTGCGAATACGAGCGAGCGCCGCGCGACGCCTGGATGATCACCGGCGAGTCCGTCTCCTGGGCCGCCTCCATGATCGCCTGAATCTGCTCCATGTTGTTCACGTTGAACGCAGCCACGCCGTAGTCGTTTTCGGCTGCGTGATCGAGCACGACGCGCAAGGGAACCAGAGCCATACCAAACACTCCTGAATGAGTCGCGACCCACGTCTTACGAGGCCCGCCAAAGGGCGACCCACCGACGGCGATCAAGAACGAGTTACTTATCGGCGGCCAGCAGCGGGCAAACCCGCGTAAAATCCGCAAGAAACAACGATTATGACGAACCTGACGCCACTAGAGCAATGCCGGGTCCCCGTAGGTTAGGCTTCCAGCCTGACCGGGAAGAAATGACCAATTACCAAATCCCAATGACCAAACTAGTAACCGGCGCAAACGTCCCCCTTGGTCATTGGGATTTGGACATTGGTCATTCAGCCAGCAGCCCGAGGCAGCCATTAATGGGAACATCTAGTCCACTGGCGTAGCCAGAGGGGAGGGCAGATTTCCCGGAGCGAACAAATCGTCGTGCTGCGTCTGGGCCACGCGGACGAGCAAAATCGTCCGCTCAACCGTCCCGCCCGCCGTCTCGACGAAGAAATGGTCCCCCAGGCCGTGAGCCTCGTCCGTCGCCGACAGCATCAGCGACTGCCCCGGAGCCAGGGTGGCGACGACCCGTAGCGGGTCGAGGACGATCCGGTCCTTCCCCATCCGCTGCATCATCATCCCGTTGCCACCCTGCCAGGTCTGCTTCACGTCGCCGTGCTCAACCTCGGGCGTGATGTCGATTTTCACCCGCCCGTCGCCGAGCGGATAAGGCTTGAGAGCGAACAGGCATTGCGCCTTCTCGACCAGCCGGCCGCGGACTGCTCCTCCTTCGCGAGTGAGCACGCTCAGCGAGTCGTGCGTCTTGGAAACCACGATTTTCGCCCGCCGACCCGCCCGACATTGCTTGCGGCGAGCGCTGCGATCGACTTCCACGTCGCTGGTGCCAATGTCCTCGCTCCGCTCTTCCAGCGGATTGCCCGTCGCGGCCAATCGCTCGCGCAGGATCGCCGGCATGTCCTGTCCAACCACGCCGATGCGGAAACCGTTGTCGGTCAACTGCCGCCGCAAGTCGGCGGGCAGATCCTGCTCGTCGACCTGCGACCAAATCTCCTCGTACTCCTCAGCTTCCGAAACGGGCATGCGGACGAACAGGAACTCGAGCACCACGCTATCGGCCGACATCCGCGCCGGCGGCAGGCGAACGGGTTCGGTGACTGGCTCGTCAAACGTCAGGAGCGCGCAGCCGCCGCCGACGGTCATCGCCGCCGTCAGAACAACCAGTAGCGCAAAGGTTCGCGACATCCGAAATCGGCCCACCAGACGCGCAGGGGGAAGCCGGAGAAAAATAAGGCGGCGGAGAATAGCGAACCACCCGCACCCCGGTCAATGTCGACTCACCAGCTTTCCAATCGCCGCCCATCGCCGCCTCCCGCCCCCTAGCCGGCGAGTCACACTCGCCGAAAAACCACCATCCAACCCCACCACTCCACAAGGGCTTTTACTAGAGCGCGCCAACCCGCCTCCACATCCCCACAACGCCTAAGCGGAAGCCCTTCCAGGCCATCTGCACAAACCAGTTTCACAACAGCTAGCGCTACCGGCCTTTTTTCACCAAACCGATATCCCCCATACACTTGCCGCGATCAGGCCCGTTTTCTTCACAACAGCTAGCCGCCCTCCCACAACCCTTCAGCCGGCGAGTCCCCCTCGCCGGAAAACCACCCACCAACCCCCCACTTCACAAGAGCCTTACTAGAGCGCGCCGAGCCGTCCACAACACTTCCTACAACAGCTAGCCAGCGCCCCGGCGAGCCCCGCATGCCCTCTCCGCCGTAACACCGCCACCAAATTGCCAAAGAACCCACCGCGCAGCAAAAACCGCCCCACGCCCAGCAGAACCAGGCGAGGAGAACGACCCTCCCACATTACCATCTATTCAACAACTTGTCAATAAAAACGATCACCAATCCCACGACCGCAGATGGCCAGCAGAAAGTCTAGCCGCGAAGCGGCTGTCGGCGAGACCCTGTCTGACACCAACCGATGGTCCAACCATCACGCCCTACCGCTTCAAAATCTTGAACGCACAGTTCGAGCCCCAGCCGAGCTTCACCGCCAGGTGGATGTAGAGCATCGCGAGCGATTCGAGGTAATGGGCGTGGGCGAGCGAGCCGGCGTCGACCGGTTCGAACCCGACCTCGGCAATCAGGTCGTGCACAACCCGTTTGGCTTCCGGATCGTCGCCGCAGTAGAACATCGTCGCCTGCTGCGAATCGAACTTCGGGTCGCGCATCACCTTCGTGCTGGCCGTGTTGAACGCCTTGACGATGCGAGCCCCCGGCGCCCAGGCGGCAATCTGCTCCGCCGCGGCCGGTCCGCCGTGCGTTTCCAGACCGCTCAGGTCGGGCTTCAGCGGGTTGGTGCAATCGATGACGATCCGCCCGCTCAGATCCCCCAGGCTCTTGAGCACCCCCTCCGCCTGCGGCCACGGCACGGCCAGAACGATAACCTCGGCGTCTTGCACCGAGACATGCGGCAGCTCGGCGCACATGGCAGGGTTCACCCGGCAGAGGATCTCCTGCACCTTGGCGCTGCCCGGATCGCGGGAGCCAAATACCACCTGATGCCCAGCCTGGGCCCAGTGCGTTCCGAGCGAGGCGCCGACGTTGCCGGAACCCAAAATGGCGATTTTCAAACCGGTTCTCCCTTCGAGAAGGCCCCAAAACCGCACGTCTTTCGCGGCGACGGGAACCCAACTATCATCATCTGCGGCCGTTTCTGGCTGTCAGTCAATCGTAACCTTCGACGGGGCAGCGTCGTAGTGCGGCGCCGGGCAGGAAGAGGGCGGGATCATGGTTCGGATACGAGCGGTTGACCTCAGAGGCTCGTTCGGCCGCCAGATTTCCCGCCCCCCTTGCGCTGCCTGCGAAGCCGCCCGTGCTCACCGCAGGGAACCGTGGAGCCTTTCATGCACTCGCGTTTCGTTGTGGCAGGAGTGGCCCTCGCCGCCCTGCTAACCCTTCCGCTCGCGTTGACCTCCGCTTGCGCGCAAGACGAGGCCCCGTCCACCGCCGCCGAAGCCCATGACGTGACCGATCCGGTCCACGCCCCCGGCGACACAGCCGACACCCATGCGGCCGACCACCACGACGCCGCTCACGCCGGCCATGGGGCTATGGGGAGCAGTCTGCCGATCTGGACCGTCGCCCCCTTCGCGGCCTTGCTGCTTTGCATCGCGCTGCTGCCGCTGATTGCCGGACACTGGTGGGAACACAACAGCAACAAGGCGATCATCGTCGCCCTGCTCGCCCTGCCGGTAACCTTCTACCTTCTGTTCGTCCACGGCGCAGCGGGGCAACACGAGCTGGTCGACAAGCTGAAGGAATACGTCTCCTTCATCATCCTGCTCGCCTCGCTGTACATCATCAGCGGCGGCGTCTTCGTCCAAGGCTCGCTCTCGGGAACACCGCTGGCCAACACCGGCCTGCTTGCTCTCGGGGCGGTGATCGCCAACTTCATCGGCACGACCGGCGCTTCGGTGCTGCTCATCCGGCCGTTGCTGCGGGCCAACCAATCGCGACAGAAGAAGGTGCACATCGTCATCTTCTTCATCTTTATCGTCTCCAACTGCGGCGGCTTGCTCACGCCGCTCGGCGATCCGCCCCTCTTCCTGGGCTTCCTCAAAGGGGTTCCCTTCCTCTGGACGCTCGAGAACCTCTGGCCGCACTGGCTCGTGGTGAACATCGGGTTGCTCGCCATCTTCCAGTTCTGGGACCAGGCGGTCTTCAATCGCGAAGAGAAAGAGCGGCCCGGCTCGCAGCTCGAAGAAGTGCAGGTTCACGCGCCGCTGAAGATCAACGGCTTGCTCAACTTTGTCTTCCTGACGGGCGTCGTGCTGACGATCTTTTGCTCGGGGCAGGGGATGTTCAACCATGGCAATCCCTGGCCGTACGGCGTGCAGGAAGGGATCATGGCCCTGCTGGCGATCGTGGCCTACTTCACGACGTCTCCCGCGTTCCGCGAGAACAACAAGTTCACCTTCGGTCCGATCATCGAAGTGGCGGTGCTGTTCATCGGCATCTTCATTACGATGGCCCCGGCCCTGCAGATCCTCAACGCCTGGGGAAGCGGCAACCGGCCCGACCTGGGCGAGATGGCGATCAGCGCTCCCTGGCAATACTTCTGGGCGACTGGTTTGCTGTCGAGCTTCCTCGACAACGCGCCGACGTATCTCACGTTTGCCGCGACCGCTTGTGGCATGAAGGGAATCGACGCCGCCGGCCCAACCTACCTCCGCGACTTCCTGGCTCAGCCGGGGGCGCCGGAACTGCTCCAGGCCATCTCGGCGGGCGCGGTGTTCATGGGAGCGAACACCTACATCGGCAACGGCCCGAACTTCATGGTCAAAGCCATCGCGGAAGAGAACGGCGTGCGGATGCCGACCTTTTTTGGCTACATGGCCTACAGCTTCGGCATTCTCGTGCCGTTGCTGGTCGTCGTGACCCTGATTTTCTTCCGCGGTTAACGCTCGCAATCCTTGCGATGCGTCTTCTGCAATCCGCGAAGGCGCGTTACACGCCGACAGTCGCTCCGGTGGCGGCCTCCAGGGCCGCCTCGGCAATGCGGTCGATCGGCAGCACCTGATCGACCCCGCCGTGGGCGATCGCCTCCTTCGGCATGCCGAACACGACGCTCGTCGCCTCGT
>JAEZAS010000502.1 GCA_023430365.1 Planctomycetota bacterium
GTCGCTACCCGCCTGGGTCCGCACGCCTGTGCGCGTGCAGCTCTGGGTCCAAGCCAAACTCCTGATCAACGCCATCCGCATCCTGCAACGCCAAAGAGCCCTGCTGGCAGTTGCATAATCCTGTAACAGCTTCCGGAGAACGAGAGCGAGCTCCCGCCACTCCGCGCGCAGTTGCCGAGCCCCCTGAAGGCCTCTTCCATCGCGAGGCCCGGCAGGCCACCCATCTCGTCGGACGCTACCAGCGTCCGATCCCAGCCCAGCTTGCCCGAATTGCTTTTCTCGCGCACCGAACGTTCAATGGACTCTTCGTCTCCGCATTGAATTCGCGTTCGCAAGGATCACTCATGTCACTCTCCGATCGTCGCCGCTTTCTGGGAACCACCGCCGCGCTGGCTGGCGCCGCCGCCTTCACCTCTTCCCTCGCCGCCCAGGACAAGCCGGCCGAAGACGTCGACGTTTCCAAGCTCGGCAAAACGCCCCACACCAAGTTCGCCGTCAACATCGAGATGTGGTGGAACAAGCTCCCCTTCCCCGACCGCATGCGCAAGGCAGCCGAGTTCGGCTTCCCCGCCGTCGAGTTCTGGCCGATCCAGGGCAAGGGGAAGGACATCAACCAGATTGCCGATCTGTCCCAGGAACTTGGTCTCGAGATCGCCCAGTTCACCGCCTGGGGCTTTGAGCCGGGAATGAACAATCCCAAAAACGAAGACGCCTTCATCAAGACGATCGAAGAGGCCTGCCCGGTCGCCCACAAGTGGAAGTGTCGCAAGATGACCGTGGTTGCTGGCAACAACCAGCCCGGCATGAGCCAGGAAGAGATGTTGGCCCAGGTCACCAAGGCTCTCAAGCGAGCAGCCCCGATCGTCGAACGCGAGAAGGTCATGATCATCCTCGAGCCGATGAACGGCCGGGTGAACCACCCGGGCCATTGCCTCTACGGCAGCCCGGACGCCCTGAAGATCTGCCGCGAAGTGAATTCAACCTACGTGAAGATCAACTGGGACCTGTACCACATGCAGATCACCGAAGGCGATCTCTGCGGCCGGATGAAAGAAGGCCTCGACCAGATCGGCTACCTGCAGATCGCCGACCACCCGGGGCGAAACGAGCCCGGCACCGGCGAAATCAACTACAACCGCGTCCTCAAGCAGGCCTACGACCTCGGCTACCGCGACCTTGTCGGCCTGGAACTCAATCCCAAGACGACGGAACTCGCCGCGGCAATTGCAGTCGCGAAAGCGGATGTCTGGTAACAAAGTCCTCCGTCGCCCTGGTCTCAACCTCTAGCGTCTCCGTGCCCCTGTGGACGTTTCCGAGAGCTCCGAAGTCAAGGCGGCGACTCCTCCTGCGCCGGCCGATACTGGATTCGGTCGGACCGGCGCCAGTTGGGTCCCCTTCGTCGCGGTACAGCTTTTTGCCTTCATTCTTTGCTGCATCCTTGTCGCCTGGGACCCGAGTTCCCAAGCAGAAACCGTCGTAGTTCCCACGGTTTTCGGCATTTATTACGCTCACATCGTGCTGGCGGCCGTGCTCACGGTGTTCGGCGGCGGAACGATTCTTCAGCGATTGACCCTGCCTCCGCTGTGGCTTGCTCTTGAGACGTGGCTGGCTTTCTTGTTCGTGGAACACGGTCCAGACAGTGCAGAGGCCCTGCTTCTAGCCGGCTTGACGACGTTCACCTGGATGGTCGCACAGATTCCCTTCTGGTGCTCGCGCTCCGTACTGAATGTTCGTCTGAGAGCATTCTCTCTCCCAATAGCGCCTCAATCAGACGGCGAACAGTTCAGTGTGCGGCAACTGCTGATTTTCACGTTGGTGATTGCGATCATCTTGGGTATTGGCAGGGCCGTTGTATCGCGAGCCGACCTGCTGGAATTCTTTGCGCTCAGCGCCGAAGACATCCTCACGTTCACCCTCTTTGTGTCTGCGCTCATCTCGTCAGGACTCGCCGTGATCCACGTGGGCCTGCTGCCCCAACCACGTGCCCGCTCCCTGCTGAGCACATTTGGCTTGATCCTGGCCATAACCCTGGGTCTCCGTTATGCGCTTTCCCAGGTGATAACGTCCGGTCCGCCAGATGCAGATGTCGTGCTCTCCTATTCCGTGGCGGCACAAGCCATTTGGCTCGGCCTGAGCGTGACAACCTTGCGCAAGTGCGGCTGGCGACTCCTGCCGGTCATAAAGTGAGGCCGGGAACCTTTGCAGGACAGGCAAAGTTTCACGAAAGTTCGCCGCCCCGCCCGCCGATAACTAGCCTGACGTTCGTATCGCTCGTGACGGTTGCCGAGACTTTGCGGACGACTGCAAGCTCTCCGCTAGCAGCCCACACCACAGGCATTCGGCCCGCGAATGGCCAGGAAACAGACGCCATGAAGATCAACTCGTTCGCCAGCCTGAAGATGCTCAGCGGCCTGGGCCTTGTCGTCGCCGCCGTTGCCAGCACCGGCTGCCAGGTCACCGAGTCGGGCCAAACTCTCCCGAGCGGCTACTACATCCAGGACGACATCCAGTACTTCCCGGCCGGCCCCGAATTCAAGCTCTCGCGCGAAGCCGCCGCCCAGAAGGCCTACAAGGCCGACCTCGAAGCCCAACAAGCGGGTCAGTAAAGAGTTAACAGTAGACAGTAAAAAGTTTCGACCTGCCGCCGGGCTTACTCCCATCGCGGCAGGCCGAAGCACCAATTCAAGAACTGTCTACTGAAAACAGACGACTGAAAACTCGCCGTCAGGCGCCCGGCAGCTTCACCGCCTGCAGCACGGCCGACGTCGCTTGCGACTTGTTGAGCACGTAGAAGTGGACCCCCGGCGCTCCGCGGTCCACGAGCTCCTGAACCTGCCGCGTGGCGAACTCCACGCCCACCTTGAACTGCCAGTCGGCATCGTCCCGCTCCGCCAGCCGGGCGAGAAACGCCTCGGGCAGCTTCGCCTTGCACAGCGACGTGATTCGCTGGATCTGCGCCAGGTTCGTCACGGGCAAAATGCCCGGCACCAGCGGCGCTCGCACGCCGATCGTCTCGCAGGCGTCGCG
>JAEZAS010000051.1 GCA_023430365.1 Planctomycetota bacterium
AAAAACTCGCCATTCCCGCCGGGCGGCGGCGAAGCTATTCTGGCTCGAGTGTGAACCACTCGAATGACTCTCTCCGAACCTGATAGCCGCTGCTGGCCGACGCTGCCGCTCGTTGCGACGGTTGGCGTCGTGTATTTCCTGGCCGCCGTGCTCGGGCGAGTCGTCTCGTTGCCCGGCTTGCCGGTGCCGATCATCTGGCCGGCCACGGGTGTGCTGCTGGGAATCCTCAGCCGGTTGCCGCTGCGCCGGTGGCCCGTGGTGCTGCCTGCTGTGATCGTCGCGGGCCTGGCGGCTGATGCTCTCATGGGATGGCGGGAGAACGGTCTCTCCATCGCCTATCTCGCAGTAAACCTCTTTGAGGCGTGCAGCGCCGCCTGGCTCTTGCAGCAATGGACGCGTGGTCCCTATCAAATCACGCAGGCACACGACATCGGCGGCCTGATCGTTATCGCGCTCATGCTCTGCAGCATGACGGCGGCTCTGCTGGGAGCCACGCTGGGAGTTCTGCTCGGCGAACCCAGTGACATTCCCCACCTGTGGCAGCGCTGGTGGGCCGCCGGATCGATGGGGGTGGCCATGTTCACGCCTCCGGTCGTGCTGCTGGCGGCGCGCGATCGGCGGTTCCGGTTGCGGCCACTCCGCGTCGCCGAAGCGGCCGTGCTGGGGATTGCGCTGGTCGTTATTTCGGGCGCCATCTTCGGCGCCTGGCCGGAGACGGTGGTCTCGACACTCCGCTTTCCGATGTACGCCGTGCCGTTGGTCGCTTGGGCCGGAATTCGCTTTGGTCGGCAGGGCGTTTCCTTCGCTTCTCTCGTCGTTGCCCTGTTTGCCTGTTCGGCCACCCCGCGCGAGATGGGCTGGTACACCTTCCTGGAGCTGCCGGCTCCAACGCGGCTTGCGGCCTTGCAAGGGTTCGTGCTCATTACCTGCACCACGCCCCTGTTTCTCGCCACGGTCTACGATGCTCAGTCTCGCTCGGACCGGCGGTTTCGTACGCTCGTGGCGCACTCTCCGACCGTTGTGTTCGAAACCGATACGACCGGCCGCTGCACCTACGTCAATCCCCGCTGGACGCAGCTCACTGGCAAGCCGCGCGAGATGGCACTCGGCTTCGAATGGATCTCCACCGTTCATGAGGAGGATCGCGAGCGGGTCTTCAAAGCCTGGCTGGAAATGACCGCTCGGGGCGAAGAGACTCCCTCGCTGGAATGTCGCTACTACGGCATCGATGACGCCGTTCATTGGGTCATCATGAACGCTGTGGCGATGCGAGACGGCGGAGAGTTGATCGGCTACCTCGGGACGATCCTCGATATCACCGATCGGCGCGAAGCGGAGTTGCAGTTACAGGAATCGTATGAAGAGCTCGAGCAACGGGTCGAAGAACGCACCGCCGAGTTGACCTACGCCAACGACATGCTGCGGCATGAGTTTGCCGAGCGCATTCGGGCCGAAGAGCAATTGCAGCAGCAGCAAAGCCAGCTGGCCCATGTCTCGCGACTGAGCACCATGGGGCAGATGATGGCGGGCCTCGCCCACGAGGTGAACCAGCCGCTATATGCCATCAGCAATTACGCCCGTGGCATGCTGCGTCGGCTCCAGTCAGGAGAAAGGCCGGTCGAGGAGACGACCGAGGCCCTGGAAAACATGGCCAGCGAAGCGGAGCGTGCAGGTGAAATCTTGCGCCGCGTGAGGTCGTTTGCCCGACGGCAGCAGCCGGGTGTTGCTCAGGTGGCGCTCCAAGATTTGATCCACGACGTGGTGCGGCTGACCGCGTTCGAGGCCCGGCGGCGTGACGTCGATGTCAGGCTGCAATTGTCGGAATCGCCGATTTTTGTCGCCTGCGACCCGATCCAAATCCAGCAAGTGCTCGTAAACCTGGTAAGGAACGCGTTTGAGGCAATGGAGGGCTTGCCTGTCGCCGATCAGGTAGTCACGATTGAGACGTTCGTAGCGGAGGGTGAAGCCGGATGTGCCGTGAGCGACACGGGACCCGGTATCACGAGCGAAGGCGCCGAACGCATCTTCGACCCGTTCTTCACCACCAAGCTGCAAGGCCTCGGGATGGGGCTGCCGATCAGCCGGTCGCTCGTTGAAGCGTTCAACGGCAGACTGTGGATAGAACCGCGGCTGGGAAATGGAGCAACATTCTGCTTCACGCTGCCGCGCGTCGAAGCCGAGAAAGTGGGACAGCATGAATGCTATTCCCCCGACCGTGTTTCTGGTTGACGACGATCCAGGCGCCTTGGATTCGTTGCGTTTCCTGGTCGAGTCGGATGGTCTGCGCGTCGAGAGCTACGCCTCCGCGCGGACGTTTATCGAACAATACGACGCCGACCGGCCGGGCTGTGTCGTCGTCGACTATCGCATGCCGGAGATGAGCGGTCTCGATCTGCAGGACGAGCTGCGCAGCCGCGGGGCGATTGTGCCGGTCATCGTGGTTACGGCGTACGGCGACGTCGCCTCCTGTGCTCGCGCGTTTCGCTCGGGAGCGATCGACTACCTGGAAAAACCTCTCAAGGGGCCGATCCTGCTGGAGCGGATTCATGCCGCGATTGAGCGCGACGCCCAGAAGCGGGAGCAGCTGGCTCGCAGTCCTCATTTGCAGCGGCAATTGGCGACCCTCACGATGCGCGAAAAAGAAGTGCTCGATCGGCTCGTCGAGGGCAGATCGCTGAAGCAGATTGCGTTGGAATTCGGCGTGAGCATTCAGACCGCGGCGAAACATCGAACCAAGGTGCTCGAGAAGCTCGGCGTGACGAACGATATCGAACTGGTTCGCATGGTGCTTGCCGCGGACGGGGCAGTGGGAAAAACACACCCGGAAGCGTAGGGCGCGACACGATCGCTGCCATCGCACGTCGCTTATGCATAGCTCCGGTGTGTCAATTCCGCACACTGGGTTCGCCACAAATGCGTGTGTCGATGCGCGACGTGGGTGAAACTTTCACCTACCCTGCTTCCGCTGGCGGGGCGATACTCCTTCAATCATACAACTCGCGACTCGAGTCCAGCATTCTCCGACGCTGTTGACTCGTTGCCTGCGATACCTCGCTGCCTGCCGGGCTCTGGCGAATTGCCCCTCGTCATCCCGGCGGGCACTTTTTTTGCGCCTCCAGCCGCAGATACACACCGCCTCGCTAATGGTTAGCGCGCTTAGCATCGATGTTGATGCCCACCTTGCCAGTGCTGCCGAATGCACAGTTAATGCAGTCATTGCAATTCGGATTCCGGCAGTTGTTTGATTTCATGGCAGAGCGAGCATCCCTCGTCGGCCGATTGGCCCCTTCGCCTACCGGCGCCCAGCACATCGGCAACGCGCGCACCTACCTGCTCGCCTGGCTATCGCTCCGGGCGCGAGGGGGGCGAGTGATCCTGCGGGTCGAGGATATCGATTCGCCGCGGGTGAAAGCGGGAGCCCAAGCCCAGGCGATCGAGGATTTGCACTGGTTGGGGCTCGACTGGGACGAAGGCCCGGACATCGGCGGCCGCTACGCTCCGTACGTTCAAACCGCGCGTCTCGAACACTATCGGTCGGCTCTCGAGCAGTTGAAGCAGGCCGAGCGGATCTATCCCTGTACGTGCACGCGGTCCGATGTCGCCGCCGCCGCGAGCGCTCCGCATGTGGGGCAGGAAGGGCCCGTGTATCCCGGCACTTGTGCCGGGCGCAGGGCGAGCGATGCCGCCTCGCTCGGAGATCGAGCGTTTGCCTGGCGGTTTCGGGCCAGTTCCGTCGCGCGCAGCCTGCGCGACGAAGTGGTCGGCGAGCGCGAGTGCAACGTCGCTCGCGAACTGGGAGATTTTGTCCTTGCCAAATCGGACGACGCGCCTGCCTATCAGCTGGCGGTTGTGGTGGATGATCACGCGATGGGAGTGACCGAAGTTCTGCGCGGCGATGATCTGCTGCCGAGCGCCTTTCGACAGCTTGAGATCTACGAAAGTCTCGATTGGGAGCCGCCCCACTTCGCTCACGTCCCGCTTGTCATTGGTGAGGACGGCCGGCGACTGGCGAAACGGCACGGCGATACCCGGCTGAGCACGCTCCGCGACGCCGGTGTTCCCGCCGAGCGGCTCGTGGGTTGGTTGGCATGGACCTGTGGGCTGCTCGACGAGCCTCGACCGACCACGCCCCGCGAACTGTTGCCGATGTTCCGCCTGGACCGCTTGCCTCGCCAGCCGCTGGTCTTCACCGAGGCGACGCTGCGTGAGTTGTGCACTCCCTCGTAGCGGAAGTCGCCAGACTTCAGACCACCGGGCATCGCGCGAGTGAAGTGCAATTGGGCGGGGCGTCGACTATCATGCGAGCCGTTGAACCTCTTCCGCGATTGCTGGGGTGTACGGATGACTCGCTCGATAGTTTTGCTGGCTGTTTGTATTTGGGCCGCTAGTACCTGCGGTTTGACGGCCCAGGAGCAGGGCTCGCAGGCGAAAGACGATCGGCCGAACATCCTGCTGGCGATGGCGGACGATTGGGGCTGGCCGCACGCGGGGGCCTATGGCGATCCGGTCGTGAAAACGCCGACGTTTGATCGCCTGGCTCGCGAAGGAATGCTCTTTCAGCACGCGTATGTTTCGTCTCCCTCCTGCACCCCCTCACGCGGCGCTCTGCTCACGGGGCAATGGCATTGGCGGCTGGAAGCGGGGGCGAATCTGCACTGCATTTTCCCGGACAAGTTCCGCTCGTATCCCGAGATGCTTCAGGACGCGGGTTACTTTGTCGGCGTGACAGGCAAGGCCTGGGGACCAGGACGAACGGAGACGCCGAATCGGCCGATTGCGGGCCAGCGGTTCAAAAACTTTGAGGCGTTCCTCGAAGCTCGTCCCAAGGGCAAGCCGTTTTGCTTCTGGCTCGGCAGCGCCGATCCTCATCGTCCCTACGACGAGGGCAGGGGGCGCGAAAGCGGCATCCGGCCCGGCAGCATCAAGCTTCCCGCCTGTCTGCCCGACAGCGAGGTGGTGCGCAGCGACGTGGCGGACTACTACTTCGAGGTGCAGCGGTTCGACACGTTCGTCGGCGACGCGCTGAAGGCGCTCGAAGCGGCGGGGGAACTCGACAACACGGTGATCGTGATGACCGGCGACCACGGGATGCCTTTCCCTCGCGGCAAGGGCAACCTGTACGACTCCGGCACGCGCGTGCCGCTCGCTATTCGCTGGGGCAAAGCGGCTGGCGCGCGGAAAGCGGCGGAAGGAAACGAAGGATCGGGAGTCGTGATCGATGATTTTGTGAGCACGACCGATCTGGCTCCCACGTTCCTGGCCCTGGCGAAGGTGCCGCGGCCCGATTCAATGACCGGCCAGAGCCTGCTGCCGTTGCTGGCAGGCGGATCGCGGCCCCACCCGCATCGCGAGTTCGCCCTCTTCGGCAAAGAGCGGCATGTGCCGATGCAGGAAGCGCCCGACATGGGTGGCTATCCCTGCCGCGGCATTCGGACCGCCGACTATCTGTTCATTCGCAACTTCTCGCCCGACCGCTGGCCCAACGGCACGCCGGATTTTGAGAAGGCAACCATTCGCGGCGTCTGGTACGGCGACTGCGACAACGGGCCGAGCAAGACCTGGCTGATCGAGCACAAGGACGACAACGACACCAACCGTCGGCTCTACGAGTTGGCCTTCGCCAAACGCCCCGCCGAAGAACTCTACGATCTGAAACGCGACCCCGATCAGCTCAACAACGTCGCAACCGACCCTAGCTACGCCGAGATCAAGGCCAAACTTGCCCAGCAACTGACCGATGTGCTCATCGCGACCTACGACCCCCGCGTGAAGGGAGAAGGCGAAAAGGTCTTCGAATCCCACCCCTACCTCGGCCAAGGACCACGGCATCCGAGCACGGAGCGACCCGAAGGGAAGAAGAGGAAGAAGCAAGGCTGATGGCTAGGAAGGGAGTAGAATTCTACAGCGCGCTCGCTGCAGCGAATTGGCTGGTGGCGGCTTCGCGATAGTGGCCGGGCTGCTTCATCAGTTCTTCGTGCGTGCCGACCTGCACGATGCGGCCCCGGTCAAGAACGATCACCAGGTCGCACTGTCGCAGCGTACTTAAACGGTGGGCGACGACGAAGGTCGTCCGGCCTTGCATCGCTTGCTCCATCGAGCCGAGGATCTCGTGCTCGGTGTGCGGATCGATCGCCGCCGCCGGGTCGTCGAGCAGCAGGATGGCTGGGTCGAGAAGCACCGCCCGAGCGATCGCCAGCCGCTGCCGCTGGCCGCCGGAGAGATCGAGCCCGTCCTCACCGAGGATCGTCTGGTATCCCTTCGGCAGCTGCGTGATGAACTCGTGGGCGGCGGCGATCTTCGCAGCCCGTTCGATCTGCTCCTGGGTCGCTTCGGGATGACCGAAGGCGATGTTGGCGGCCACGGAGTTGCTGAACAGAAAAGTCTCCTGAAACACGACGCCGATCTTGCGCCGCAGATCGTCGACGTTTAGCTCGCGCAGGTCGTGCCCATCGAGCGTAATTCGCCCGCTTTGGGGATCGTAGAAGCGGCAGAGCATTGTCAGCATCGTCGTTTTACCTGCGCCGGTGGCGCCGACGATGGCAACCTTCTGCCCGGGACGGACGTGCAAGGAAACATCTCGCAGCACCGGATTGCCCGGCACATACTCAAAGCTCACATGCTCGAAACTCACCTCGCCCCGCGCCGTGGGCAATCGAATCGCATCGGGTGGGCTCTGGATCGCGATCGGAGCATCGAGGATTTCAAATACCCGCCGCGAGCCGCTCAGGCTCTGCTGCACGCTGTTGGCGATGTTCGTCAGATTCGCCACCTGGCTGGAGAATTGCTGCAACAAACCAGCGAACACCACCAGGCCGGAACCAAGCGGCAGTTTTCCTTGGGCGACGAGCCAACCGCCGTAGGCCAGCAGAACGACCAGGTTGATCTGCGTCATGTAGCCGATCGTGGGGCCAAACAGGCTGACTCGCCAAAAGATGCCTTGCTGCTGGGCCTTCACGGCGTGGTTGGCGGCGGCGAAGCGGGCGATCTCTTCCCGCTCGCGGCCAAAACCCTTGATCACCTGTACTCCCTGCACGCACTCGGCCAAGCGCAGGATCACACCATCGACTAACTCTCGGTTGCGGTCATACAGTGGCCGAACTGCTCGCGAGAACAGTACGGTGATGATCCACATAATCGGCGTCGTCGCCAGGCACGCGAGCGTCAGGCCGACATCGAGGCTGAGCATGTAGGCCAGGTAACAAACGAGCGACAGCAGCAAAATCACGAGCTGGATCAGTACGCCATCCACAAACGCCCGCACCGCTTGTACGTCGCTCGTCACTCGATTGATGATCGAGCCCGTCGCATTGGCGTCAAAGAACGAAAAGCTCAGCCGCTGTAGTTTGTCGTAAACGCGGGCTCGCAGGTCGACCACGATCCGAGCGTGAACCAGGTAGCCAGCCGAGGTCGTATAGGTGTAGTTCAACACTCCGCGGATCAACTCAGTTGCGACGACCAAACCGGACAGTAGCGCCACTTGTGCCAGGGGGG
>JAEZAS010000082.1 GCA_023430365.1 Planctomycetota bacterium
GCTCTCAGACGCGGGATCGCTACAGCCGAGTTGGCCATTGTTCACGGTTCGTTCGCGCAGCCCACGAGGGAGTCAGCCAGTTCAGTTAGTCCCTCAGGTCCGTCCGGCGGCAGTCTGAATACTCTCAGCAAGTGGCTCGATCTGCCCCGTGTCGCGGTGGTTGATCTCGAGCTGCTAAAACAACGCGGTTTGCGGTTCGGCTTGCCTCAGGTAGACGCATTGATTCTCGATCGAGCCTCCGATGCCGCCGACGCCGTACACTGGCAAACGGAACTCGAAGCCCTCTGGGGGATGCCCGTTCTAGGCTGGATGGACGAGGCCCCAGCCCTGCGAGCGGCGATCGCGAGGTTGCGCCCCGGCGCTCATCCGCAGAAGGAGCTTTGCCAGGAGCTCGGTAAGCGGCTCGCGGGCAAAGTCCGGCTGGATCGTCTGTTTCAACTGGCGTCGCGCGCCAGCCTCCTGCCGGAGGTGAACACGAGCATGCCGTTTGTTTGCGATTCGCGGCGTAAGTTGCGAGTGGCCGTCGCCATCGACGAAGATTTCTCCTGCCATTTCCCCGATATGCTGGATTCGCTGGAAGGGGCAGGGGCGGTAGTCAGCGATTTTTCGCCGCTCAAGAATGAGAAGCTGCCTGATCAGACCGACTTGGTGCTCCTCGGCTGCGGTCATCCCGAACGGCATTTGGAGACGCTGGCCGCAAACCACTGCCTGGCGCAGTCGCTACGGTGCTTTGCGGCGGCTGGTGGGCGCATCTACGCGGAAGGGAGCGGGCTGGCCTATCTGTGCCGCCAGGTGATTCTTCCCGATGGTCGTAGCGCCCCGATGACCGGACTCTTACCGGCCACCGCACGCAAGATTCCCTGCTCGATGCCGCCTGAGCCCGTTGAGCTCGAGTTCGGCGCCAGTTGCTGGCTTGCCGATACGGGAATGCACCTTCGCGGCTACCGGACCGGTTCATGGCAGATTGAGCCGACCGGCTCGATGATTTCCTACTCGCGCGATCCGCGTTATCGTTGCGACCTGCTCGGACGGGGAAATGTGGTCGGCAGCCGCGTCCTGACCAATTTCGCCGCTCAACCACAGCTGCTCCGCCGGTTCTTCTATCCGTATATGCCGGTCTCGCTCGCGCTGCGATGAGCGAGTTTTTCGGGCGTCCCCGCCTTTGACAGTCTTCGGCAGCGCCGTGATACTCGAATATCTCCAGTGTCAGCGCCTCCCGGTAGTTCAAGCGGCCAGCCCTCATGATCAACACGCTGTTCCTTCCCGAACTGCGCGAGATGCTGGCCGAGAGCAATGAGTTTGAGCTGCGCGAGTTCTGCACGGCCCTGCATCCCGCTCGCACGGCCGAGTTCATGGAAGGGCTCGACGCTGCGGACGCCTGGCGAGTGCTTCGGCATGCCGATCCGCAGCTGCGCGAGGAGATCTTTTCGTATTTCAATCACGAAAAGCAACTGGCGATCATCGAAACGCAGGACCGGACGGAAGTCGCGGAACTGATCGCCAATCTCCCGGCCGACGATCGAGTCGATCTGCTGCATGACACGCCGGATGAGGTGGTGGAAGAAATCCTTCCGCTCCTCCCGGCCGAAGAACGCCGCGAAATCCTCCGGCTCCGGGCGTACCCGGAGAACACGGCCGGCGCCATGATGACGACGGAGGTCGCGCTCCTGGAGGAGTCGCTGACGGTTCGCGAAGCGCTGTCAGCGCTGAGCCGGGAATCGGAACATCTCGAAACGATCTACTACATCTACGTCGTCGACAGCGATCTGCATCTGCGCGGCGTGGTCTCGACCCGACAACTGGTCTCCGCGCTCGGCAAACCGGAAACCCGCCTCGGCAGCCTGATGGAAACCGATCTGGTCGTTGTGAACGCGACCGACGATCGGGAAGAAGTCACCGACCGCGTGGCCAAGTACGACTTGCTGGCGATTCCGGTGGTCGACAATCAGAACCGCCTCGTCGGCATCATTACGCACGACGACGTCATCGACGCCGTTCGACAAGAGGCTACCGAAGACGCCCAGCAGCTCGCCGGTGTGGCCCCGCTGGAAGAGAGCTACCTTCGCACGGACTTGCTCACACTGGTCTGGAAGCGCGGCATCTGGTTGACCATCTTGTTCGTCGCTGCGATGTTCACGGCCACCGCGCTCAGCTACTACGAACAGCAGCTGGAGCGGTGGTACTGGCTCGTGATGTTCATCCCGCTGATCATGTCGAGCGGGGGAAATTCCGGCAATCAATCCGCCACGCTGGTAATCACGGCCATGACCTCCGGCGAAGTGAAGCTTCGCGACTGGAGGCATGTGCTTTTCCGCGACTTGCTCGTCGGTTTGATGCTCGGCCTGATGTTGGCGTTGCTTGGCTTTGTCGTCGCTACGGTCATGACCTGGAACGAGACGAATGCGCACACCTACAAGCTATGGCCACTCGTGGTGCCGCTGACGATCGTGCTCGTCGTGACTTGCGGCAGCGTATTCGGCTCGCTTTTGCCGCTCATCTTCAAGCGGTTGGGGCTGGATCCTGCGTTGATGAGCAACCCGTTCGTCGCCGGCATCAGCGACATCGCCGCGATTGTCATTTACATGACCGTCTCGGTGCTGCTGCTGGAATTGATGTAGGCAACAAGCAGCGGGTCGATGGACGCAAAGAGCGTTCGTAGAAGGGCAGGGCGCGACCGCTTTGGAGAAGCGGCCGGTCTGCATCAGGCGAGTTTCCGCGACGTCAGTGCTGAGTGTTGACGTCCGGCGGAAGTTCTCCGGGAGCTTGTTAGCTCCCGGCTACTATCTTGGCACGTTGCAGGACCTAGAGGCCGAGCACGGCTTCGCCGACGTAGAGCTGCAGGATTTGGCTCTGGACTTTGATGGCCCGGATCAGCACCCAAATCTGGTCGGGAGTGAATTTCTGCGGGTCGCTACGGGCGAGACGTTCCAGTTCTTCGGTCATCGCCGCGTGCTGGTCGGTAGCCGCTTGCAGCTTCAGCCCCATCTCTCGCCAGGCGCGCGTCAGAGCTTGATCGTCGGTAAAGTTGCCGACGTCGTCCGTGGCGTTGGCCAGCAGCAGGCAGAGCCGAGCGACGTCTTTCGCTTCCGCTCCAGGTTGCATGCGTTCGATACGTCCGGCCAGTTCTGTGCAGTTCATGAATTGACGATGCCTCTTTCGCGTTGCCCCAGCTCGAAGCCTTTGGGTCTACCCGAATTCGACGCGTGACATTGCGACGATAGTTCCGCTCGCGGTGTTATTTTGCGGCGGATACATGCTGCATTACTGGCCCATCCTTCGGACGAGCCAGTTGCTTGCGGGGGACCGACGGTTGTTCGAGCAATTTTCGCCGGCGGCCAGTTCAGGTAGCCGGAAAACGGCCCGTGGGCCGTGGCGGGCCAAGCCTTTCGGCTGCCTCACCAACGAACTTTAGCTCGGAATTACGGAGCGGGCCAGAAATTCGCAAGTTCTTGCCCGACAGCGGTTTTGGCTGCGAGATACAGCCACAAAACCCATGGCATTTCGATCGCGAAAACTGGCCGTGGCAACTCTCAGATCGTGGTCAGGCGCCTGCTCGTGTCTCGAGCGGCTGCGGGCGCTCGTCGGGTGGCTGCATTTGCAACTCGACCATCTGCCGATAGCGGCCGCTGCGAGCTATAAGTTCCGCGTGGGTGCCGGTTTCGATAATTCGGCCATGCTCCAGAACCAAGATGCGATCGGCCTGAGCGATGGTGCTCAGGCGATGAGCGATGACGAGCGAAGATCGGCCGCGCATCAGGCGCTCGAGGCTCTGATGAATCAGCCGCTCGCTTTCGCTGTCGAGATTGCTGGTCGCTTCGTCGAGGATCAGGATGCCAGGGTCGGCCAGCAGAGCGCGGGCAATTGCCAGACGCTGCCGCTGACCGCCGCTGAGCCGCACGCCCCGTTCCCCGATTCGGGTGTCGTAGCCATTCTCCAACTCGCGGATGAACCCGTCGGCGTTCGCGGCGGCAGCGGCGGCCATAATCTCCTCTCGCGTCGCCCCTCGGGCGCCATAGCCGATGTTTTCGGCGATCGAACCGTCGAACAGGAAGACATCCTGCTCGACAATGCCGAGCAATTGACGATAGGCCTCGACCGGATACTCCCGCAAATCCACGCCATCCAACAACACGCTGCCAGCCGTCGGATCGTAAAAGCGAGCGACCAGATTGCAGAGCGTCGTCTTGCCGGCGCCGCTGCGACCCACCAGCGCCACTCTCTCCCCCGGCTCCATGGCAAAGCTGATGTCTTGCAGCACGGGCGTAGCCGAAGCGGGGTACTGAAAACTCACATCGCGGAATTCGATCCGACCACGAACCCTAGCCGGATCGAGCCTGGCGGTCGGCGGGGTGTGCGAAGTCTCCAGCGGCTCCTCGAGCAGGTCGAGCACGCGGTCGAGCCCCGCCAGGTTGTTCTGAAAAGTCGTGGCACTGCTTACCAACGTTTCGAGCGGGCCGAGCAGCATCGTCAGGTAGACGAGAAACATCGTCACGTCGCCGATCGTCAGATCCCCCTGCAACACTTGGGTGCCGCCATAGATCAGCAGCGCGATCGATGCGAGCGGAATCAACACCTCCCAGGTGAGCTCGATCACGCGCGTCCACCACCAGACGAAGAGCTGCTGCCGGACCATCAGGTGGTTGCCCGTGACGTAGCGTCCTGTCTCGCTCCGCTCTCGGCCGTAGGTGCGCACGACGCGCATTCCACCGAAGGCTTCGGTCGTCTGGCCGTCGATATCCTGCCGGCGGTTGCGAATGTCGCGGTAGAGGGGCCGAATGCGGTTGATCCAGGTGCGATGGGTGACGTAGACGGCAGGCACCAGCGCCAGCCCACCGAGCATCATCCGCCAATCGACCCAGGCGAGCACCAGCAAGCTGCCGAGCAACTGAATGATCGCCCGCCAGGGGTTGTAGAGCATGCTGAAAATCAGGTCGGAAATTCCCCCGGCGTCGTCGCGCAGCAGGCTCGTCGCTCCGCCCGACTTCAATTGATAGACCCGGTGCAGCGGCAGCCGCACGGCATGGGCGAACACACGCCGCCGAATCGCGACCTGCACCCGATTGACCGCCTTGGTCGCGTACCAACGGCCGCTCAGGTGGATGATCGTGGCCAGGATCGAGATCCCGGCGACAAATGCACCGACCCAGTACAAAAGCTGATAGCGATCGCTGGGCAAACCCCAAGCGCTCAGCCACTGCGGCAGCGGCTGGTCGATCAGCACATTGTCGATGACCACCTTGGTGGCCAGCGGCGGGATCAACCGAAGGATCGTGGCCAGCGTCAGCGTCGCCAGCGCGAAGCCGACGCTCCAGCCGTGCCCCTGGAGCAGGCCCAGGAATTCCGTCAGGAGCTTGAAAAACGATCGACTCCGCTTGGGAGCCGGCTTATCGCCGGATTTGTCGGCGGCGTCCTTGCCGGTCGGCCCGGCCAGTTTCTCACGGATTTGCCGCCGATACTCGGCGTAACGACGGCTGCTCAATGCGTTCATGCACTTATCATTGGCGCTTTTCGTCGCAGGACAAGGCGCCGCAGAAGCCCGCCGGCGCCGCATACCGGGCGGCCCGATTTGTCGCGATCGGAAACAGCCTGCAGGATCGCATGGGGGTCAAAACCGCTGGTCCCTAGCTGTCGCCCAGGTTGCCAACAAAAAACCGAAGGCTGGATGGCCTTCGGTGTTGGGTGGATCGCGGGGGAACCAGCCGGCTTACAAGAGGCCGTAGGTGGTTAGCGTCTTCCGCAACCTGGCTTCGCTGGCCGAGTCGAGCGGCGTCATCGGCAGGCGCAGTTCGCCCGTGTCGCGGCCAAGCATCTTCATGGCGGCCTTGAGCGGGATCGGGTTCGTCGACAGGCTCAGCATGTCGCGGCACAACTGGAACAGCTTGTGGTGCCACTGATAGGCGGCCGCCATGTCGCTGCGCTTGAAGGCGTCGAGCAGGGCGAGCATGTCCTTGGGAACGATGTTGCCCACGACGGAGATCACCCCTTCGCCGCCGACGGCCAAAAGCGGCAGCGTCATACTGTCGTCGCCGCTGAGCACGGTGAGTTGGCTGCCGCCGATGATCTGCGAAGCCTGGTCGAGGGAACCCGTGGCTTCCTTCACCATTGTGATGTTCGGCAGCTCGCCGAGGCGGATGATCGTCTCGGGCTCGATGTTCTTGGCGGTGCGACCTGGAATGTTGTAGACGCAGATCGGCAGGTCGACCTGATCGGCAACTGTCTTGTAGTGTTGATAGAAGCCTTCCTGGGTCGGCTTGTTGTAGTAGGGGGCGACCATCAGGGCAGCGTCGGCCCCTTCCTTGGCGGCCCACTTCGTCAGCCGCAAGGCCTCAGCCGTGCTGTTCGAACCGGTACCGGGCATCACCTTGCAGCGGCCGGCGACGGTCTGCACGACGGTGGAAATCACCCGCTCGTGCTCCTCGTGAGACAGGGTCGGAGATTCCCCGGTGGTGCCGACCGGCACCAGACACTGGACGCCGGCTTCCACCTGAAATTCGACCTGCTGTTTGAGCAGCGCGTAGTCCACTTCGCCGTTCTTGAACGGCGTGGTGATGGCAACCGACAACCCTGCGAACGCAGCACCCTTACGAGCCATGACCCAAAAACCCTAAAACCGGCGCCGCCACCGAGCGAGTCTCACCCGAGATCCGACGGGCAGCGCAAGACCCGTCATAATACGCGAAGGGGGAGGATTGAGGGAGGGGAACTCCGCCGCGGCAAGAGAGAGCCCAACCCGCCGACCGTTCGGCAAGCGTCCGCAAGCTGGCCCCTCACCAGCGAGCCAGACAACTACTTGACAAACACTTAAAAACTTAAGACAATCACCAACAAGTCTCTTGCGGCAGAGCCATTTACTGCAGAAAGCGCTACGACGGAATGAAACGGGCCGGTATCTCAGTCCTCGCAAGCCGAGCCCCCGTCGGTGGGGTGTGTTGATAAACCCCGGAGGTTTATCAACAAGTTGGGGGCCCCTAGGGGCCGGGAGGCTGTTGATAAACCCACCGGGTTTATCAACACCGGGTGTTGGCTGGCAATTGCAGAGCATGGAAAAGCACGATGGATGAGGGCAGCGACGAAATGGGTTCGATCACGGCTGTGGTCCTGCTTCAGCGGGCAGCGCTGCCGGAGCGGAAGGCCTTTGTCAGCGAGTTGCGCCGCCGGCTGGAGGACACTTCGCTGGCGAGCGATTTGTCGAAGCGCGGCGACGCGTTTTCCTTTGACTTGGGGGACGAGGTTGCCACGATCAGCCTCGAGCGAGAGGCTGTCCCGTGGGACCAGCTGGAAGGCCCCTGCGTGACTGCCTGGTGGTGGCCGGAAGCCTGCGAGCAGTTGCGAGGTCATTCGTCTCATCTGGAGGTGACGCTCTCGGAGGGGAGTGGGACGGCCCTGGAGCGGTTTATCCTGCTCACACATTTGACGGCCGCCGTGGTCTCTGCCGCGGACGCGTTCGGCGTGTACTGGCCGATGGGAAATGTGGTGCACGAGCCCGGGATGTTTCAGGAATACTCGGAAGGGCTTTCGCCGGCCGACATCGTGCCGCAACTCTGGTTCGACATGCAAATTGTCGCTCATGACGACGGCAGTTACGGATTCTTCACCACGGGGCTGGCGGCGCTGGGGCAGCTGGAAATCGAAATCGATCGCACGGAGCGCGAGCCGGAAGAGATTCTTGATTTCTGTCACGACATCATCAGTTATCTCGTGACGAGCGAATCCCGGATTCATCCGGGCGAAACGATCGGCCGCACCGAGGAAGAGCAGGTTGCCGTTAGCCACGGGGAATCGACGTATGAAAGCGGGACGGTGATGAAGTTGGAGTTTTAGATGGCGACGGAACATCGGATGGCGAAGCAGACGGTATTGATCACGGGGGCTTCGTCCGGGCTTGGGCACGAACTGGCAAAGCTGTTTGCTGGGGATGGTGACGATCTGGTGCTTGTCGCCCGACGAATGGACAAGCTCAACGAGATAGCAGCTGAATTGCGGGCGACGTATGGCGTGCAAGCCAGCGTGCTGGAGAGCGATCTGACGCAGGCCGACGCGCCGCAGCAGCTGTTCGATGAGCTTCAGCAATCGGGGAAAGCAATCGACGTAGTCGTGAATTGCGCCGGATTCGGCGCTCGCGGCAAATTGGCAGAGATCGACCTGGAGCGGCAGTTGGATATGGTTCGTTTGAACGTGGTGAGTCTGCTGCACCTGACGCGATTGTTTCTGCCAGGGATGATCGAGCGTGGGAGGGGCGGGGTGCTCAATGTGGCGTCGACGGCGGCGTTTCAGCCGGGGCCGAACATGGCGGTGTACTTTGCGACAAAGGCGTTTGTGCTTTCCCTGACGGATGCACTGGTTGAGGAACTGCGAGGAACTGGAGTGCGTGTGACCTGTTTTGCTCCGGGGCCGACGGTGACCGAGTTTGCCAAGGCGGCTAGCATGGAGGATTCCCGGCTGTTCTCGCTTGGAGCCATGTCGGCGGAGGCGGTCGCCAGGGCAGGGTATCGAGGCTTTTGCCGCGGGAAGGCCCTGGTGGTGCCGGGGCTAGGCAACAAGCTGATTGCATTTGGCACTCGGCTGACGCCGCGATGGCTGGTGCGAAAGATTGCGGCCAGGTTGCCGGAGTCGGCGACTCGCGGATAACGAACCAAGCCGAGAGGCAGGAATAATCGGCAGAATCGCTACAAGCGGACGCCTGCGCTTCGGCGGCGAACGCAGAGCAAAGGGCGACGCTTCCGTCGGCTGGGGCGGCGACTAACGTGGGAATTGGCTACATGTCGTCCCCAACTGATCGCGGTGGTGGTGCTGAACAATGTCCCTGAACGCCTTGCATTCGACAGTCGCTTGCGTATTGCTTGTCAGTCTTTTGACGCTGAGCGGTTGCTCGCGGGTGGTGGTCACCGCAGCCGATCGAGAGCTCACGGCGGAATACCTGAAGGATGCGTCGATCCAGGCGCTCTTCCCTGAGAAGATCAAGAGCCTGGAACTGGCGATGATCGACCAGCAGGCGGGGCTTCCGGAGTTCAATTTCGAGTGGAACGGCTATCGCGGCGTGTACCAGAAGGGCGGGCAGCAGCTGGAAGTGCTGGTGCTGAACAAGCTGGACCAGGCAGCATTTCGCTCGCTGCACGAGGCCGTCCGTGAGTCGGCGATCGAGAACGGCGACAACGCGGACCGATTGCGGTTCAACAACGCGAGCTACACGTTCTGGTCGGCGGACGGGCGGGTGTATCGCTTCTATCCGCTCCAGGGCGATCTGATTGTGTTTCGCACGACACGCAATGTGAGCGAGTTGCCGCTCGTGAAGGAATACCTGCGGCAGCGAATGTCCGAGCGAGATGGAGTTATGAATCCAATCGCCGTCGCTCGGTGATCTCGATGGCTTTGAGCAAGCCGCGGGCTTTGTTGAGGGTCTCCTGATACTCGGCTTCCGGATCGCTGTCGGCCACGATGCCGGCGCCCGCTTGCACGTAGGCCTGATTGCCTTTGACGACGAGCGTTCGCAGGGCGATGCAGGTGTCCATGTTGCCGCTGTAGTCGATGTAGCCCACCGCTCCGGCATAGGGCCCTCGGCGGTGCGGTTCGAGTTCGTCGATGATCTGCATGGCGCGGACCTTCGGAGCGCCCGACACCGTCCCGGCCGGCAAGCAGGCTTTGAGAGCGTCGAAGGCGTCGCAGTCGGGGCGGAGGTCGCCAGTGACGTTCGACGTGATGTGCATCACGTGGCTGTAGCGCTCGATCACCATGACGTCGGAAAGCTGGACGCTGCCGAAGCGGGCGACCCGTCCCACGTCGTTGCGCCCCAGGTCGACGAGCATGACGTGTTCGGCCCGCTCCTTCGGGTCCGCCATGAGTTCCTCCGCGAGACGCCGGTCTTCGGCTTCGTTTTGGCCACGGCGACGGGTTCCGGCGAGCGGGCGTACAGTGACCTTGCCATCGACCACCCGGCACATGATCTCGGGCGAACTGCCGACCAGTGTGGTTTCCGGAGTTCGGAGGAAGAACATGAACGGGCTGGGATTGACGACCCGCAGCGTGCGGTAGACTTCGAACGGATCGCTCTTCAGTTCAAGCTGCAGCCGCTGGCTGATGACGACCTGGAAGATGTCGCCGGCACGGATGTACTCCACGCACTTGCGGACGGCAGCCTCGAATTGTTCTTTCTCGAAGTTCGAGCGAATGGGGACGTTCGGTTCGCCGCTGGTGGCAATGTCGCTCGGCGGCAGGTGGGAGGGGGCGGATAGCTTTTCGACGAGTTCGTCAATCCGCTGCTGGGCGTCTTGATAAGCAGCCTGAGGATCGCCGGGATGCAAATCAAGGCGGGCCATGGCGATGACGAACATCGTCTTGCTGACGTTGTCGAAAACCACCATTCGGTCGTAGAAAGCGAACGCCATGTCGGGCAATTGGCGATCGTCGGCAGGGGCGTTGGGCAGGTGCTCGACGTAGCGGACGACGTCGTACCCCGCATAGCCGATTGCCCCCCCTTCGAATGGCGGCAATTCGGGCAGGCGGACTGCTTTGTAGGCCCCCAAACGGTTGCGGAGTTCGTCCAGCGGATCGGGGGACTCGAAGGTCACCTCTTGGAATGACGCCTGCGTTGAGTCGGAGGCCGACCGGGAGCGAACCGTCACCATGTTTCGCCGGGCTGAGATCTCGACGAAGGGATCGACGGCCAGAAAGCTATAACGGCCGACCTTCTCGCCGCCAATGACGCTTTCAAAGAGGCAAGCGTGCCCGCCAGTATCGATGAGATGGAATGCGTTCACCGGGGTCAGGCTGTCGCTGAGCAGCCGGCGGTAGACCGGGACCAAACGCTCGCCCGCGGCAAGCTTCGAGAACGCCTCAAAGTCAGGAAGATGAGTCATTTAGGATTTGGCAGACAAACGCAAGGAACCGGGCATCACGCAAAGCGAACTGACGCTCTGTCAAGCGACAGACGCTGGCATCGCTGTCAGCTTACTCGCGACCTCCGCAACCAACAATGTCGCTGACTGGCGTCGATCGCCGATGTAGGAATGGCAGAGGGAAATGAGGATTCGCTGGAAGCCAACCAGCACATCCCGAGATGACCGCTGGGAAGGCTTGAGGTTCACGCTCACTGCATTAGTCGATGGTTCACCTCACAGAGTCTCCACCCAACTAGCTTACCTTGACACTCAGGCCCCTCGGCATAGAATCCATCACTCCGTTAAGTCTTGTGAGGTAACGGGGTTGCATCCGACGACGAACGCTCAGACGGCTGCCTACTTACCGTCTACGAAATGAGTAAGCAGCAGCCGGGATAGAGGGATCGCGAGCCTCCGATGAAATGCCAGCAATGCGAGAAGCCGGCCACATTCCACATTACGGAATTGACCGGAGACAAACCGCAGGAATATCACCTCTGTGAGAATTGCGCAAAGTCGTATCTCATGCAGAACGAGCCAGCTGCGCCGCCGACTCCAACCCTAGCTTCTGCGCTCGCGAAGCAATTGAAAATCGGCCAGGCTGCCGAAGAACTCGCTCGCCTGGATCAACGGTCCTGCCCGGTCTGCGGCATTTCGTTCTACGAATTTCGCAATCAGGGTCGGCTGGGCTGTCCACACGACTATGTCTATTTCGAACGTGAGCTGACGCCACTGATCCTGAACATCCACGGCGAGACCAAGCACGTCGGCAAGCGTCCGAAGCGAAACCAAGAAGGAACGGACAAGCACACTGATCTGATCCGCCTTAAGCGAGAGATGCAGGAGGCTGTCGAGCACGAAGACTACGAGCGGGCCTCAAAGATTCGCGACGAGATTCGGAAACTAGGTGGTTGATACAAATGAGTCGCTTCCAGGTCGATCCGATATTCGGGCAGAAGGCGGGCGTTTTCCGTGAAACTTAATGAACTCGCCGAGCGCTGCGGTGAATGGCTCCGTGGCAGCGGCCCGCAATCCGATATCGTCATCAGCAGCCGGATTCGTCTTGCGCGAAACCTGGCGAGTTTTCCGTTCATTCGCCGCTGTTCCGATAGCGACCGCGTCGCCATTGAAAAGACTTTCCGCGATGCCATTCAAGACGTCGAAGGCTGGCAGGATTTGATCAAAGTCGACGTCGCGTCGCTGCCAGCCGTCGATCGGCAGTTCCTGGTGGAACGCCAGCTCATCAGCCGCGAGTTGTCCGAAGCGAGCGGGGCTCGCAGCGTCTTTATCGACTCACAGGAACAGTTCAGCTTGATGATCAATGAGGAAGATCATCTCCGCATGCAAGTGATGCATAGCGGCTTGGACCTCGAATCGGCCTGGGAGCAAATCAATTCGATCGACGATCAGCTTGACGAGCGGGTCAACTTTGCATTCCACGAGCGGCTCGGCTATTTAACCGCTTGTCCCACGAATGTTGGGACCGGCGCGCGAGTGAGCGTGATGCTTCACCTTCCGGCGCTCGTCATTACGCAGCAAATTGAGAAAGTATTCCGCAGCCTGCAGAAAATGGGGCTCGCAGTGCGAGGCTTGTACGGCGAAGGCTCGCAAGCGATGGGGGATTTTTATCAGATCAGCAATCAAATCACCCTCGGACGTGCGGAGCTTGACCTTGTAAAGCAGGTTGGAGAAGTGATTCCTGTCATTATCGATTATGAGCGACAGGCACGAACCTTCCTGGTAAAGGAAAGCCGAAAGGACCTCCATGATCGGGTGAGTCGCGCCTATGGCATTCTCTGCACCGCTCAAACAATCAGCAGCGAAGAGACTCTGCATTTGTTGTCGAGCGTTCGCATGGGAGTGAATCTGGGACTGATCCAGGATCTGGAGATTCCCACGATCAACAAGCTTTTCATCCATACTCAACCGGCCCATTTGCAGAAGCTGCGAGGCGTTCAGCTCGAGACCGCCGACCGAAACGTGGAGCGAGCCATGTACCTGCAATCGCATCTGCGAAAAAGCGACAGCCCTCCGTCCGCGGACAACTAGCTCGGACGCTGCTGCCACAAGGGAGTTCAGGGCTGTCAGCTGTACGAGATTTCGCGGCTACCAGAACGGCTCACGAAGTCCCGTCGGATGCGTCGTGACGTGAATGCATTTGATGGCAGCTGGCCCGCTACTTGCTGTTATCCTTGCCTTTGACGTACCGAACGCAACACGCGAGGTGTCGTCCTTTGAGTATTGTTAGCCAAAGAGCGGTCTACTCGCTCTTCGCTGCTGGTCATCAGTTCACTCACAAGGCGGAAGCGGAAGACGACCATGGCTGACTCTGTGAGCTGGGCTCCTGACAGCGCAACAGGAAGCAACATTTCCAATCCCAAGGCCTTGGTCTATGTGATCGATGACGACGAAGCGGTACTGCAATCGCTCATGGCGCTCATCGAGTCGCACGGCCTGGAAGTGCGTGGGTATACCCAAGCTTCCAAGTTCTTGGCCGAATACGACGGCCAAAGTCATGGATGCATCGTCACTGACTGGCGGATGCCTGAAGTGCCGGGAATGCAGTTGCTCGACGAGCTCAAAAAACGGGGAATGCCGTCTCCCGTCATTGTGCTCACCGCATTTGCTGACGTACCGATGGCCGTTGGAGCAATGCGTACCGGAGCTGTCACCGTCCTGCAGAAGCCATGTCCCGATGCAGAACTCTTTGCGGCCATCCATCAAGCGCTGGAAGCGGACCTCATCAATCGGCGGCAAAACCGTCAAAAAGAAGACATCAAACGACGAATCGAACGCTTGAGCGATGGAGAACGGGAGGTAATGAACCTCGCTTTGTCAGGACGGATGAATCGGGAAATTGCCTCTCAACTTGGCATCGGATTACGGACCGTCGAAAAGCGACGACACAACGTGATGCAAAAGATGCAGGTTGAATCGCTCGCCGAATTGATGCAGGTCATGATGACGGTTGAAGCCAGCTCTTATCCTTACTAGCCTCGGCTCGTGCCGACTGGTCACCTGACTACCGGCGCGGACGCTTCCCGCTCGGTCCGTATCCACTCCCGCTGTCGTTTCCAGACGAACGTCAGATAGATAGGAAGTTTCGCGACCGCATAGAGGGGCGCCATACATAAAGCCGAAGCTGGAATAGCTTTGCGGCAATGCCTGCACCATCCGGCGGCAACCGCCGCAACTACACACAGGGCCCCGAAAGCGAGGGCTATTGCTGCATTCCAGCTTGCGAGTCCCGTCAGAGCGAACGCGGAAGCTGATGTTATCGCCAACATCAGAATAAGGACGAGCAGCGACAGGGGCGGAATGGCCAGATCAAACGCCAACAGCAATAGGTCAAGACGGCGGCGAGTGAGCGCCAGCCAGAGCAACTGCGGGACCTGGCTGAGCAGTGTCTTTAGGTGCCCATGCTCCCACCGCGTGCGTTGGGTTTTTGCTGCCGACCGCTGTTGAGGCAAGGGACTTCGCACGGCCGCTTCGGGTACGAAGAGGGGGCGGTGTCCGTTCAGGGCCAGGTCAATTCCCCACTGCATGTCTTCCACAACATTCCCACCGGCGATGGAATGGGTGGTCGCCAGTTTCCAGGGCAGGGCCATGCCGGTGCCGGTCAAATAATTAAGTCCGGCGAGACGTGAAAGTCCTAGCATTCGAACGAGATTCTTGAAGCGAAATGCAAGGCCGGATACGGCCTGCATCGGACCGCCCGCAGGATCGGGATCGCAGAGGTTCAGCCCTTGAACTGGCCGGCCAGTCTCCAAAGCGGCCGCTGCAAGGCGCCCAACCAGTTGCGGGTCCGCCTGGCAATCGGCATCCAGAAATACAACGACGTCTGGAGGATCTCCGGCTAGTGCTTTCAGACCATGATCAAGCGCAAAGCCTTTGCCTCGCCGCTCTCGATCGAAACGCTCGACCACATCAGCGCCCAAGCGCCTGGCGGTCTCGGCAGTCGAGTCGGAACAGTTGTCGGCAACCACAAGCACTCTTCCACCCTGGCCGACGGAGGGCATCAACGTCTCTAGAGTGCGGGCGATAACCGCTTCCTCGTTGTGGGCGGGAATGAGCACGGCAATTCGCGCGTCGTCCGGAACGTGATATTCCAGACGCCTTCGGTACGGCCAAAGTGAACACAGCACTTCCGTACAGAACATGGCGACCGGTGTAAGGACGACAACCGTCAGCAATAGCAGTACGACTTCCAGAAACATCTGCATCGAAGCACCTGATCGTCCGCTCTTTAGTGATAGGCCATCCATTGCCGGATCGGTTGAACGATCCGACCGGGCGTTCGTGCAACACCACCTAGTGAGGAGTGCTGCATCCAATCGCGGGTTCGCCGCCACCCATTGCGAAGCCAGACCGAGAGCGAGTTTAGCTCAACACTGCCTTCCCAAAGCTGGGTCGATGACGAAGCCAGGCTGCGTTTATAGCGTTCATCCCCTTTACCAAGGTCAATCTTGGCAATTCCATGTTCTTCCGCTGCTCGAGCCATTCGCTCAAACAAGACGAGTCCCGGTGAGTAAACCGCGAGTTCCGGATCATAGGCGTTGAACCAGGCGTGCAGTACTTTGCGACCCCGCAGGCAATAGCAAGCGGCAGCGAGCCGTTCACCGGCGTAGAGAGTCGAGATGGTGGCGCCGAAGTCGGCTTTTTCCCCATCACGGATCCGCCGAAGTAATGCGGTTGTCCACGGAAACTCGAACACGTCGGCCAGCCCAGTGGCTCGATACTGCGACGACTTCCATTGCAGCAACGACTCGAAGCTTTTCTCCGTTGCATCGTGCCAGACAAACCGCAATTCTCCTTGGTCGCGCTCGAACTTGCGAATCTTCCGTCCTAGGTTGGCAAGCGAATCGGAGCCGGCTTCGCGCCGATCTTTCGCGTATTCGTCGAACCCCTTAGACAGATCAAGGAACGGCGAGGCCGCGTTTGCCTGAACGCACTTTGCGAAGGCCTGCTGTCCGGCCACCAGATGATCGAAGTCCCAACTGGCCAGTCCACTAGCCCGCAGCAAGTGCTCGACGTCAAACGACAAATCGTTTCGCGATAACACACCGTGGTAGTCGGAAAGCTTGCCCCCCACCGGCTTTCCCAAGTTGAGCATTCCTCGTTGAAAGGGGAAGAAGCCGACCGTTTCACCGCGTTCGCGAATCACGGTAACCTGCACATCCCTGCGCACATCGGCCACCGCGCGCACAAAGTCGGCGAGGAAGTAGGGGCTATCGAGCGACGGGTTTCCCGCCTGCATTTCATTCCAAAGGCTCCAGTCCGCCTCGGAAAGCTCGTCCGGCGATTTCAGATCAAACTCAAGCATTTGCCGACCTCACTTGATTGGCTGGGGCTGCCGTCGCCGCGAATTTAGTAGAGGGCCGGGTCAGTAGTGCCCAGCCTTCACGGAAGTGCGCCCACGAGAGCGCTAAGCGGCAGCGATACCCCAGTTCTTGCTCGCTGTGACGAAGAGCTACGGCCACAAGCCACATCGGGCAATAAACCAGGGCCATCCGAGTTGCCTTGGCCAACCAGCGTGCCAGAAACCGCGCGCGCGAACGGTCAGCGAACTCATACTGAACCACTTCGACGCCCATACCGCGGGACAATCTCAGCAGATACTCAGGATCGAGACGGCTGGCCGGGATGATGTGTTCGATCATGGCTTTGGGTGTGTACCACCCATGAATTCCCCGCTCAGCCGCCCGGCGATAAAGGTTGGTATCCTCGTTGCGAGCGCCGATCGATTCATCGAATAGCCCGACTTCCCGAAACACCGATCTCTCAATCAGCCAGTTCCCTGCGCCGGGGTTGAATTTGCCTCCGAGCGGGCGTTCGGTCGCCGACGGCGGAGATTCGCCCAGAAGCATGCCACACATGGGATCGAGCTTCCGTGCACAGCCTTCGGGTAGACGCAAGACAACCGCTCCAGCCACATGCCGGACATTTCGATCGTGAGCCAACCGCCACAGCTCTACGAGCCAACGGGGATGGGCCGCCTGGTCATCGTCGAAGAAGGCAATCCAACGCCCGCGGGCCTCTGCGACGCCTCGATTGCGCGCGACCGAGATCCCCTTCTTGCCTTCATACACTCCGCGAATCGGCCGGCGAGATTCTCCCGAGGCTTGGGCGATGACCTCCGGCGTATGATCGGTCGAAGCGTTGTCGACAACGACCACTTCGTAGGTAAATCGCCCCTCGGTTTCCAGATCGTAGAGCGTCCGCAGAGCCTCGCGCAACGCTTCGGCGCGCTGCTGAGAGCAGACGACGATACTGATATCCGGTGGCGACTCAGTTTTCTCGGTCATGGTTGCGTTTGCCATTTCCACCCTTCCTGCTTCAGGGATATCTGAGTTCGCGAATTCCGGGATGAACTTTCTGCAGCAGTCACAGTGTTTGTCGCGCCATCACTCGCCATCGCCATCCGCAAAAGAGCGCAGGCGCCTAGGAAGGGAACGAGTGAGGTGGCGCTCATACCCGATTCCAGCAGGCTGTCGATCAGCCCGAAGATGATGAAACCCGCGATGTAGGCGTACAGTGGATTCCGGCTGCGAACATATTCGGCCACCGCGGTCGCAAGGCCGCACAGCACTGCAAGCATCGCCAATCCCAGGCCAATGACTCCAATGCTCAAAATGACTTCCAAGTAAGCGCAATGAGCCTCGCGCAGCCCCCACTGCAACCGCGCCGAGATGGCGTCGATATGGTCAGCCGTCCAAAAGGTCTCGTATCCGTATCCCGCCAGGGGTCGCTTGCCGATGTAGTACAGCACCTCAGGCCAGATAAGAAACCGCCCGCTAAGAGAGTCCGCATCATCTTGCTGACGGCCAAGCATCACCGCCCGCTGCAGTTCATCGCTCAGGTCGACTCCCAGAAGCATGACCAGCAGCGCCGCGACCCCGACGCACCACAATCCGGAAAACGCGAGCCCACCCTTCAATCGCAGGGAAATCTGCAGCGAAGCCACAAGGGTCGCAGCAATCAGCAAAGCGCCCGTTGCGGTGCGTGAGCGCGTGAGCAAGAGCAATCCAAAACTGCATGCAAAGACCAGCAAACATCGCTTTCGGTACGACGGCAGATCAAACGCCAGGGCAAGCGACGCCAGGCAGAGTGTGCCGAGCAGCATGCCCTGCGAATTAGGATGCAAGCTGCCACTGAAACGATGCTCGGGGGACCACGGTCGGAATGTTCCCAGCCGAAGCTCGGACAACACACCGACAGCGGCCAGCGATGCGGCCACGAGCATGGTCATCCAGCAAAGTTGACGCAGCGTAAAAAATCTAGCCAAACCAAATGCGGCGACGCTCCAGCACCCAAGAACGATTAAGCGGCGGATGCACATGCTGCGGTCGATCGACCAGAGCACGCTCACCATTGCCCAGCCGAAGAGCAGCAGCAGGGCCATTGCCATCGGCTTGTTCAAACGCCATGGCTGACGCGCCGAGGCGGCGGTCATAGCCAACCCCATGCCACCTAGCATCAGGAACGCCAGTCGACGGAGCGAATTGCCGCCGGCCGCACTGGCGGCCATCTCCTCGGCAGTCTCCGTGAAAGCTTCGTACTTGGAAACGTTGACATCGTGCTCACTCACGAAAAAGCCGAGCGCCACAACAAACGCGGCGATCCATACCCAGCCGCGAGACGGCTGCGACGTTTGCTCATCCAGTGTTTCCGAGGCATTGGGCAGTGGATTCACGCAGAAGGTGCTCATACAGCGACCTCCGCGCGAGCGATTTCGCCCATCACTCGTACCAACGTCCACCCACGGACCGTGGCTGCCGTCAGGTGCGCGGCCAGAGTCGCGAGGGCGGCCCCGATAGGACCCCAAAACGGGATCAGTGTGAGCGACCCCATCACGACGACCGTCATGACGCACACATCGGCTGCAAAATTGGCGGCTGGTCGCTCCATGGCCCACAAACCATTGCCGCAGGCCATGCTGACGCTATTCGCTACCACGCCAAGTGCGAGAATGCCAATAATCGGAGCGCTGCCAACCAGCGTGTCGCCATACAGCCGCACAGCGACCCATTCGCCCATCGTGAAGGAGGCGGCCGCAAACAATCCGAGCGATCCCAGGAACAGCAGGATGGTCTGCCCCAAGACCGTCCGCAGCTCTGCAAGGCCGCCGCGGGCAAACGCCTGAGCAGTTCGCGGGCTAAGAAAGTTGCTCAGTCCAAGAACGAACATATTTGCGAGGCCAACGAGCGTATTGCACGCGCCGAACACTCCTGTCGCCGCTTCGCCATGAGCAACGGCCAAAACCCAAGGCATGATGTAAGCCGTCGTTTGTCCGAGCAATTGACTGGCAAGCGCCCAGCGAGAAAAACTCCAGTTCTTCCACCAGTCGATCTTCGCATTCGCCCAACTGCCGACGAGTGGCTGCTTCTTGGCGAGAAACCACACGAGCGCAGCGGCGCCGCACGAACCGCCAATGACGATGTAGGCAAGTGGGACGTTCAACATCCCGTAGTAACCAAGCCCAGCCAGCAGCGAAAGCTGGACTAGCGCGATGGCCGAATCCACAGCCAGTGCTACGGCTGGTCGCAGGTGGGCAAAAGCCATCTCGCGAACGAACTCACGAATCAGCAAGAGAGGCAGGGCCCCCAAGAGCACGAGGATGACAGGTTGAAGTTCCCTCGATAGCAGGCCACCGAGATACAACCCGCTCAGGACCAGGACCACCGCCACAGAGAGCAGCAACTGGTGCACTAGCGCACTGCCGCCAAACGTTCGCAATTCGTCCGGCGACTTCCGCTGACTGTAAATCATGTACGGAGCGCCAATGAGCTGCTCCTGCACGCCGCGGGTAAACAGGACGATCGTCAAAGCCAGATAGTAAGTGCCTAACTCCCAGTCGGCGCACGTTCGACCAATGATGACGCTCGTGGCGAAATTCGTCCCACTGACGACCGCCTGGTCGAGCACGCTAAGCGTGCTTGCCCGAAACAGGGCTCCGCTGACCAGGCGAGAACTCAAGTCACGCACTCGGCTAGTACGTGTTCGGGCGCTCGCGGCAGTCCACCGCCAGAATGTGCCCAGCAGATTGCGCATCACTGGCGTTCCCCCGATTTCTTGGAGGAACGACCTACACCCTTCCAGGCCTTGCGAAGGACCTCATACCAGCCCTGCAGCTTCGCCGCGAGCGAGCCGGGGGTATCGTACGCCTCGGCATTGAACCGCCCCCAGTTGAACGGTTCGTCCGTCGGCCGCACGAGTTCCGGCTCCGTGCTCAAGCTGCAAAGCAGTCCGACCTCTCGAGCTACTTGATTCAGCGGCGGGCCAGCAAAACCGAGACGCGTCACGCCATACGGAAAGGCGAACGTTGCGTCCTCCAGTCCAAATCGCTGTCGCAGTTCGGCAAGATTCGAAACCAGATCCTCGCGCAGCGCCTCCGGCCGATTGCGGAAGTCCTGGTGTGTATGCGTATGAGCGCCGAGTTCAATCAAGCCGCTTTTCTGCATCTGCCGACATTCATCCGTCGTCAGGGGTCGCCAGGCGTCGGCAGGCACTCCGGCCTCGCCGGTCACCGACCAATCGTCGCAAGGAAACGGCTTGTCGGAATCGAGGTAGGCGGTCGACAAAAACACGGTGGCCGGCACCCGAAACCGACTCAGCACCGGAAAGGCGTTCTGAAAGACGTTCGCGTAGCCGTCGTCGAACGTCACCACAAACGCCTTTCGCGGGATCGGCAGCCCCTTGTGATGGTGGTCGAGCACGTAACGTAGCGGCCAGGCTTCGAAGCCTCGCTCCAGCAACCCGACGATTTGGTCCTGAAATCGCTCCGGGGTGACATTCCAGGTCGGCGCCGGCTTGCCAGGGACGTGCGGAGCGACGCGGTGGTACATCAGGATGCCAAATGCCGGTCCCGGCCGAAGGCCGCCGAACCGGCCGAGCCATGTCGCTCCCTGAGACAGCGCTCGCGACTTGCAGGTTCGCAGGAATTTCTGAAAACCACGCGCAGGCAGCAACGGCGGTCGACAAAGGTCGACGGCGGGCGGGGAGTCGGACGTGGATGGACCTGCGGCTGTCATCGAGGGGGCTCTGTACGCGAATCCTGCGGGTACGCGTAAAGTCTAGGCCACAGACTCGCCCAGGAGTGTTATTCGCCTACTGCACGGCAGTTCGGTTGGCGCCGATTGTATCGTTGGAGCTGGTCTGCTCGCTTTGCACGGCATACCGCTCCCGCCGCCACTGGGCCGTGTGTGGCGCATCGCGATAGTAGCGGGCGGCGAACCCCGCGAGAGCTCCGCCCAGCACGGCGAGGCCGAGAACGACGTTTTTCAGGCTGTTCCAGGGCGTTGTCTTATCCATGGGACGTCCCCATTGCGGGAACAATTCCAAAGACCGGCGTCTCCAGGATCAGCTCCAATT
>JAEZAS010000096.1 GCA_023430365.1 Planctomycetota bacterium
ATTCAGCTACGGTGCTGGAGCTCGCTGCGAATTGCGCCCGGCGAATGCCTGCCGCAGGACGGCGAGGCTCTTGGGAATGGCAATGCGAGGATCTTCTTTCCCCTCGAACTCCAGCGACACCCAGCCGCGGAACTTTTCCTGGCGAAAGATCTGGGCGATGCGTGGATAGTCGAGGTCGAGCGTGTACCACAGGCCGCCGCCGTAATAGGTCTTGGCCTGCACGAGAATGGTCTTGGGCGCAAGCACCGCCAGCTTGTCGTACGGGTCTTCGAGAAAGTTGCCCGTATCGGCCGTCACTTGCAGCCAGGGGGAATCGATCGCCTTGACGATGCGAAGCACTCCCTCGGGCGTGCGACCGAGGCCCCAGTGGTTTTCGAGTCCCAGCGTCACGCCGCACTTCTCCGCCGCCGGCAGACACTTCTCGAGGCTCTCGATCACCCAGCCGAAGCCGTCTTCGTCGGTGTAGCCCGGCTTCGGCTCCTCGATGCCGCGTTTGGCCATCAAGTCGTCAAAGTCCTTGCTCGTCCCCCAGGTGCCGGTGTTCACCCGCATCGTTGGAATGCCCAGCGCGTATGCCAGCTCGATGCAGTGGATCGTATGGTCGATGTTCTTCTGCCGCACGGTCGCATCGGGCGAGAGAAAGCCCTGGTGCGTGCTGAAACCACACAGCGACAAGCCGTTCAGAAACGCCCGCTGCTTCAGCCGCTGCAGATAGCCGGGCGATTCGTTCTCCATCTGCCGATGGAGGATCTCAACGCCGTTGAAGCCCCACTCGGCGGCCAGGTCAATGCACTTCTCGACATCGCGCAGCTCGTTGTGGCGGAACTGCCAGAACGAGTAGGTACTGACGGCGATGGGATTGCCCGGCAGCGCGGCCTGATCGCCGCTCGCGTCTCTCTCTTGCGCCCCCAGTCGGGCTCCGCCGAGCACAGATGCGGCCGCCGCGCTGGCGGCGGCGAGAAAGGAGCGTCGGCTGTTCAAGGGAAAGCCCTTATTTGGACGACTTGGGCTCGATGACCTTCTTCCCGACCCAGGCCTGGAGCACTTCGGGAACGCGGACCGTTCCATCGGCCTGCTGGTAGTTTTCGATCACGGCGATCAGCGCCCGGCTGATGGCGATGGCAGTGCCGTTGAGCGTGTGGGCGAACTGGGTCCCCTTCTCGCCTTTCTTGCGGAAGCGGATGTTCAGCCGGCGGGCCTGGTAGTCGGTGCAGTTGCTCGTGCTGGTGACTTCGCCCCACTCGCCACCGTTGCCGCGGCCGGGCATCCAGGCTTCGAGGTCGAACTTGCGATAGGCCGGACCGCCGAGGTCGCCCGTCGGAGTGTCGATCACGCGATAGGGCACGCCGAGTCCATCGAACAGCTTGCACTCGATGGCGAGCAGTTGCTCGAGCATCGCGTCGCTCTGTTCCGGAACGGTGAAGGCGAACATCTCGACCTTCGTGAACTGGTGCACGCGATAAATGCCGCGCGTCGCTTTGCCCGCGGCGCCCGCCTCGGTGCGGAAGCAGTGGCTGATGCCGCACAGCTTCACCGGCAGCTCGGTGTCATCAAGCGTCTGGCCGGCAAACATGCCACCGAGCGTGATCTCGGCGGTGCCGACGAGGCTCAAGTCGCTGTTTTCGATGCTGTAGATCTGCGTCTCAGGCCCACGCGGGTTGAAACCGATGCCGATGAGAATGTCGTTGCGTGCGAGATCGGGGGTCGTCGTCGGCGTGAAGCCTTCCTTCAGCAGCACGTCGAGCGCGTAGCGCTGCAGCGCCAGGTCGAGCAGCACGGCGTCGTTCTTCAGGAAGTAGAACCCGTGCCCCGTCGTGCGCGCGCCTCCTTCGAAGTCGAACAGGTCCAGCTTCTCGCCGAGCTCGACATGGTCGAGCGGTTTGAAATCGAACTTGGGCAGCGGCGTGCTGCCACGGCGGATTTCGGTGACCGCCTCATCTCCGACGCCCACCGGCGCCGCCGGGTGAGTCATGTTCGGAATGGTCAGCTGGATTGCGGCGATCTGCGCCTCGAGCTGATCGTGCTCGACCTGGGCGGCGTCCTTTTGCTCGCGGAGCTTGCGTCCCTCTTCCTTCTTCGCCTCGCGCTCGGCGGCGTCCTTGGCCTTGCCGATCGTCTTGGCGACTTCGTTCGCCTGGCGATTCAGCTCCTCGCTCCGCTGCAACAGCTCCCGCCGCTTACCTTCGAGGGTGATGAGCTGATCGATGTCGCAGGTCACACCCCGGTCCTGGCAGTTCTGCTTTACCTGGGGGGCGTTTTCGATGATGAATTTGCGGTCGAGCATGGGAGGAGGGAAAAGAGATAAGGGAAAAGGGTTCGGGGAATACAGTGTAATCGGCGATTGACGCTGCGATCGTTACATCGACGAATTCCTCCCTTGTCCCTTATCCCTGTTCCCTTGTCCCTCCGCCGCCAATTCCTGCCACAAACAGGCGCTCGCCCGGATGCCGCGGTGGAAATCGGCCAGGTTGAACTTTTCGTTTGGACTGTGCGTGTTGTCGTCGTCGAGCCCCCAGCCGAGCAGCAGCGGTGGAGCGTGGAGCCGGTTGGCGAAGGCGGTGACGATCGGAATCGAGCCCCCTTCACGAATGAACACCGGCGCCTTGCCGAAGCCTTGTTCAATCGCTCGCGACGCGGCGGCGACGCAGGGGCTGCCGAGCGGAGCGGCGACGGCTTCGGCGCCGTGCATGTCGATCAACTCCATCTGAATGCCCGCGGGAACCAGCGAACGCAGATAGGCTTCGAGCGATTGCGTGATCTTCTGCGGATCTTGCTTGGGGACCAGGCGGAAGCTGAATTTGGCGCCAGCCTTGGCAGGAAGGACCGTTTTGCCCCCTTCACCCTGATAGCCGCCCCAGATACCGTTGATGTCGCAGGTGGGCCGGGCCCAGCGGCGTTCGAGCGTGGTGAAGCCCGCTTCGCCCGATAAACCGTTGACTCCGAGCTGCTCGCGGAACGCCTGCTCGTCGAACGGCAAGGCGGCGAACGCTTGCCGCTCGCGCTCGGTCAATGGCGTCACGTCGTCGTAGAAGCCGGGGATTTGAATTCGCCCTTGGTCGTCCACCAGCGCGGCGAGCATCCGGCAGAGAGCATTGACCGGGTTGGTCACGCCGCCGCCGAACGTGCCGCTATGCAGGTCCTGCCGCGGGCCGGTCAGGCGCAGTTCGTAGTAGGCGATGCCGCGCAGGCCGTACGTGATCGCCGGTTGGCCGGGGGCAAATTGCGACGTGTCGCTGATGACGATCACATCGCAGGCGAGTCGATCGGCGGCGGGGGTCTTGAGAAACTCGTTGAGTCCCTTGCTGCCGACTTCCTCTTCTCCCTCGATGAGAAATTTCACTTGCAGCGGCAGCGAGCCGGCTGATTTCAGCCAGGCTTCGACGCTCTTCACATGCGTGAGCATCTGCCCCTTGTCGTCGGTGGCGCCGCGGGCATAGACGTTGCCGTTGCGCTTGGCCGGCTCGAACGGAGGGGTCGTCCATTCGTTCAGCGGATCGGGGGGCTGCACGTCGTAGTGGCCATAGACCAGCACGGTCGGCTTGCCGGGAACCGGAGGCGACTCGGCATAGACGAGCGGCTGGCCGACGGTCTCGATCACCTCGGTCTTCAGCCCGAGCCCCGCGAACTGGTCGCGCACCCAATCAGCCGCCCGGCGGACTTCGCCGTGGAACTTCGAATCGGCGCTCACGCTGGCGATGCGCAGCAAATCGCACAGATCGTCCTCAAACCGGGACGCCTGCTGATCGAGATAGCTCAAAACCTGTTCCATCGACCCATCCGCCCCATCACTGATAGCGGGAGGCTAAATTTCCCCCCGGAGAACCGTCGAACGACGCCGCCCCACTAGCCGCCCCTGCTATGGCGGCCGCGGGGCGATAAACCCTGCCGCTTGTGCCCTTCGTCCGGCCGAAGCCGGCCGCCAATCCAGGCTTTAGGACCACTCCAATCGGCGCAAGCCTTGGCTTTGGAGCTGGCCGCTTAATATAATGCGGGGCGGAAGGGCCGCCTATTGGGATGAGCGGCCAGAGGATATTGCTCGAAGGAAAGCTCGCGTGGCGCAGCACGATCAAGCCGCAGCGGTCGCGGAACCGGAAATCCAGCAGGTTCCGAAGGATAAGAAAAAACCGAAGCGCCAGCCGCGGTACAACGTCATCCTTTGGAACGACGACGACCACACCTACGACTATGTGGTCCGCATGATGCAAGACATCTTCGGCCATGAGTACGAAAAGGGGGTCAAGATCGCCGTCGAGGTCGACACCCGCGGCCGGGCCATCTGCCTGACCACGACCATGGAACACGCCGAGCTGAAGCGGGACCAGATCCACGCCTACGGCAAGGACAAGCTGATCGCCCGCTGCAAAGGCTCGATGTCGGCTTCGATCGAGCCGGAAGTTACCGGGTAGAGGTCAGAGTTTGGAGTTTAGAGGTCAGGTAGAGCGAGCCGTGGGAGTTACAAGTTACAGGAGTTACAGATTACACGTGGGATTCCATGGGTATCGAGACGAATTGCAACCTGTAACCTGTAACCTGCAACTCTCTAAACCACATCGCCAGCAACCTTTTCAGAACCACAATCGCACGCCCGCAATCAGTCCGTGCACGTTGCTGTGGTCGAGCTGCAGGTAGTCGTAGCCGGTGAACACCTCGCAGCGATGGATCTGCACTCCCACCGTCCCGCGCAGGTGCAGTAGCAGCGCGTGGTTGAGCGAACCAATATCGAGATCGCCTGAAAGCACGAGCGGCTCCAGCGGATAGAAGTCGCCGCCGTAGGTGAAGTTCACGCCCAAGTCGCTTCCCAGGTCGTCGGCGAGCCAGTTCAGCCCAATACCAGCCCGCATCTGAGCCCACTCATTCTGGGCAAACCGCCAGGTGACGTTCGTGTCGCCGTAAAGAAAGTCGTCGGTCACGCTGGGAGCCGTTTCCTCCATCAGGTACGTCACCGCTCCATCGATCCCCAGCCGGTTCGAGTGCTCCACGAGCCAGCGTCCCGCAATCCAATTATTGGTCGAGAACTCGTCGCCATACTCGGCGGTCAGACGCGCACTCCAATCGGCGGGCCCTTTCAAGTAGCCGTCAAAAACCATGTAGCCGTCGTTCTCGAGGTACGGATGCCCCGAGAAGCGGCCGAGATGGGTGTTGTTGTCCTCGAGGAACGATTTCGGCACCGTGAACGGAGTCATCACGACGAACAGGCCGAAGTAGCCGGCCAGCGCATACAGACCGAGGTCGTCACCTTCGTCACACTCGCCATTGGAATCAAAGGAGCTCGAGTCGGGCTTGCGTGGGGCGGGAGCGGGCTCCGGCGCCGCGGGCAGTCGGCTCGGCGGATCGGCCTGCCGCACTTCGCTCCGTAGATCAGCGACCGAGCTTTCAGCCCAAGCCCGGCGAACTAGAATGGGAGGCACGCTGCTCCAGACGGCCAAGAAGACGACGAGGCCCAGCCGAAGTTTGACGCGCAGTAGCATGTCCAACGCTAGCTGCATGGAGCCAGGCCCTTTCCCCCCCGCCGCGGGTATGTAACAAATAGGGTTGGCCCCAGCAAGCGCGTTCGCCCGCCAGACGTTCGGTTTCCTCTTCCCGTAGCTGAATTCACCAGAATTCAGACAAACACGTGCTCCACTTGCGGGACGTCTGAATTCTGGCGAATTCAGCTACGAAGAGTTTTTTACGAAAAATCCCACTCCGCCTGAAAGCTTTTGCCTCGCTCCATGTCCGCTCCGCTGAAAACCGTCACGCTCGGCTGCAAGGTGAACCAGTACGAAACCGAACTGGTTCGCGAAGGGCTGCTGCGCGCGGGGTTTCGCGACGCCAGCGACGGCGAATCGGCGGAGCTGTGCGTGGTCAACACCTGCACGGTCACATCGGAAGGCGACTCCAAGAGCCGCCACGCCATCCGGAAGCTGGCGCGCGAGAACCCCGAGTCGCGGATCGTCGTGATGGGGTGTTATGCGACGCGGGCCCCCGACGAACTCGCCAGGCTGCCGAACGTCGTCGAGGCTGTCTCTTATAAACATCAGACG
>JAEZAS010000123.1 GCA_023430365.1 Planctomycetota bacterium
CCTCCGGCCGGATCGCGGAACAAGCGGAGCACGAAGTACCACAGCGCCACGCTCACGGCAATCACGACGCAGAGCGCCAGCACTCCCTCGCGCACGAGTCGTCGGCCGAGTTCCTGCACGGGGCTGATGACCTGCGAGTAGTCTTCCTGCACCAGGACGACCAGGCCGGTCGGCGGGTCGTCGCGGCTGGAGCCCGGCGTTCGAACGGGCGCCGTTGCGGCGATCCATTGCTGGGCGAAATCGGCTCCCGACTCATGTTGGCTGAGCGGGTCTTCGTAGAGCTGACCTGCGCTTCCGTGCAGCAGCGTTTCGGGAACGCGATACTCCGGAAACTGCTCGGGCAGTCGGCCGCGGCTATCGAGCAGCCGGTCAAACAGCGGGTGTTGCAGGATCGTACCGGTGTCTTCTCCTTCGCGGCCATCCACCAGCACGGCGAAGCGGTCGAGATCGGGCGTGCGATTCAAGCGAAAGAACTCGAAATCTCCCAGGTTGACCGTCATCACCAGGACGCCGTCGAAGATGTCCTTATCGTTTTCCTCGTGATAGATGGGGGTCGAGATAGCCACCTTCCACATCTTGGTGGTCGAGCTTTTATAGACCGCGGAGAGCGTGGTTTTCTCGATGTGTTTGACGTTTTCGCTCGCCCGCGGCAATGGCGGCAACTCGGCGGCGCCGCCGTGGAAGTAGGTGCGATGGGCCAGGTTGCGGCCAATCGAACGGGCGGGAACGCCTTCGTCGTGCGCGGCGGCGATCTGGGTGCCGTAGCGATCGCAGACAAACATGCTGGCGAAGCGCGGCATGGCGAACATCATGTCGTCCGCCTCGCTGTAGCGTTTCAGCCGGGAGCGAAGATACTCGTCGAGCTCATGCCGGGCTGGATCGGCGATGAACTTAGGCTTGGCGTCGAGGATCTGCGATTCAGTCGCCTGCGGATTGTTGAGTTGCAGCAGCGCTTCATTCTCGAACAGCGGACGGAGAAGCGTTTCGAACCGCGATCGGCTGGCCTCGTCCTCGAGCACCTCGAAGTAGTTGGCGATCTCCGATGTCACCTTCTCGGCGGCGAGCTCGGCGGCGAAGGTATTGTTCTCAATCGCTCGCTGACGCGCGACCAGCTCGGTGTCCTTGAGCGCTCGCTCGTAACCTCGCCAGCCGAAAAACGACATGACCGCCAGCAGCAGCAGCGGACCGAGGAAGCCAACCAGGATGAGTGGTCGTCGCGCTCGGGCGGCGTCGCGACTGTGCAACGCGTCGAGCACTTCTTGCACGTTGGCAAACCGCTCGCGCGGCCGCGGCGCCAGGCAGCGGTCGACGATGTCGGCCAGCGCCCGATCCACGCCCGGCAGGCTGCGATGCTCGCTCGGCAGCGGGTTTTGTTCAATCAGCCGGCGATAGCGGGCCAGTCGCTCGGGCAAGTCCTTGGCCGTTTCCACCTCGCTCAGCGAAGCGTCGCTGCGATGCGGCGGATGGCCGACCAGCAGGCAATAGAGGATCGCTCCCAGCGCGTAGACGTCCCACCGCACATCGGGGACGGCTTCCAGATCGGCCTGCTCGGGGGCCATGTAGAACAACGTGCCGAGGGCTGGCCGCTGCTCGTGCGACAGACGCGACTGGCCGAAATCGGCCAGCCGGGGGCGTTGATCCTGGTCGAGCAAGATGTTGGCGGGCTTCAGATCGCAATGCAGCACACCTTTGCCGTGGGCGTGCGCCAGGCCGATCGCGATCTCGCGAAACATCTCGACCGCTTCACCCGAAGAGAACGTGCCACGCTTTCGCAGCAACTCTTCCAGCGACCCGTTCTCGACGTACTCCATCACGTAATACGGCGGATCGCTATCCCAGCCGACGTCGAGGAGTTGCACCACATAGCGATCGGCCGAGAGAAAAACGAGCTTCTCGACCTCGCGCGATAGCAGCGACCAATCGACGCCGCGGCGGTGGGCATAGAACTTGATCGCCACCCGCCGGCCCGTGTTGCGATCGACGCCGACCCACACTTCGCCATACGCCCCTGCCCCGAGAAAGCGCTGCGTCTCGTAACCCGGCACCTCGGTTGGCGGCCGGGTGCGCTGCAGGCTCAGCTCCTTCGAGCGCTGCTCGTCGGCTGGGCTTTGCTCTTGGGTGTAATCGAAGGACGACATGGCGATTCGGCGGTCAGCGGCAGTTCGGGCTATGAATTATGGTATCACAACGGGACAGTGAGCCGGGTTTTGACGTGCATTCGACAGCCGGCGGGTCACCACCCGCCGGAGAGGCGCCGAGCGACCGAGCTATGCGCGAACGCCTTGGCGGGTGTTTCCCCTGACTGCTGGCGCTCACGCGAATGGAAAATCTTTTGGTTGTTTTCCGGCGGGTGGTGACCCGCCGGCTCTTGGGTTTACGAGCGATGGCTAGATTCTACGCAGCGCCCTGCTGGCGGGTTTGTTTCTTTCTGTGCCTGGCGGCAACGTGCGCCCTGGCAACCGCTTCGGACGCTCTCGCCCAGGAGACCGCCGCCGAGCAGCTGCGACTTCCTTTGGATGGTCGCGACGGCCGGCAATTGCTACTGGAAAACTTTCGACCCAAGCCGATGCTCCACGTCGAGGAGCACCACCTGGAGCGGGCAAAGTTTCCGGCCATCGACGTGCATACCCACTTCCGCATCCGCCTGCGGCATTCCGCCGAGCAGCGGGACGCGTTCGTCAAACTGATGGACCGCAACAACGTCGCCCTTTGTGTCAGCCTCGACGGCGGTCTGGGTGACGACCTCGACGAGCACCTGAAGTTTCTGGCGCCGCACGCCGATCGCTTTGCCGTCTTCGCCAATATCGACTGGCAAGGCCAGGGCAAAACCGACGATCCGGCCACCTGGGACATGCACCGCCCCGACTTTGCCCGCCGCATCGCCCGCGAGCTAGCGGACGCAAAGCAGCGGGGCGCGATCGGGCTGAAGATCTTCAAGTCGTTCGGCTTGGAGCTGAAAAATCCCGATGGTTCGCTCGTGCGCATCGACGACGATCGGTGGGACCCCATCTGGCAGGCCTGCGGCGAACTTGGTTTCCCGATTCTCATTCACACGGCCGATCCCGCCGCCTTCTTCCTGCCCATTGATGAGACGAACGAGCGGTGGGAAGAGTTGCATCGCCGCCCCGAGTGGAGTTTCTACGGCCCGCAGTTCCCCGAGCGAAAGCAATTGCTCGAAGACCTGATGCGCGTGGTCGAGCGGCATCCGCGTACCGTGTTTATCGCCGCCCACGTGGCCAACTACGCGGAGGATCTAAACCAGGCGGCCCAATGGCTAGAACAGTATCCGAACCTGTACGTCGAATTCGCCTCGCGGATTTCCGAACTCGGCCGCCAGCCGTACACCGCCCGCAAGTTTTTGAACAAGTACAGCGACCGCGTCCTGTTCGGCACCGACGGCCCCTGGCCCGAGGAGCGGCTGCGACTCTACTGGCGCTTTTTGGAGACCGAGGACGAGAACTTTCGGTACTCCGAAAAGGACTTCCCGCCCCAAGGCCTCTGGAACATCTACGGCGTGGGTCTATCGGACGACGTGCTGCGCAAGATCTATCACGAGAACGCAATCCGCTTGATGCCGCCGCTCGGCGAGAAGCTCAAGCGGTTCCAGGAAGCGAAAAAGGGGTGATTTCGGATCACCTTTTAGGGGCGAAGGGGCAAAGAGGCAAAGCGAAAAGGCAGAGGATTGAAGGTCGAGGGCGGGAGGACGATAAACGCCGAAGGCGTTTCCTATCAAAGCCCAGGGTCGCGCCAGCGCACCCTGGGTCCTGGGAAAGGGAACGTCGGAGCGATATTTAATGGTTCCAACCCATAAACCCTGAAAGGGTTTACTAGGATCAGGCGCCATGTCCCAATCTCTCTGCCAGATCTATCTCCACCTGGTGTTTTCCACCAAGGGCCGCCTGCCTTTCCTCCAGCCCGCCGACCTCCGCGGCGAACTGCATCGCTATCTGGGAGGTGTTTGCCGCAACCACGATTCACCGTCGATCAGAATCGGCGGGGTTGAGGACCACGTTCACCTGCTGCTCCGTCTCTCGAAATCGATCTCCATCGCTGACCTAACGCGCGAGCTGAAACGCGATTCCTCGAAATGGATCAAGGATCGATTCAATGATCCGTATCTACAGGAGTTCCATTGGCAGGCCGGGTATGGGGCGTTTTCGATCAGCCCCTCACACGTTGAGTTGGTCAGCCAGTACATCCGCGATCAGGAGGAACATCACCGCGAGGAGTCATTCCAGGACGAGTTCCAGCGGATGTGCCACAAATACGGCGTCGCAATCGACGAGCGGTATGTGTGGGATTGATCGCAACCGCGTTGGACCTATGGAACCCTTTCAGGGTTTCCGGTTTTGGGCCCTGATCCGTGACCCAGGGTGCGCTGCGCGACCCTGGGCTTTGACAGGAAACGCCTTCGGCGTTTATCGTCCTCCCGCCCTCGACCTTCAATCCTCTGCCTATCTCTTTGCCCCTTTGCCCCTCGGCCCCTCTGCATCGTTTCGACGATCGCCGGCGTGACCTGCTGAAAGCTCTTTGCGATCTGAGGAGTTCAACCGATGAATTCGGCCGTCATCGAACCAGCCGCTTCAGTGCGAAGGAGTTGGAAGGCGATTGCCGCCGCCGTCGCCATCACGATGTCTTTGATCGTGTGCGCGTGCTTGTCGATTTGTTACGCCCATCGCCCGGACTCCTGCGCCGCGGTAACTGTCTTTCCAGTTTGGGCGTGGCTGGTACCTGGACTTTTATTGCCGGGAATCGTGCTGCGATGGGCGCCCCGCCGCTGGGTGATCGGCGTTGTAGGTTGCTGGATGGCTTACTTTGCGGTGTTCGGTGATGAGCCGCGTGGATTGATTCGGTCGATCTTGCCCGCTCCCGAAGTCCAAGCCCGCTCCGCAAGCTGCTCAAGCATGATCCGCGTGATTACCGTCAATTGCAGCGGTGAAGCTCGGGCGGTCGAAGAGAGTGCGGCGATGTCGCCAGATATCTTGTTGGTGCAGGAGTCGCCGGCAGAGCCCGTGCTACTGGCCCTGTCCGAACGGCATTTCGGTCGTCGTGACGGCGGAGCGCATGGTGGCGATGTAGGGGTGCTCGCGCAGGGATCCGTCCAAGTGCTCTATGCGTCGCGGACTGCATTCGGCGCATTTATGCATTGCACGGTGCAGCTCGACAAAGGGCCGACCGTCGATGTCGTTTGTTTGCGACTATCCCCGCCGGCGGTCCGGATCGACCTTTGGTCGCCGGAATGCTGGCGGGCGCAGACAGCACATCGCCAGCTTCAGCGCAAGGAGCTTGCCGCCGCCTTGGAGCGGCTCAAGGAAGTTCCGCCCGACCGGCCGGTTATTGTTGCCGGCGATTTCAATGCGCCGGCGGGAGACGCGATCTTTGGGCTGCTTGGACCGGGGCTAACAGACTCCTTCGGCGAAGCGGGCCGCGGCTGGGGGAATACGATCACTAGCGAGTTCCCTTTTCACCGGATCGATCAAATCTGGGCGAGCGACCAGCTAAGGGCCGTCGATTGCCGCGCCCGGCCCATGACCCACTCCGATCACCGGCTCGTGGTCGCCGAGCTAAGGCTGAATCCCTAGCAGCGCAATCCGATTGAGCCCCTCCGCCGCGCGCACTGACGTTGACCCCCCTTTCGCGGCTACTAAAATGTTGCGATTCTTCGATTTACTTCGAAATTGCTCCGTTTTGCCTGAAGGTTTGTTCCGCTCATGGCTGCGCCCGACGAATCGTCCTCCCCCGCCCCCGACACCGCCGATCTCGGCATGCACGAGGCTTCGCGCCGGGAGAAGCTTCGCAAGATCACCGAGCTGGGCCTCGATCCCTGGGGCCAGCGGTTCGACGATCGTCAGCTGATCGGCGAGCTCCGGACCCGCCGGGGCGAGATCAAGTTCGCCAAGGAAACGGGCGAATCGGTCGATGTGCCCGAGCGCGAATCGCTCACCGTCGACTTCCGCCAGTGGATGGCCGACCAGGGCAAAGGGGAACTGAAGGGTCCCAAGGTTCGCGCCGCCGGCCGGATCGTCCTGCAGCGCGACACGGGCAAGCTCCGCTTCGTCAACATCGAGGACTGGACCGGCAACATCCAGCTGTTCATCGGCAAGGCCCAAGTGGGCGACCACGATTGGAACCTCGCCGAGAATTTCGACCTGGGAGATATCGTCGGCGTCGACGGCGAATTGAAGTACACCAAGACGGGCGAACTGACCATCTTCGCCGAGCGACTGCACTTCCTCACCAAGAGCCTCGCCCCGCCGCCGGACAAGCATCACGGCCTCGCCGATCCCGAACTGCGGCAGCGGATGCGCTACCTCGACCTGGCGTACAGCGACGGCGTGCGCGACCGTTTCCTGAAGCGCACGAAGGTCGTCGGCTCGATCCGCGCCCCGCTCAACGGCCAGGGTTACTGCGAAATTGAAGGCCCCACGCTCCACTCGATCGCCGGTGGCGCCGCAGCCCGGCCGTTCACCACCCACCACAACGCGCTCGACATCGACCTGTTCATGCGGATCGCTCTCGAGCTGCACCTGAAGCGGCTGCTCGTCGGCGGCATGGAGCGGGTCTATGAACTCGGCCGGGTCTATCGCAACGAAGGACTCAGCCCACGCCACAACCCCGAGTTCACGATGCTCGAGGTCTATCAGGCGTTCGGCAACTACGAAACGATGATGGACCTGACCGAGGCCATCATCTGCGACGCAATCAAGGCGATCAGCCCCGACCCGAACAATCCGGAATACGTCCGGCCTTGGGGGGACAAGCAGATCGACTTCACCCCGCCGTTCGCCCGCCGCACTTACGACGAACTATTCAAGGAGCACACGGGCGTCGACCCGACCGACGAAGCGGGCGTAAAGGCGCTCGCCGAGAAGATCGGCTTCGAGACGGCGGGCAAGCACCCCGACGTCATCAAGAGCGAGGTGTTTGAGGAGAAGGTCGAGGACGCCCTCATCGGCCCGATCTTTGTCATCGACTACCCCGCTAGCATCTGCCCGCTCACCAAGCGCAAGGCGAGCAACCCTGCCGTCGCCGAGCGGTTCGAGCTGTTCGTCCACGGCATGGAGGTGGCCAACGCCTACACCGAGCTGAACGACCCCGATCTGCAGGAGCAACTCTTCCGCACCCAGCTAGCAGGCCAGAACGAAGAAGACTCGATGGCCAAGATGGACCACGACTTCATCCGCGCCCTGAAGCACGGCATGCCCCCAGCCGGCGGCCTCGGCATCGGCATCGACCGCCTCGTCATGCTCCTGACCAACTCCCCCAGCATCCGCGACGTGATCCTGTTCCCGCTGCTAAGGCCGGAGGCGGCGGAGACGAGAGATAAGGGATAAGGGACAAGGGAAAAGGGAAAAGAGATGGGAAGTTTCCGAGATCTTGTCGTTTGGCAGAAAGGACTTGATCTCGCTGACTTCATCTACGATTCCACCGAGTCTTTTCCAAAGCACGAACTCTACGGCCTTGCAAGCCAACTCCGTCGAGCGGCCGTATCGGTTCCTGCAAACATTGCCGAGGGTCATGAGCGAGCGACCACTCGCGACTACCTTCGGCATTTAGCGTACTCCCGTGGTTCTCTTGCGGAGCTGCAAACGCTGCTCGAAGTCGCACGCCGGAGGCGGTATATCACGGACGAACGAGCCCACCTGGCAACCCGCGCCTGTCAGGAAGTTGACAAGATGCTAGCAGCGGCTCAGATCACATTGCAGGCAAGAATGCGGCGGACAGAGCAAGGATGAGCTTGCTTCCGCTCCCCCTTTTCCCTTATCTCTTATCCCTGATCCCTCCTGCCCTGAAGCCACGGACGGCTGTCACATGTACAAACTGCTTCTCGCCTGGCGCTATCTTCGCACGCGCTACATTGCGCTGGCTTCGATCGTCTCGGTCACGCTGGGCGTCGGTACGCTGATTGTCGTCAACAGCGTCATGGCGGGCTTTGCTCACGAGATGCACATCCGCCTGCATGGCATCCTCGCCGATGTCGTGCTCGAGTCGCACAGCATGGACGGCTTTGCCGATCCGCTGTGGCATCAGAACGAGATCCGCAAGATTGTCGGCGACGATCTCGTCGGGATGACCGCGGCGGTCCACGTGCCGGCGATGATCAACATCAACGTCCGCGGCCAATGGATCACTCGCCAGGTAAGCCTCATCGGCGTCGACGAGCAGACCTACGCCAGCGTCAGCGACTTTCGCGAATACCTGCTTCATCCCGAGAACCGCAAGCAGCTCTCGTTCAACCTCCGCGAAGCGGACGGCTACGGCGACGCCGACCACCAGCTTCCGCCGTCCGGCTGGGGCTATCGCCGCTTGAAGGCCCGCTACGAAAAAGAGTTCGAAGAGCAGCAGCGCCAGTTGCGCGCAGCTCAAGGCCTGCCCGACGCTCCCCCTGCCCTGCCTCAGGACCCGTTCCAGGCCGGCCAGCAGGCGACCGCTTCGACGGGCTCTGCGAGCGGCAACGACGCCGTCGCCTCGGGCTCGGCTGCCGGTCCGCCGCAGGACCCGTTTGCCGCCGCAGCCGCAGCCAATCCGTCGAGTGCCGAGAACAAGTTCGATCCCGAGAAGGATCAGTTCACCGGCATCGTGCTCGGCATCGCGATCGGCAGCGTTCGCCAGCGCGATAGCGAAGGCAAGGTGCAGGACTACTACCTCTGCCGCCCCGGCG
>JAEZAS010000175.1 GCA_023430365.1 Planctomycetota bacterium
GTCTCGATGACCGTCACATGCTTGGAATCGACGACCGGCCGGTCGGGCTTTTGGGACTTCAGAGCCTCATAGAGCGGGCCACGGTCGTCGTGGTTGCCCATCGTCACGTGCAGCGGCAGGCCCGCCTCGTCGAGCGGAGCCACACACTTCGCCAGGTTGGCGTAATCGGCCGGCTGACCCTTCAGGTAGGCGCAGTCGCCGTTGATGATCGCGCCCGCCGGTTTGGTTTCGAGGCTGGTGACCTCGCGAACCACCTGCCGCAGGTTGTTGGTCATGTTCACGTCGCGGGCGACGACCGTGGGAGACTCGGGGATGTGCGTATCGGACAGCAGCGCGAGCGTATGCGGGTTCGAACCAGGCTGCTCGCCCCAGCCGACCCGGACGACGGTCAGCCCAGCCACCACGGCGGCGCTCTGAGCGAGAAACGAACGACGAGACAGCGGGGCCGTGTGGAGAGGCATGGGATCAGCTCCTGTTCGATGGGACCAACCTTCGAGACGAACGGTGTTTCTTCGCGCGCCGGGCAAGAAGATTCTGCGCGGGGAGTGTCCCGGCAAAATCCAGAGTCATTACAATCGCGCCGAGCGATCGATTCAACCGTATCTTCTCGGCATATCTTCACGGCATCTTCGCAATGAGGCGGCGCCCGATGGACGACTCTCTGGTTTCACTCGCGTATGAGGTCCGCGCCAAGACGCTGTGGCTGCTCGAAGACGTCACCGACGAACTGGCGCGGTTCGCCGCGCCGGGGATGTGCAATTCGATCCTCTGGCACGCGGGGCATGCGCTCGTCGTGGTCGAGCACCTGTGTGTTAGTCCCGCTACGAACCAGCCGCCGCAGTTGCCCGACGGCTGGTTCGAGAAATTCGGCTGGGATAGCCAGCCGCGAACCGTCAGCGAGTGGCCTGCGGTGGCCGACGTGGTCGCCGCCTTGCGCGAGCAACTGTCACGACTGGTCGCGGCGATCGAGGCCCTGACTCCGGAGCGGCTGGCGGAGGTCCTTGGGCCGCCCCACGATGCCTCGCTCCGCTACCTGCTCGTCCACGGCCTGCACGATGAGGCCTGTCACCAAGGGGAGATCTGGCTGCTGCGCAAGATGTATGCCAGGTCGACGGAGCAGGGGCGATAGCGATAGCGAGCGTTCGAAACGTTTGGGGTTTCGTTTCGTTGCATTCAAGGTCCGATGGGAGTGGTTGATGAGTTCGAATGAACCCCGTGGTTGCTTGTTAGCAATCTTCAACCTCCTGAAGTTTGGCCGCGGCCGTAGCGACTCTGCGGAGGCGCTGCCGTATCGGCTTCGCGATGATTTTTTGTCGGCTGCAGAGCTGTCGTTTTTTCGGGTGCTGCAAACGGCTGTGGGAGCGCGGACAGTCATCGCCTGCAAAGTGCGGCTGGCGGATTTGTTCTATGTTCCTCGGCCGAATGAGAATCGCGGCGCCCACAATCGAATTGATCGAAAGCATGTCGACTTTCTGCTATGCGATCCGGCGACGATGCGTCCGCTGCTGGCGATTGAGCTGGACGATTCGAGCCACCGACAGGCGAAACGCGTTGAACGCGATGTGCTTGTCGACCGGGTATTCGAAGCGGCGGGGCTCCCGTTGGTCCGGTTCGCGGTGCGTGCCGCCTACAACCCGCAGCAGATCGCCGCCGACCTCACCCCTTATCTCGTCCCGCCTCCGCAACCTGCTGTAGCGTCCCTTGCCGCGCCGGACAGTCCGCCTGTGTGCGTGAAGTGCGGCATACCCATGGTCCAGCGCGTCGCTGCCAAGGGGCCTCGCGCCGGGCAAACCTTTTGGGGCTGCCTTAACTATCCACGATGCCGGGCCACGGCATAATCGGCCAGCTTGTGTGTTTGTGTTGATAAACTATTGATATATTTGTCAATGTGTGGTAGGCTGGTGGGTTGGCTTTTTCTCGCGGATCGCTGGTGGTCGTCTGGCCGCGCGATCTGCGGTAGCCATGGTGAGGGTCGGCCGAGTTGGACGCAGGGGAGCCGGCTAGCTGTTGTGAAAAGTAGCCAGAAGGGGGGTAGTAAGGAAGGGTTGTGAAACCGTGGCGAGGTGTTGTGAAGCTTGTGGCGTGGTTTGGCGTATGTGCTACGGGCTGATTGGTTTGCGGCTTTTGGGGGCGGCGCGCAAGGGGTTGTGAAACCTGTGTTGCCACCCCCTAGTAAAAGCCTGCCGCGACAAGAGCGGAAGCGTTGTGGAAGCGGGACGGCGGAACGACTTGGCCCTGAGTTTGCATTGGCCTCTCGCAGGTCCGGCGGGCGTCGGGCCACGCCGCCACTGGGGCGGCTGGCTGCCCGCCGGAGGATTGCAACTGGGATGAGACACCGAGAGGGATGCCATGAAACGCTTGGGAATTTTGTGCTGTGGTTTGATGCTGACTTGGGGGCTGGCGGGCTGCGATGTCGATGTGGCCGAGGACGGACGGGCACCGTCGGTCGATGTGGATGTGAAGGGCGATCCGGGAAATGTTCCGGATGTCGATGTGGCTGGCCCGACGGTCAGGACCGAGGAACGGACCGTTGAGGTGCCCGTGATCGAGCCGGCCAAGGAAGGGGATGCAAACGCCGAGGAAGGGGAAAACTAGCCTCGGTTTGCGATGGTCGTTGTCCTAAGAGAGCGACAGAGCTCGGCCTGTTGGATATCATCGGAGCCAGGCGGGAGCGGTTTGCTGCCGCCGCGATCTCTCCGGAGGGTCAGCCGTGCGTCGAGCTCTTGTCGTGATCTCTTGGATGCTGATCGGGGCATCGTGGGCGTCGGCTGCGGATCGGCCAAACGTGTTGTTCATCGCGGTGGACGACTTGAAGCCAACGATCGGCAGCTATGGCGATTCGATGGCGCAGACGCCGAACATCGATCGGCTAGCGGCTCGCGGGCTGCAGTTCGACCGGGCGTATTGCATGCAGGCAGTGTGCTCGCCGAGTCGCAACGCGATGCTGACGGGGCTGCGGCCACAGACGTTGCGGATTTATGACCTGGGGACGAATTTTCGCCGGAGCGTGCCGGATGTGGTGACGTTGCCGCAGCACTTCAAGCAGCACGGCTGGCGGGCCGAGGCCTTGGGGAAGCTGTTCCATGTGGGGCACGGGAACCACGAGGACGAAGCGTCGTGGAGCGTACCGCATTTCCGGGCTAAATCGATCGGCTACGCGCTGCCGGAGAATCGAGCCCAGCTCACGCGCGAGGAGGCCTTGTTCGCCAACCAGGGAGGCGATGTGAGCAAGCTGCCTCGCGGAGCGGCGTTTGAATCGGCCGATGTGCCCGACAATGCGTACGGCGATGGGAAGATTGCCGAGGAGGCTATTGCCCGCCTGAAGGCTGCTGCGGCGAAGCCGGAGGAACCGTTTTTCCTGGCGGTCGGCTTTCTGAAGCCACATCTGCCGTTCTGTGCACCGAAGAAGTACTGGGATCTGTACGACCCGGCGAAGTTGCCGATGCCCGAGGTCACCGCGCCGCCGAAAGATGCGCCCGCTTTTGCACCGCAATTCGGCGGCGAACTGCGGCAGTATGCCGGAATGCCCAAGACCGGACCGATCAACCAGCAACAGACGCGGCAACTCATTCACGGCTACTATGCAGCGACGAGCTACATGGACGCGCAGCTTGGGAAAGTCCTTGATGCGCTCGATGAACTAAAGCTGGCCGACAATACGATCGTGGTGTTCTGGGGGGATCACGGCTGGCATCTGGGCGATCATGGAATCTGGTGCAAACACACCAACTATGAACAAGCGACGCGAGTGCCGCTGATCATTGCCTCGCCCGGGAAGAGGGCAGGGGAGCGGACGTCGGTCATCACCGAGTTCGTCGACGTCTATCCGACGCTCTGCGAACTGGCCGGCATTGAAATGCCGAGTCATTTGCAGGGCGAAAGCCTGATCCGGTTGCTCGACCGCAGCGGGGCAGGGGACTCGGAAGCGGGCGTGGCCTTTCAGGTGTATCCTCGCTCGACGAAAGAGCATGGGCCGATGCTCGGCCACGCGGTTCGTACCGACCGCTGGCGCTATGTCGAATGGCAGAACGCGGAGGGAAAGGCGGTTGCTCGTGAATTGTATGACCTGCGGGACGATCCGGGCGAAACGGTGAACGTGGCCGCGGATTCCCAATTCGAAGCGGTCGTCGTGCAGCACTCGAAATTGATCCGCGACCAACTTGCCAAGCCGCATCCCAAGGGGCTCAAGCTGCTGGACCCGAAAAAGCCCGCCTCCGGCAAATCGAAGGTCAATCGAGCAACGCTTTTTCAGCGCAAGGACAAGAATGGCGACGGCAAGCTTTCGCGAGAGGAGTTCCTGGCGAATCAGCCTGATCCGGACGAGGCGCCAAAGCGGTTCATCCGCTTCGATGTGAATGAGGACGGAGAAATCTCGCGACAGGAGTTTGTGAACCCGCGGTCGTAGGCAACGGACGAGGCTAAACCGGTTTGGTCGTTGGCAGGTTTGTCAGGGTGGAGATGTCGTTGTCCGTTACCATTTAGGCCGACCGCCCGAGATGAAGAGCGAGAGCAATTCCGCGCGGCTGTTGACTCGCAGCTGGCGGTAGATGCTCTTCATATAGTCGCTGATCGTATGCTCGCTTAGTTCCAGCTTCTGGGCGATGTCCCTGCGCTTGTCGCCGCTGAGCAGGAAGAGAAGAACCTGTCGCTCCCGGCCGGTGAGTCGCAGCACTGTGGTCCCCGCCGGAGCCGCCGCTCCGTCGCGGTGAAGCCAATCCACTTGCTGGAACACGACATGCACGATGGTCTTGTCACGCTCGGTAAACGGCTGGTTGGGGTCGCGGCGATAGAAACCGATGCCACTGAAGAAGTCGTCGTTGATGGGATAGACCGAAGAAATGAAATCGCGAAGGCCCGTTGCATAAAACGTGCGTTCGAGGAGCTCCCATTGCTGCGGGCTGTAGAGCTCCTCGCGGCGGACGGTGAAATGTTGCCCCAGGCGGACCAATTCGGTGACCGGTTCGTGCCCAGGAAGAGCGGTTTCCGGATCGGTGACATAGCGGGTGAACGCCACTCGTTCGGTGTCGTCCCGCCAGCCGCCATCGATCAGGCTCAGCGCCGCGACGTTGCCTTCGACCTTCTCATGCCGAGCCACCGTCGACCAGAGCCAAACGTCGGCTGTGATCACCCGGGCAACCCCTTCGAGCAAGGCTCGCTTGCGCTCGCGGATCGGTTGATCGACGGTTGGATCGCCGGTCAGAGCGAGCAGGCGCACTATGGCTTCGACATCGGAAAGGCTCAGAGCTTGCATGACAATTTCAAAGACGAGGCATCAAGAACGAAACCTTACCCACAGCGGTTTCGTTAGCTGGCTAACTATCTTACCCGATGAACTGCCGACGGAAATCGATGATCGACTGCAAAGCCGGCCGGGCCCGGCGGCGAGCGTCAAACAGGCCGCCGTGCGGAAAATCGTGCGGCAGGTCGTCGCGCAGCTGGTTCCAGATGATCGCCTGGACCGCTTGCTTGGCCAGGAGCAGTGGAAAGAGCCAGTCGACCGTGGCCTGCTGAGTGCGGGCCGACATGCCGCTGGGCATCCAGAGAGGAAGAGGGCGCGACGGGAGCTTCGCGAGCGGATCAGCGTCCAAGGAACTGGGAATTGTCAAAAACACGCAGAGGGGCAGGCCGATTTGAGTCCACCGATCCAGCTGACGACTCACTTCGAGGCAGTCGCGCGGCTGGGTGCCACCAGGGGTGTAACCGATATTCATCTCGAGGCCGATGCCCGCCAATCCGAGCTCGCCGCGGGCCAGCGTGTCGGCGAAGTGCAGCGGGCTGAGTTCCTGATCCTCCCTCGCGATGTATTCCGCCCACGGCTGATCGAAACTGACGATGGTCGGTGTGCGACTATCGAGGGCGCGGACCTTTTGCAGGGCTTCGACCACGAGCTTCAGCCGTTCTTCCTCGGAGAAGTCGATGGAACCCCGCAGGTTCATCCGGGCTGCCACGTCCCAGAGCTGGATCCGACCTTTGTAGCGCTGCACGACCGCTTGGACGAATCCGCCGATGTAGCCCTCCAGTTCCTCGAAATCCCCTTCCCACAGGTAGAGCCAGTCGGGAACGTTGCGGACATCGAGCGAAATGAGCGGCCCCATGCAAATCCGCAGGCCGTGGTCCTTGCACCACTGCACCTGGCGGTCGAGCGAATCCCAGCGAAGTTGACCGGCGGTGGCTTCGATCTCCCGCCAGCAGGGAGCGAGCAGGGCGGTGTTGAACGCGGCAAGCGTTGAGGTCGCCATGGTCCCTTCAGGAACCGCTTCGATCCGCGCGCCGATCAGCGTACTGAGCGAAACCCCGTTGCCGCGGCGGATGGCAAGCACCTGGTTGGTGTAGTCCTGACCGAGGAGCTTCAGGGCCGCGAAGGCGTGAGTTAGGGCTGTGTCGGCGTGGTCACTGGCGAGAACGGGATTCGACTGGCTGGAGGCGGCTTTGCCGAACTCCAACATCGCCTGCTTGAGAGCGGCCAGGAAAGGCTCGCCGAGCTGCATTCCGGCCGTTTGCCAGAGATGGGACTGATTGCGGAGGCGGTTGATTGTTCCGCGGGCCAGTTCCACCGGCAGGTTATAGGGGCGGACTCGCTCCATCAGGCTGGCCGAGGAAAGCATCCATTCGCCGTGGCCCGGGACGCTCCAGGGGCAGTGAAGATTGCCGGACTCGCGGGTGTCGCGTTCAAGCGATAAGAGGCCGTCCTGATAGGAGTTGCGGCATTCCCACGGAACTCCCTCGACACCAGCGAAGTAGGCTCGCTGGGGGGCGTCGTGCGCAATTCGCTCCGGGCGAGGAATGACAAACCGCAACTGACCCATGCTGGGCAAAACCCCGCGAAGCGCGCCTAACGAGAGCCGGCGAGGCCAAGGCCTTCGCGGCCACTCGACGGTATGGGATTGGAGTTTAGTGCACTCGGGCAATGCGTTCAACGGACGCTCGGCGGCGGGGCAGGGGGTGGTATATTGCGGACGCGATCCAGCCCCGCGGGCAGCGCGAGAATGGCGCCCGCTCGATCCGGTTATCCGCCCCACATCCTGAGTTCCTGACCCTATGAATTCGCTGTTGCAAACCAATCTTGCAGGGCTCCCCGTGCGGCGCGGCAAGGTGCGAGATATCTACGATTTGGGCGACTCCCTGCTGCTGGTCGCGACCGATCGGATCAGTGCGTTTGATTGGGTGATGCCCAACGGCATTCCCGACAAGGGGCGGGTCCTGACTCAGCTGAGCGCCTTCTGGCTTCGGCAGCTCGAAATCCCGAATCATCTGCTTTCGCTGGACGTGACGGCGAGCGACTTGCCGCTAGGGGACGATCGGGCCCAACTGGTAGGGCGGAGCATGATCGTTCGCAAAGCCGAAGTCGCACCGATCGAATGCGTCGTGCGCGGCTACTTGGAAGGGTCCGGCTGGAAGGAGTATCAACAATCGACCAGCGTGTGCGGCGTTTCGCTCCCCTCGGGACTGAAGCAATGCTCGGAGTTGCCCTCTCCGATCTTCACGCCGGCAACCAAGGAAGATTCGGGGCACGACATCAATATTTCGTTCGAGCGGATGGTGGAAATCGTCGGCGAGGAAACGGCGACTGAGTTGCGCGACCGCAGCGTCGAGGTTTACCGTCGGGCAGCCGAACATGCTCGCAGTCGAGGGATCATCATCGCGGATACGAAGTTCGAGTGGGGCCGCTTCGACGGCCAGTGGATCCTCATCGACGAAGTGCTCACCCCGGACAGTTCCCGATTCTGGCCGGCCGACGAGTATCAGCCCGGGCGAGCACAAAAATCCTACGACAAGCAGTTCGTCCGCGAATGGCTGGAGACGACCGGCTGGGACAAGAACAGCCCGCCGCCGATGTTGCCCGACGAGGTCGTACAGCGGACTCGAGAGAAGTACATCGAGGCCTTTGAGCGATTGACGGGCGAGGCCTTCGCCTGGAAGTAGCGGAGCGATTCGACGTGGATTACGTCGCCGCTGCTTTTTAACCTCTCACACTTCGCCGTTCTCAATGGCGACGACCGTGAGCCCATGTATTTCCGCTTCGCGGATGACGTCCGGCTGATCGAGGACGATCGTTTTGCCGGCTTCAATGGCCAAGACCTTCGCTCCGGCTGCGACCAGCATTTCAATCGTGCCGGTGCCGATGGTCGGCACGTCGAAACGCATATCCTGCTGGGGCTTGGCCACTTTCACGACGGTGAAACCGCCCTGCGGACATAGCTGCCCGGCGCGACGAATGCATTCGTCGGTCCCTTCAACCGCTTCGACGGCAATCACCGCTCGACCCTTCACGGCGACGCTTTGACCAATATCGAGCCGCCCGATTTCCTTGGCCAGCCGCCAGCCGAAGGCGATGTCCTGCTGCTGGGCAGGGGTGGGGACGCGGCGGGTGAGTGGTCCGAGCTTCACGAGCAACTCCGGAGCAAAATCGGTCGCAGGGGCCAGGCGAATGCCTTCCTGGGCATATTCCTCAACGATGGTCGTCAGCAACGTGTCGTCCGCCCGGTCTTTCTTCCGCAGGATATAGATGGGAAGAAAGGTGCGGATCGTGCGCAGGTCGGGAACGAGCGTCAGCCAACCGAAGCGACCGAAGAGGATCTTCGATTTGTGGATCTTTCCTGCGAGCGTCGCTTCCTGAACGCCCCGCCGGCGAAAGTACCGCAGATGTGAACCGAGCTTGGCGACACCGCTGGGAAAGTAGTCGTCGCAAATCTCCGCCAGCGCCGGATCGGCATGCCCGTGGATGCCCACGCAGTAAACCGAGTGCCCTTGTTGCTTGAGCGCCTGAGCAACGACGATCGGCAAACGCCCCCAACCGGCGATCAGTCCAACACGCGCCGGTACGGAAGCGGACGAGGGCATCGGATTGTTGTCAAGCAGCGTCGCCATCTCGGAACGTCAGGCCGCATCTTGGGCTGGCTGCGAAGGTGATTCGTGATGCGGTTCGTTCTGGCCGGTGAGCTCACCGATGGTTCGCTGCAGTTCGATGATCTGCTTCCGCATCGTTGGCAATTTCAACATCAGAGAGACACACTGGAACTGGTGCTTCTCTTCCGTCGCCGGCGAACCAAAGTAGCGACGTCCCGCCGGAACGTCGTACATCACCCCAGCCTGGCCGCCGAGCACAGCGCCATCGCCGACGTGGATGTGATCCCGCACGCCCACCTGGCCAGCCATGACAACGTAGTCCCCGGTCGAGCTGCTTCCAGCGAGTCCGGTCTGCGAGCAGATCAGATTGTGTTTACCGACCCGACAGTTGTGGCCGATCTGCACCTGGTTGTCGATCTTCGTCCCCGCGCTGATGCGGGTCGGCCCATAGGTGCCGCGATCGATCGTCGTGCAAGCGCCAATGTCGACATCGTTCTCAATCTCAACCCAGCCGAGTTGCGACGAGAGCTTATGCTGGCCGTCGACCGTTGAATAACCGAAGCCATAGGCTCCGATCACCGCGCCGCCGTGGATGTTCACCCGGTCGCCGACCACCGTGTTCTCGTAGAGCACTGCGTTCGGAAAGATCGTTACACCGGCGCCGATCCGGCTGTTGTTCATGATCCGCACGCCGGGATAGATCACCGTGCCGGGGCCGATCGTAACATCCTCGCCCACGTACGCTTGGGGATGGATGTCGACCCCCTCGGCAATTCTTGCGGTCGGGGCGACCCAAGCGGCCGGCGAGATGCCGCACGGCTGCAGCGGGCGAAGTGGATTGAAGTGTTGGACGACTTGCGCGAAGGCGCGATGGACGTCGTCGACCACGATGTACGGTTTGTCGTCGGGATGGAAGTCGGCGCCCACGATCACCGCCGACGCCTGGCAGCGACTCAATTGAGGCTCGAGCTTGGCGTTGTCCGCGAGCGTGATTTCCCCGGGCCGGGCGCAGGCAATCGTGGCCGCTCCGGTGAGCTGAATGTCCCCGGGCCCATACAACTGCCCATTGAGCAGGCGGGCGAGTTCGGCGAGTGAGAGGCTCATCGCGTGGAATCCTTTCCGCGGAGAGTTCCATGGCTCCTGGCTTGGCACAGGCAAGCGCGGGAGCTTCGAGAGCCCCGCCCTATCAAGAGCAATGGGGGATAGTAACCGAACCGAACA
>JAEZAS010000224.1 GCA_023430365.1 Planctomycetota bacterium
AAGTAGAAGTAGGCGGCCAGCAAGCCTCCGATAACGGCCAGGCCAGCAGTCAGTAGCCAGGCTTTGCGAGAATCGAGTTCAGGCAAGGATTCGCTGAGCACGCGCCCATCGGAGGCCAGGCGAATTCCTTCGCCGAAATCGTGTCCGCAGCGATGGCAGAGGCGATAAAACTCCGGCCGAAACGGCTCGTCGCACTCCTCGCACAGCAGCAGCACTTGTTGTCCCTGCGGGCTCACTTCTAGATCGGCCAGCGGAAATTGGTCGCCAGCCAGGCCGCAAATCGGGCAACGGGCATGTCTCCGCTCGCCACAGCTGGGACACGCTGGCCAATCTTTCCATGTTTCGGAAGCCGACTTGTCCGGCAATTCGTCGGCAGAACTGTCGACGATGTCGTGTCGCAGTTGGCGTTCGAAGTCGAGAGCCAGGCGGCGGGCCTCCTCAGCATCGAGGTCGCGCACGACCACCTGGCAGTCACCCCGCCAGCCGAGCGGCAGTTCGCCGGCCGCCGCCTGAATTAAATCGTTCTGCACCCAAGCGGCAATGCCCTGCTCTTCGAGCAAGTTGCGCAGCAGGTTCCCTTGCTGCGTATTGGCGGCGCGATAGATGACAACGGGTTCGCCCGCTTTTCGCATTGCGCTTCAGTCCTATTTGGGCGTCCCGGCGGAGGACGCTACTGCATCCCGCATTGGCCCATGCCGCACTGAGGCAGTCCACAGCCGGCGCTGGGCATCGGCCGACACATGGGCAGCTCCTGCCCACCACTGCCGGGCGCGGAGGGCACACTCAGCAGTTTCTCGACACGCTGCGAATGACACGACGGACACTCGGCGGCCTCCTCGCCACGGATCAACAACTCAAATTCCGACTTGCACTTCGGGCAATGATATTCGTAGATCGGCATCGTCAGTTCTCACAACCTCGGCGATCACGGCAACCCCCGCGGGCGGCAGAGATGCCCTCCGGTTGTTGCCCTCCTCTCTATTGTTATCTTAGCCAGGAACCAACGAAAGGGCGGTCCGTTGTCAGCACTCTTTCCTGCTCAGCACAGCCTGTCTCGCGATCAGGTTCGCTCGATCGATCGCCGGGCGATCGACGAGTATGGGATGACGGGTTTGGTGCTGATGGAAAACGCCGGGCGGGGATGCGCCGACGTCCTCTGCCGGCTGGGCTGCCAGGCGAAGGTGGTCATCGTCTGCGGAAGCGGCAATAACGCCGGCGACGGGTTCGTCATCGCGCGCCACTTGGAGTTGCACGGAGCGCAGGTGCAGGTCGTCTTGCTGGGCGATCCAACTGCGCTTCGCGGTGATGCGGCGAGCAACTTTGCAATCCTGCAAAAGTGCGAGATTCCAACCCTGGAACTCGCAGGAAACTTCGACCCGAATGCGTTGATGCGGGCACTTGCCGGCGCTCAATGGCTCGTCGACGCGCTGCTGGGAACCGGAGCCTCTGGGCCGCCACGCTCGCCGTGGGACACGGTAATCCAGATGCTCAATGACCATCCCGCTCGCCGGCTGGCGATCGATCTGCCGACTGGGCTCGATTGTGACACCGGCGTTCCAAGTCCGACCACGGTGCGGGCCGACTGCACGTGTACCTTCGTGGCCCCCAAGCGTGGCTTCGCCAATCCGCTTGCGACTCCGTATCTCGGCGCGGTCGAGGTCATTGATATCGGAGTGCCCAAGAAGCTGCTCTCCGAATACTTTGGCGAACGGACGACTTGAGCCGCCCCGGCGGTGATCGCTTTCAGTTCCTTGGTGTCTTACGACTGGCTCACGCGTTTGGTCCAGAACCAGGTTTCGGGCCGGGAACTTTCGAACCCCTGACTGGCATAAAGCGCCTGAGCCCGATGGTTGTCGCTCCGCACTTCGAGCGTCACCTTGCCGCACCCCAAGCGCTTCGCTTCCTGGTCGATCGCGGCCAGCAACGCCCTGCCGATGCCGCGTCCACGCGAATCGGGGCGCACGGCAATGTCGTGAATATTGATCAGCAGTTTTCCCTGGAACGAGGAAAAACCGACCAAGCAGATGGCGAGGCCAACGGCCAATTCACCTTCCCAGGCGAGAAAAACCTTCGCCCCACCGTGAGCCTGGAGGCCTGGGATCAGATTCGCGCGAGCTTCCTCCGAAAGGGGCGACCCACTGCCGAACTCGTCCCGGCAATACATGTCGAGAAGCTCGATCGTCGCCGCCTGATCGGCCGGATCGTCGAGATTGGCGAGTTGGACCTCGATCATCAGAGGGGTCGCCTATTGAATGGGTCTGGCGCAGGGGAGCGGCCGACCGATGCGAACGTTGGGAGCATCTAATCGTCGTCATCCGACGACGGCGGCTCGTACTCGAAGTCCTTCCACTTCATCGCCTGGCGGAACGGTTCGATGCGGAGCATGACTTCGCCGTTCTGGAAGATGCGGACGGTTCCCGCCGACTGGCTGACGACGACCGCAATCGAGTGCGTCGCCCGGCTGATGGCGGCGGCGGCCCAGTGGCGGGCGCCGAGGCCTTTGGAAAGCGTCAGGTTGGCATAGGGGGCGTCGACGATTTGAGCGGCCTTCTCGACCGTTCCATCGGGAGCCACGATGAAGGCGCCGTCGAGCCCAGCCACTTCCTTGACCGCCTCGCGCACCCGGGCGTCGTGCAGGTCGCGCTCAGCCCGCGAGTAGCCTTTGACCGGATCGAAACCCGCCGGCTGGCAGTGGGCGAGCACCTTGCGGGTGTCGCCGACGACGAACATGGTGCCGACCGCTTTGCCTTCGCGACCTTCCCGGCCGATTTCCACCGCCAGATCGACCACCATTTTAAGCGTCTCCAGCGGGACGCTGGTTTCCAGCTGGCGGAGGTCGCGGGCGGTGAGCCGGCCGAGGTGCTCGTCGAGCCGGATAAAGCTGATCGAGTCGAGCGTGTCGGCCTCAAAACCACTGTAAACCACGACGACGCCGGCCCCTGGAGCGAGAATTTCGCGGGCGACGCCGGTGAGCAAAGCCTGCGTAAGCTTCTCGATGACCGGGGAGTCCTCCATGTCGAGGACGATCGTGTCGAGCCCCGCTTCGGCCGCCCCAGCCAGATCCTCAGGCGTATCGGCGGCGACCACCACCTTGAGGCCGTCGACCTGCTGCTGGAGTTTTTCCCAGTCGGTGGGTCCGACGAGCATCACGAGAACGGCATTTGCCTGACCGGCGCGGCAGAGCCGGGCCGCCAGATCCAGGTAGATTTGCCATTCCTCGATGCGCACCGGTTTCATGCAGTCTCAGAGCGGTCTCTTGCCGCGGCAAAGTGGCAGGAACAAAGAGCTTCGGCCGCATCGTACGTCGGCCTGCACAAATGGGCAACGCCGCTGGACCGGAAACGGGCCGTTTTGCCCGAAAAACAGGCTAAATCGACCATTTTCTAACCATCGACTTTCGTTGAATGAGCGATCAGTCGTTTAGGGACAATTCACAAAGGTCTTTGCAAAAAGCCATGCGCCGGTCGGCCGGGTTTGGCCCGCCTTCCCCTCGTCCGTCGAAACGTCGATCGCGACCTGCGGCAAACCGCGCTGCGATCCTCCAGGGTGGCAGAATGCAGCGCCGCGCCAGGCCAAACGATTGGCATTTTCGATGTAACCCGCATCGCCGGAACGGCCATTGGATAGTTGGCGGCCCGCAGAACCACCGCTTTGGCTGGGTTCGGGACTGAAATCAGCCGGCCAAATCGGCTCCGGCAAGGAACCCATCAACAAATGTTGAAGTTTCCTTGCAATTGGGTGCCAGCACGGTGATAATCGGCGATTGCCTACCTCAATTTGCATGGCTACGGAAAGTTGTTGCCCCTCCCCGCCCCCTTGGAAGGAAACACCATGCGTCGCTTGTCCCCCACGAGCGCGTGTCTGTCGGTCGTCCTACTCGCGTTGGCTGGCCCAGCCATCGGAGCTACCGCAGACGAAACCGCCAAACCGAAAGCTCCCGGCTTGGGCGATCCCGGCAAGCTCGTCTCCATTCAGGCTGACACCGGACGGGGCAAGGATGTCGTGGCTGTCATCAATGGCCGAGACGCCGGTCAGCAGATCGTCGTAACTGGCCAGTACGACAGCGGCCAGACACGCGATCTGACGCGCAAGGTCACCTACCAGCCGACACCGCCGGGCATCGTCAAAGTGGACGAATCCGGCTACATCACTCCCGTCGCCGAAGGGGAGGCAACCGTTCAGGTAGCGGCTGAATCGGGCGTTCAGGCGGAGGTCAAAGTGCAGGTGGCCCACCTGGTCCACGACCTGCCGATTAACTTCCCGAACCAGGTCACCCCGATCTTCACCAAGTACAGCTGCAATGGCGGCGGCTGTCACGGCAAGTCGGGCGGACAAAACGGCTTCCGACTGTCGCTGCTCGGCTTCGAGCCGAAAGAAGATTTCGAATACCTGGTGAAGGAAGGCCGCGGCCGGCGTCTGTTTCCGGCGTCTCCCGATCAGAGCCTGCTGCTGCTCAAAGCGACCGCGCGATTGCCGCACGGCGGCGGTCAACGCATCGAGTTCGATTCCCCCGCCTATCGCGTGCTCCGCCGCTGGATCGAGCAAGGCATGCCCTACGGCAGCGAAAGCGATCCGAAGGTCACTCACATCGAGGTCTTCCCCTCCGAACGCCTGATGGAGCGCGAGCAGACCCAACAATTGGTCGTGATCGCGCACTACAGCGACGGTTCGATGGAAGACGTCACGCGAATGACGCAGTTCGACTCGAACGACGGCGAGATGGCCGAATGCAGCGTCACCGGCCTGATGACGACCGGCCAATTGACCGGCAGCGTCGCGATCATGGCCCGCTATCAGGGGCATGTGGGCGTGGCCCGAGCGACGATTCCGCTCGGCGTAGCGACCGAAAACATGCCCTCGCCGAACAACTTCGTCGACGAGCACGTCTTCAACAAACTCAAGAGCCTGGGCCTCCCCTCATCCGCCATTTGCGACGATACGACGTTCCTCCGCCGGGTGACGATCGACCTCGCGGGCCGGCTGCCGACGTTGGAAGAGGCGGAAGCGTTTCTCGCCGACCAGAATTCGCAGAAACGCGTGGCAGCCGTCGATCGCCTGCTCGACAGCACCGACTATGCCGACTACTTCGCCAACAAGTGGAACGCCATCCTCCGCAACAAACGGCGCGATGAGCTCGACAAGCGAGCGACCTTTGCTTTCTACGACTGGATTCGCCAGAGCCTGCACGAAAACAAGCCGTACGATCAATTCGTCCGCGAAGTGATCACCGCCAGCGGCGAAGTCGGCAAGTTCCCGCAAGTCGCTTGGTACAAGGAAGTGAAGGACCAGTCCGCCCAGGTGGAAGACACCGCGCAACTATTCCTGGGGCTCCGCATCCAATGTGCCCGCTGCCATCACCATCCGTTTGAGAAGTGGAGCCAGCAGGACTACTACGGCTTCGCGGCTTTCTTCTCTCAGGTGGGGCGCAAGAAGGGCTACCGCCAGAACGAGGAACGCATCTTCCATCGTCCCGGCATGGCTCAGACGCCTAATCCCAAGACGGGAGAAGCGGTCAAGCCGACCGGTCTCGGTGGCGAAACGCTCCAGCTCTCGCCAGTCGACGACCCGCGGCATGCCCTGGCCGACTGGATGGCTCGCAAGGACAACCCGTTCTTTGCCCGTTCGCTCGTGAACCGCTACTGGAAGCACTTCTTCGGCCGCGGACTGGTCGATCCCGAGGACGACATGCGGGTGACGAACCCGCCGAGCAATCCGCAGTTGCTCGACGCCCTGGCGCAGAACTTCGTCGATAGTGGATTCAACCTGAAGCAGCTTTGCCGGACGATCTGCACCAGCACGACCTACCAGCTCAGCGCCGAGCCGAACGAGTGGAATCAGGACGACAAGCAAAACTACTCGCGCTACTATCCCAAGCGTCTGAACGCCGAAGTGCTGCTCGACGCGATCGATCAGGTCACGGGCACGCAAACGAACTTCAACGGTGTGCCGCTGGGCACCCGCGCGGTGCAATTGCCCGACAACGGCTTCCAATCCTACTTCCTCACTGTCTTCGGCCGCCCGGAGTCGAGCAGCGCATGCGAATGCGAGCGTTCGAGCGAGGCCAACCTCGCCCAGAGCCTGCACCTGCTGAACTCGAACGAGATTCAGGGCAAGCTGACCAGCGGCAACGGCCGGGCCGCGACTTTTGGCCGTGATCCGTCGCGGACACACGAGGTCAAGCTGCGGGAACTGTACCTGCTCGCTTTTGGTCGCCCGCCGCAAGCGGATGAAATGGCCATCGCGATGGCTCATATCCAGAAGAACGAAAAGGAACCGAACAAGGCCTACGAGGACATCGTTTGGGCTTTGATCAACACGAAGGAATTCCTGTTCAACCACTAAACTCGCAGCGGAGCTTGCCCCGCAGTCTTCGTCCCATGTCGCGAGGCTTGGGACGATCGACAGCGGAAGCTCCCTTCGCGAGCCAGAACGCAATCCCGCCTGTCACTAGCCCACCGTAATCCGACAAACCACCTCCCACCGACCGACGCGAGCGCAGGCTGATCCCGCCTGCCTCGCTCCACATCGGAGCGGTTTCTATGCAGTACGACGCTTCCCGAAATCTTCGCTGGCTCGCCAGTGCCGCCGCTATCGGCTTGCTCCTGATCGCAGGGCGCTCTGCCCTGGCGCAGCAAGGCCTGCCGGCGCCTCAATTGACATCCGTCTTTCCACCGGGCGCTAAGCCGGGCGCGACCATCGAGGTGACGGCTGGGGGTGTCGATCTCGACGAAGCCGACAAGCTGTTGTTCACCCACCCGGGAATCACAGCGGCAGTGAAGATGTCGACGCCGACCGACTTCGAAAAGACCCCCAAACCGCTCTACGGTCAGTTCACCGTAACGATCGCAGGGGACGTTCCTCCGGGAATCTACGAAGCCCGCACGGTCGGCCGGTTCGGCGTGAGCAACCCGCGTCCCTTCGTGATCGGCACGCTGAACGAGATCGTCGATGCTGGAGGCAACGAGTCTCCGGACAAGCCGCTGGAAATCACCGTGGGCAGCACGGTCAGCGGCCGGGTGAATCCGAATTCGTTCGACCACTTCAAACTGCCGTTGAAAGCTGGCGAGCGAGTCCTGATCGACTGTTGGGCCCAGCGGATCGACTCTCGACTCGATCCGACGCTCGTCGTGCTGAACCCAGCCGGCAAGGAAATTGCGCGGATGCGGGACACGATCGGCGACGACCCGGTGCTGGACTTCACAGCGCCGGCCGAGGGAACCTACACGATCAAGCTGAGCGACGCCGTCTATGGCGGTGGCCAGGATCACGTGTATCGCCTGACCGTCGCGGCCACACCGTTTGTCGATTTCGTCTTTCCGCCGTCGACGGTTCCGGGCAGCAACGGGCAGTTCACCGTTTACGGTGTGAACCTGCCGGGTGGACAGCCGGCTGACGGCATGTCGATGCAGGGCATCCCGCTGCAGAAGCTGATGGTCAACATTCCGGCTCCCGGCGCCGAAGCCGCGAAAACGCAGCTCGCCGTCGGCCCGCTTGGCCGGCCGCAGCGGGCCTGGCAGGACGGATTCGAGTACCGCCTCACGACACCCCA
>JAEZAS010000240.1 GCA_023430365.1 Planctomycetota bacterium
CAGCGTCTGCTCGCGGGGCGGCCCGGAGGCGGGTCGCCTCCGGCTGCTTACTGTGGTTGTGGCGAGATCGGTTCGCTTACCAGGCTTTGAGGACGGCCGGTTCCGGCGTCCATTGACCTTGCAGCGACGGCCACTGGCGCTGCAGCAGGTGCAGGCCGCCGAAGAGGACCGCCGAGTAGAACAGGTTCGCATAGAGCGTGTTCTGATCGAACGGGATCGCGGCGATGTAGCAGGTCAGCAGGCCGCCGGGGGTCAGCGGATAGAGCCCGCCAGTGAGCCAGTACTCGAAGTTCGAAGCGATGAAGAACATCGCCGAAGCGGCGACCGCCATTCCGCCGACATTGGCCGGGGTGGCCCGTCCCCGGAGGAGCATGCCCATACCGACCATGGCGGCGAACAGGACGTACTTGAACAGCGTGATCGACGAGAGATCGCCGCCGTACTGGAAATAAGCAATGGCGATGTCGCTCACCAGCAGCGCGATCATCGGCACGGCCAGGGCCGCCCAGCGGCGGTGAAACATCGCCCCGCCGAACAGGCACATGGCGCCCACCGCGGTGAAGTTCCAAGGATGGGGGATCACTCGGGTCACGGCGGCGGCGAGCACCATCGTGACCAGCGTCATCGTGCGTGGATTCAACATGACTCTCTCATCTCCTGCGTAGCTGAATTCCCTCGAATTCAGACAACAAAACCAAGCTCACAAAATTAACGAACCGGCGGAATGCTCTCGACGACCGCCGCTGCGGCCGAGCCCGCCGGAATCAAATCGACATAGTGCCGATTGTCGCGAGTGACGACCGGCCCCACTTCCACGTCGATCGGCTGACGGAAAATAGGCCCCTCGTAGACGAACGAGTGATACTCGCCGTTTTCGCCGCACGGATCAACACCCTGAGGCAAATCGGCGAGCAGCGCCCTGCCGATCGGCCGCCCGGCGAACGACGCGTCGAGCTTGTCTCCCTGCACGCAGCAGAGGATCGACTTGAACCCGAGGTCTTCGAAGTCCTCGACAAGCTGGCGCGTGTCGTAGCCCCAAATCGGAAAGACTCCCGTCATTCCCAAGCGGGCAAGGTTCTTCTCGCGATACGCTCGCAGGTCGGCCAGATACAGGTCGCCATGAGCCACATGCAGCACGCCCCGATCGACGTACGTCTGCAGCTTGTCGCCGATCAGCTTCTCGTAGTCCTCGTTCGTGCAAGGACCGTTGCTAAACGGAATCCGCAGCGTATCGAGCGGCAGGTCGAGCGCCTCGGCCTGGGCCAGCAGCAGTTCCTCGCGCACGCCGTGATGGCTCACGCGACGATACTCGTCCGCCACACTGCACAGCAGGCCAACGACCTCCCACTGGTCCGGGCGCTGACGCAGCGAGTGCAGCGCCATGGCGCTATCCTTGCCGCCGCTCCACGAAAACAGGACAGGTGTTGGACTCATGATTCGATGCTTCGGCTGAACCTAGTAGGAGCGATACGCGTCGACGCTTTCCTTGGAGATGTAGCCCACATGCTCCTTGGCCCGCAGCTCGTTCGCCGCGGCGTCCCAATTGGCGGGGGAGGCGACAAACTCCTCGAGCCGCGATTCGACGTGCCCGTCGAGGTAGGCGACCACCGCCACATTGCCGCCGTGGCGGAACTGCGTGTTCGGAGCCGCATAAGGATCCTGCGGGCCGAGCAGGTACCAGTTCTCGGTCAGCATGAGGGGATCGCTCTGGTACGGCAGGGCGATGCGGGCCGCGTCGCTGAAGCAGATCGTCCGCGACGTCGCCTCGAAACTGGCCAGCGTCTTGGTGATCAGCTTCGCCGGCGCCGGCCAGCCGGAGTAGTCCATGTAGCCCATGTTCTGGTTGTAGCCGTAGCCCCCCGTCGCCAGGCCGCCCTGGGGATACTTGGAGACCGGAAGCTTGTAGAGCGACTCGAGCTTGGTGAGCGAGGGGCATTGCTTCACCTTCTCGTTTTTCTCAATGAACTGGGCCAGCAGCCCCTCGTCGCCATGCACTTCCTGGGTGCTCGATTCGACCCGGCCGAACCAGGTGATCTGGCTGCCGCCAGCGCTGGGCAGCAGGGTGGGCGGCAGGATGCTGAGCGCGTCGTGATACATCTGCACGGCGAGCGTGTTCTGCTTCAGATTGTTCGAACACTGCGAGCGGCGGGCAGCCTCCCGCGCCGCTTGCACAGCGGGCAACAGCAGCGCCACCAGAACGCCAATGATGGCAATCACCACCAGCAACTCGACCAGCGTAAAACCGCTCGCTCGGCGACGATTCACAGACCGAAAGCAAAGCGCACCGAGGCGCGACGTCCCAACCCGACTAGCCATAACCATTTCCTCGTGGTTGCCGCCGAGATAGATTCGGCTGGCGATTACCGCGCAGACGCTTGCCGGGAATGCAAGTCCGATCGCAGAGACTTCGCCGCGCTACGGTTACGTTTCCATCGCCCGACAGCCGCGGCGCGCAGGATGAAGCGCCCAACTGGCATGGCGGAGAATGCACCCGATGCGGGCAGCCCAAGACTGCAACCGTCTTCGTTCCTCGAAAGACGCCTACGCTACTTAGCGACAAACCAAGGCAGGTCTTCTGGCTCCCGGATCGTCCTACTGGCCGCACCTTCCCGCGAATCGGTCTGCCGCTCGCCGTCAAAGGCAAAGCGACAACCAATGGGCTCGCAGTGGTTTACGCGGCGGTCGTCCCCGGTTACAGCGGCGGGACCGCGACGGATTCGCACCGTCTTCCCTATTCTTTCCGGCAATCGCAACAAGCGGCCGGAACACCTTGTGTCAGGCCTGAAATGTATCACCCGCCCCAGAAGCGTCAATGGCGCGGCTGAGAATTGAACGATCGCCCTTCGCCCTCACGCGAAGCGTGAGGGCGAAACTGATTACTGACAACTGATCACTGAAAACGGTTTACTTCTCCCCCAGCTTCCGAATCTTGATGTCCTTCAGCGCCAGCGGCAGCCCGTGGTCCTGAAAGCCGATCCGGCCGGTCTTGGGGCGGCTCTTCAGTTTCTCGTGGTTCAGGTCGATCTCGTTCACCGTTTCGCCGTTGAGCTTGATCGTCAGCTGATCACCTTTCACGGTGACGTCGAAGTGGTTCCACTCGCCGGCCGGCTTCGCGGCGTTCTTCGTGGGCGGAATGCCAGGAATCACGCCGCCGCTGTCATGGTCGGTCAGCTTCGCGTCCTTCGCCTTGCTTCCCGAGTCGTAGATCTGCACCTCGATGCCCGTGGCAACCGGCTCCTTCACATCGCCGACGTGAAAGTAGAAGCCGCTGTTGCCTCCCTTCTGCACTTTGTAGTCGAACGAAATCTCGAAGTCCTTGTATTCCCCCTCAAGCCACAGCCACGCCCCATAGCGCTGCCAACCCGACTCGCCCGGCCGCGGCGTGAGCGACACAACGCCATCTTCCAGCTTCCAGTTGCCCGTGGTGGTCCAGTTCTCTTTCAAGTCCTTTGTGATCAGGTTGGTCCACTCTCCCTCCTCGGCGAGGCCAGAAGCGGTGAACCCGAGGAGTGCAAGAACGGCCAGCGACAACAGCTTAAGTCGAACGGTCATGGTGAAATTCTCCGGGAGAGTGAGCGATCTCTGCGCGACAGGGACGATTGAACGCTCCCCGCTGGCGCATTGCAATCACCCCGAAAAAGATGAGCGTTTTCCAGCCCCCTTTGCTATGCTGAACGGCTGCCCGCCCTGGATTCTGCAAGCGTCCTTCCCGCAGCCCCTCGCGTAGAGCCTGACTATGCCTCAGCGGATGGTGTGCCCGTCATGGGCCGGTTGCTCGCTCCTGCTCGGTCTGCTGACCGTCGTGGCCGCATCGGCGGAGCCGGGCAAGATCGACTTCAACCGCGACATCCGGCCGATCCTCTCGAACAACTGCATCCAGTGCCACGGACCCGACGAAGCGGAGCGGAAGGGAGGCACGGACGGCCTGCGACTCGACACGCGCGACGGCGCTCTCGTCGACTTGGGAGGTTATGCGGCTATCGTCCCGGGCGATCCGGACAAGAGCGCGCTGATCGAACGCGTCGCCACGGCCGACGCCGATCTGGTGATGCCCCCCAAGGACGCCGGCAAGACGCTCACGCTCAAGGAAATCGAACTGCTGAAGCAGTGGGTGCGCGAAGGGGCCCACTACGCGGTGCACTGGGCCTACGCCAAACCGGTCCGCCCTTCTCTACCTACTGTCAAGCAAACCACCTGGCCCAAGAACGAGATCGACTACTTCATCCTGCCGCGTCTCGAGCGTGAAGGGCTTTCCCCCTCGGCCGAAGCCGATCGCAACACGCTCATTCGCCGCCTTTCGCTCGACCTGACCGGCCTGCCGCCGACGATCGAGGAAGTCGACGCCTTCCTGGCCGACCAGGACCCGAACGCCTACGAAAAACTCGTCGATCGTCTGCTGCAAAAACAGGCCTACGGCGAACACTGGGCCCACATGTGGCTGGATCTGGCCCGCTACGCCGATTCGGCCGGCTACGCCGACGATCCGCCGCGGACCATCTGGATGTACCGCGACTACGTGATTCGCTCGCTGAACGAAAACAAGCCGTTCGATCAATTCACGATCGAACAAATTGCCGGCGATCTGCTCCCGGAGCCCACGAACGATCAACTCATCGCCACCGCCTTCCACCGCAACACGCTCACGAACAACGAAGGGGGAACTAACGACGAAGAGTTCCGCAACGTCGCCGTGGTGGACCGCGTGAACACGACGCTCGCCGTCTGGATGGGCACCACGATGGCCTGCGCCCAGTGCCACACGCACAAGTACGACCCGATCACCCAGGAAGAGTACTTCC
>JAEZAS010000445.1 GCA_023430365.1 Planctomycetota bacterium
TTTTGTGCGGAAATGCGCCCGTGCAGCCGCACAGCCCTTCGCTTAGAATGCCTCGTCCATCGGCAAGCTGAAGTCCTTGATGCGCTACCGTCCGATTCCCGACCACTCGGTTACCATGGCCCCAAAGCGATCGTCCGAGTCGAGCCGAGCCGCCGTTCTGCGCCCGGAATCCAGCGACGGCGCGGGCACGCTCGACGCCTTGCTCGCCGAGGCTCCGGGCATTCCGGAACCGCTCCGCCAGCAGCTGCTCGCCGCCCGCGAAGCCGAACGTCGCCAACAGCAGCAAGACTCCGCGCGCAACAGCGAGCAGGTGCAACTGGCGCTCAGCGCCGCCCGGTTCGGCGTCTGCCACTGGGATCTGGCCACCGGCCATCTGAAATGGTCACCCGAGCACTTTGAGATCCTGGGCTACGAGCCGAACACTTTTGAGCCCCTCTACTCGCACTGGCGCGAGCGCATCCATCCCGACGACTTGCAGGCGGTGGAAGCGGAGATCGAAGCGGCCAAAGCCGAGCGCCGCCCGGTGAGCAAGGTGTTTCGCGTCGTGCGTCCCGAGGGTGGCATGCGCTGGGTGGAGGCCAGCGGGCGATTCACCTACGACCCGCAGGGAGAGGCGATCTCGCTCAGCGGGCTATTGCTCGACGTGACGGCAACGCGCCTGGCCGAGGAGGAGCTCAAGCTCTCCGAAGAGCGCTTTGCGATCGCCTTTCGCGCCAGCCCCGACGCCATGGCCATCAGCCGGCTCGATGGCCGGCTGATCGAAGTGAACCAGACCTGGGAACGGATGTTCGGCTGGTCGCGCGAGGAAGCGATTGGCAAGTCGCCGCTCGAGCTGAACTGCTACGTCCATGCCGAGGACCGGGAGCGGTTCCGCAAGTCGCTCGAGCAGCGCAGCAACGTCCGCAACTTCAGCGTGCTCGTCCGCCGCCGCTCGGGCGACGTATTCCTGGCCGAGATGTCGGCCGAGCTGACCAGCATCCGCGGCGAAACCTGCTACCTGACCAACCTGCGCGACGTCACCGAGCGCCAGGGGATGGAAGACGCGGTCCGCCGGAGCGAACGTCTTTACCGGGCGATTGGCGAGACGATCGACTTCGGCATCTGGGTCTGTGATCCCGAGGGAAACAACATCTATCTCAGCGATTCATTCCTGAAGCTGACGGGACTGACTCAGGAACAGGCGTCGCAGCACGGCTGGTTCACGGCGCTGCATCCGGACGACGTGGCAAGCACGATGGCTGCGTGGCGGGCCTGCATTCAGCTCGGCGGATCGTGGGATCGCGAGCACCGCATTCGCGGCGTCGACGGCAAGTACCATCCGGTTCTCGCGCGCGGCGTGCCGGTGCGGGATGAAAACGGCCAGATCGAATTCTGGGCCGGCATCAATCTCGACATCAGCCGGATGAAGCGATTTGAGGAGCAACTCCGCGAGAGCGAGCGCCGCTTGCAGGCGGTGATCGACAACGCGGGGGCGATGATCTACGTGAAGGATCGCCGCGGGCGCTACGTGCTCGTCAACCGGCGGTTTGAAGACGCCTTTCAAGTCACGCGCAACGAAGTGTTCGGCAAGACCGACTTCCACCTGTTCCCGCAGGAGCTGGCCGAGTCGTTCGCCGCCAACGACCGCCGGGTGCTCGAATCGGGCCAGCCTTTGGAAGTGGAAGAGGTGGCGTCTCTGACGACGGGATCGCGGAGCTACATCTCCGTCAAGTTTCCGCTCCGCCACGCGGATGGCGAGATCTACGCGGTGTGCGGCATCTCGACCGACATCACGGCCCGCAAGCAGATGGAATCGGCGCTCCGCGACAGCGAAGAACGATTCCGCCGAATCGTCGAAACGGCCAACGAAGGCATCTGGTTGCTCGGCCCGATGGGAGAAACGACGTTCGCCAATCACCGGATGGCCGAGATTCTCGGCTGCAAATCGGGTGACATGGCTGGCACGCGGCTGCAGGACTACGTCTTCGAGGAAGACCTGCCGGCAGCCGAGCTGTTGCTCCAGCGCAATCTGCAAGGGTACGCCGATCAGATCGACTTTCGCTTCCGCCGCCTGGACGGCGCCGAAGTGCTTGTCTTGGGCTGCACCAGCCCCGTGGAAAACGAGAGCGGTCATGTCGTGGGAGCGCTCGGGATGTTTTCCGACATCACCGATCGGCGCCGGGCCGAGGACGCCCTCAAGGAAGCCGACCGGCGCAAGGACGAGTTCCTGGCGATGCTCGCCCACGAGCTGCGCAATCCGCTGGCGGCGATCAGCAGCGCGCACGAACTTTCGAAACTCGACGGCCTGGCCCAGCAGGAACAACGGTGGGCCGGCGAAGTCATCGGCCGGCAAGTGTCGCAGTTGACGGCGATCATCGACGACCTGCTCGACGTGTCGCGCATCACGCGGGGCAAGATCCAGCTCAAGCGGAAGCGTGTGCGGTTCGACGAGATCGCTTCGCGAGCGGCGGCCACGCTCAAACCGCTCGTCGACCAGCACCGCCACCAGCTCGAGGTCACCCTGCCCGACCAGCCGATCTGGGTCGACGGCGATCCGAACCGGCTGGAGCAGGTGCTGGTCAACATGCTGAACAACGCCTGCAAGTACACGCCCGACGGCGGGCGCATCGAGTTGAGTCTGAGCTGTTCGCTGACGACGGCGACGACCATCGTGCGCGACAGCGGCGTGGGGATTACCCCCGAGATGCTGCCGCGGATTTTTGACCTGTTCGCGCAGGCGGACCATTCGCTCGACCGTTCGAAGGGAGGCCTCGGTATTGGGCTGACACTCGTGCAGAAACTCGTCGAGATGCACGGCGGGCAGATCGGGGCCCATAGCGACGGCCTGGGCCGGGGAAGCAGTTTTACGATCGAGCTGCCGCTGGCCCCCGAGCCCGAAAAGGCGCCCGATGAGGCCAATCGGGCCAGCGATCAGCCGAGCGTCTGCCGCGTGCTGCTGGTCGACGACAATGCCGACGCGGCGCATGCGCTCGCGCTCGTACTGCAGGCTGCGGGACACACGGTCATCACGGCCCACGAGGGTCAGGCGGCGATTCAACAGGCGCTACATTCGAAACCGCACGCCATTCTGCTCGACATCGGGCTGCCGCACATGGACGGCTATGAGGTTGCCCGGCGAATTCGCCGCGAGCCGCAATTCGCTGAGACGCTAATGGTTGCCATCTCGGGTTATGGGCAATCGGAAGACCGCCAGCGCTCGACGGAATCGGGTTTTGACCACCACCTCGTTAAGCCGATCAGGCACGACGAACTGCTCGCCCTGCTGGCGAGCGTGCAGCTACAAGAGACGTCGTGACGCAAAGTAGTGGGGGCCCGGCCCGGTGCGC
>JAEZAS010000446.1 GCA_023430365.1 Planctomycetota bacterium
CCAAGTCGCTGGACTGCAGCAGCGTGAGCGCGTCGTCCGCAGAAAGCCGCTGACCGGCGACGACGCGGTCGAGAATCGGTTGGATGTTGGTCATGGTCAAAGACTTCTGTCAGTAGCCGGAGGATAACTATCCTCCGGAGATTCCTCGCGTGGATGCTCCACTAGCAATCTCTCCGGCGGATGTTATCCGCCGGCTATGCGTCCGTGGGAAGGCACATCGTTAGGTAGTTCCAGCCCCTGCGGCGCCAGGCCGAGGCGGCAGGCGTGGTCGTAGTAGAGTTTCAGGCCGCGGCGTTCGCGGGGGCCGAGGTGGAAATAGAGGTTGTCGCGGAGGTAGCTGAGGCAGCGCTCGGGTATGAGACCGACGAGCGGACCTTCGACTGCGGCGATTTGCTCGAGGTTGGCCAGGCCCTGGTCGCGGGCGTGCTGGAGGACTTCGGCCAGGCCGCTCGTATCGACCCCGGGGTGGGCGGTCCACATGGCGAAGACGAACGAGAGTTCCGACCAGCGGCACCACTGGTCGCCGAGGTCCCAGACTTCGGCGAGGTCGTCGTGGGTGGCGTGGATCGCCCGGTCGCCGATCAGGAGCACCGCGTCGGCGGTGGACTGTTGCCAGTCGGCGTCGATCGGCAGCGGTAGCAGTTCCGGCTTCAGACCGAAACGCTGATCGAGCAGGATGCGGGTGAGGGCGGCGCTCGTGCGGGAGCCTTCGTCGAGGGCGAGCGTGCGGATCTGGCTCGCCGGGACTCGGCTGAGCAATTTCACGCTAAGGACCGGTCCCCGGCAGCCGATGCAGGCGTCGGAGACGATCGAATACTCGGGATTCTGGAACGACTCGACCGAGGGAATCAGGGCGACATCGAGCTGGCCGCGAGCGAGGCGGTCGGCCAGTCGGCTGGGAAGGTCGAAGACGAGCTCGATCTGCGGCGCCGATTCGGCGAGGCCGTAGACGAGCGGTTTGGTGTTCAGGTACGAAACGGCGCCGACGCGCATGAGCAAATCCTTCAGCCAAAGCGGGCAAGCGAGCGATTTTACCGGCCTGCGGCGGACGCCAAAAGGCCGGCCGGGATGCCACTTACCGCGGGTCTCGGGTGACACGGATAGAACCGCAGCCCGGAGGGCAGAAATAACGCGGAAAGCGGGCGGGTCGGGGACCGGGCAGGGAAACGGTGGACGGTCGTTTGCGGCGGGCCGCTAACACGGCTGTTCTTTCAAGTGGTGACGCCTGGGACAGACATGCCAGTATCTTGACAAACTGATAAAAACATTATACAAAGACTGGCGGTAAAGCCTTCCGGTCGGAATGACCGAGTGGGGCGTTTCATGCTGCGCGGTTGGCGACAGGACGCTTCGCCGGCGTCGAGGTGTTGTCATCGTCTGACGAGTGGTTGTTCTTTGACAAAAGGGTTGTATTGAGACTGCAAACTTGCTGTTGTGACCTCGTGCGCAGGTGTTGTGAAGCGGCGGAGCCCGATTTGAGCAAGCGAAGACGAGATAGCGACTTGCGACGTTTGGGCCCAATGCGCTAGCTGTTGTGGAACACGGTCCACGAGAACAGCCGCGGGCGCGAACGAGGTGTTGTATTGAGACTGAGAAAAGTTGGACGCTAGTCAGTTGAGCTGACCGAAGGCGACCTCGCCGGCGTGCAGCGTGGCGCGAATGCGGAGCGGTTGCGACAGGTCGTCGGGCAGTTGGAAGAGGGTCAGCGTCGCCTTGGCGCCGATTTCCAGGCGGCCAGAGTCGAGACCGATCAACTCGGCAGGCTGGAGGCTGGCGAGATCGACCGCCGTGGCCAGATCGACCCCGGCGAGTTGCATCGCGAGGGGCACGCAGCCGTGCAGGGGGAGCGAAGCCCCGGCGAGCAGCTCCGGCTGACCGGCCGGAACGAGTTTTCCGGTCGGCAGCAACTCGACCTCTCCGAGGCCGGTCGAATAGCGCCCCGCGGGCATACCGGCCAGGGCGGTGATGTCGCTGACCAGCACGCAGCGGTGCGGCGTCTTGGCCCGGAGGACGGTTTGAATGACGGCGGGAGGCAAATGATGGCCATCGACGATCAGGCTCGCCGTCAGGCGGTCTTCGGCGATTTGATCCCAGATGTAGTTGGGATGCCGGCGGATGAGCGGGTGGGCGCCGTTGCCAAGATGGGTGCTCATGCGGGCTCCGGCGTCGACGGCGGCGCGAATCTGATCGCTCGTTGCTGCCGTGTGCCCGATCGCGATCAGCACGCCGCTGCCCGCCACCTTGGCGATGAAGTCGGGCGCGTTGTCGTACTCGGGAGAGACGGTCAGCAGGCGAATGCCGTCCTCGGCGGCCTCCTGCAAACGCTGAAACTCGTCCCAGTTCGGCGGGCGAACGTGCTTAAGCGGATGGGCGCCGCGCGGACCGTCGGCCGTGGAGATGTAGGGGCCTTCGAGGTGGATGCCGGGAATTCTCACAGCCACTTCGGGTCGCTCCTGGCGGGCTTGGGCGATAATCCGGAATGAGCGGGCCAACAGGTCAAACGCGTCGGTGGTGCACGTCGCGAGGAAGGAGGTCACCCCGAACTGATCGTGAGCCAGCGCCGCCTGGGCCACCTGATCCACCGTGAGTTCTGGAGAATTGAACTCGATGCCGCCGTAGCCGTTCACTTGCAAATCGACGAGACCCGGAGCGACGATCGGCAACCCCTCGCGCTCGGTGGCTGGCGAGATTTCGACGATCCGGCCGGCTTCGAGCGACAGGCGAATTGGACGGAGCGTGTCGTAGCGTCGGGCAATGAAGGTCGTCATGGGGAGTGGCAAGCGTGGATGACTTTTTTGAAAGCTCGAATTGTCGTTTCCCGGACCGGGACGTGCAACGCGGCGGACGCGCCAGGGCAAAGCAATGTGGCGAGCCGGTTTTTGACGAGAAGCGGCCCCGCTGAATCGTGGGAGCGCTGGTGAGGTTTCGCTGATCGTAATTGCTGCAACATCAATCCGGCATTTGCATTGTGCTATGCCTAAGGCTGGCTTATCCTGAGAGTCTCTGCCGGCATCAGGCTGGCGGCTGATTGCCTCTCCCGCATCTGGTTGGTCCATGAAACTGCTCTATATCGTGTTGCCGGCCGGCGTGGTTTTGACCGTGGCTTATTTCACCTACGGCCGGTTGCTCGCTCGTTTGCTGCGCCTGAACAACAAGCAGGTCACTCCCGCCCACAGCCTGCGCGACGGGCTCGACTACGAACCGCTGGAGGCCAAGTCGCTGCTGCCGCAGCACTTCTCGGCGATTGCGGCAGCGGGTCCGATCGTGGGACCGATTGTGGCCGGCATGACGTTCGGCTGGCTGCCGGCGCTGATCTGGATTCTGATCGGCTCGATTTTCATTGGCGGCGTGCACGACATGACGGCGCTGGTGGCGTCGATTCGTCACAAGGCCCGCTCGATCGCGGAAGTCGTCCGCGAGCACATGAGCCAGCTCTCCTACACGCTGTTCCTGGCGTTCATCTGGATCGCGCTGGTGTACATCATCGTCGCGTTCACGGATGTGACGGCGGGTTCATTCATTGGCGCCGCGACAGAGGAAGCCGGTGGCGTGGGCGGCGGGGCGATTGCCGCGTCGTCGCTGATGTACCTGGTGCTGCCGATCATCATGGGCCTGCTGATCAAGTTCGGCAAAATGCCCCTTTGGCTGGCGACGCTGATTTTTGTGCCGCTTGTCGGTGTGGCGATTTGGGTGGGGCGGTACATTCCGTTCGATGTGCAGGAGGTGTTCGGTCTGGCGACGCCTGGCGATGCTCGCAAGGTTTGGGACGTAGCGCTGCTGATCTACTGTCTGGTGGCCGGCATGATCCCGGTCTGGATGCTGCTTCAGCCGCGCGGCCACTTGGGAGGCTATTTTCTCTATGCGGCGCTCGCCGCGGGAGCGATCGGCCTGGTCGCGGCTGGCGCGACGGCGGAGTATCCGGCGTTTCGCGGCTTCTCGGTGGAGGAAGTGGCCGGAAAACCGACGCCCGGTGGCATCAACACAGTGTTCCCCGCGCTGTTCATCATGATCGCCTGCGGCGCCTGCTCAGGCTTTCACTCGCTGATTTCGTCGGGAACCACGTCGAAGCAGTTGCGGGTGGAAACCGACGCCAAGCCGATCGGCTATGGCTCGATGTTGCTCGAAGCGATGGTTGCGATCATTTCGCTCTGCTGCGTGATGATGTTTGCGGAAGGATCGAAGCAACTCAATCCTTCGCAGCCGAATATGATCTACGCCTACGGCATCGGCCGCTTCCTCGAGGTTCTGCGGGTCGATCCGACGTTCGGCATCGCCTTCGCGCTAATGGCGTTTACGACGTTTGTGTACGACACGCTCGATGTTTGCACGCGGCTCGGCCGGTACATTCTGCAAGAGCTGACCGGCATGCACAACTTCTTCGGCAAGATGGTGGGCACGGCACTGACTGCGGGTGTGCCGCTGTTCTTCCTGCTGCGACATCCGAGCGACGCGGCGGTTCCGGTCTGGCGAGTGTTCTGGAACCTGTTCGGGGCGAGCAATCAGTTGCTCGCAGCGCTGACGCTGCTCGGCGTGACCGTTTGGCTGTGGCAGACGCGCAAGGCCTGGTGGGTGTGGCTCGTCACCGGTTTGCCGACCGTGTGGATGTATGTCATGAGCATGTGGGCGCTGTACGCCCTAACCTGGCCGAGCTTTTATCAGGACGGTCAGTTCCGCGTGCCGACGGATCCGGTTCCGTGGGCCGGCGTGGTGCTGATCGTGCTGGCGATCATCATGCTGGTGGAAGCGGTGCGGATCCTGCTCTCGCTCGGCAGCCCGCCGAGTGCGACCAAAGAACAGCACATGCCAGCGACGACAGCAACGCAGCCCGTCGGCTAAGGCGCTGGCTTGCTTGCGACGTAGCTGAATTCGCCAGAATTCAGACG
>JAEZAS010000475.1 GCA_023430365.1 Planctomycetota bacterium
CACAACTCGGTTTGGATTTCGCATCACCAGGTCGGCGGCGTCGATTTCTGGGGTGACGGCGGCAAGGGACGGATCGTTCACAAGCGTGTAGTCCGTTTCGAGGACACCGACGACGAAGCGCTCATCCAGGTGCAGAACGGCTGGATCGACGACACCGGCAAAACGTTGCTCAATGAGTATCGGACGCTACGGTTTCAGCCGCTGGAGGCGGGGGAGTGGCGGCTGCTCGTCGATGTCGAATTGTCAGCCGCTGGTGAACCGGTGACGCTCGGCAAAACTCCGTTCGGGCTGCTCGGCGTGCGGATGGCGAAGACGATCGGCGTGCACGACGGAGGCGGCTGGCTGCGCAATTCGGAAGGCGCCAGCGGCGAGCAGGAGATTCTTTGGAAGCAGGCCCGGTGGGTCGACTACTCGGGGCCGATCACCAACGACGCCCTGGAAGGCGTGACGCTGATGGACCATCCCGACAATCCCAACCACCCGACGTACTTTCATGTTCGCGGCGATGGCTGGATGGGGACTTCGCTGACGTACGAGGCGCCGCGTACGCTTTCGGCCGGCGAACATTTGATGCTCCGCTACGGTCTTTGGGTCCATGCGGGCAAGCCGGCGGCGGAGCGGATTGACGAGCAGTTCGCCGAATTTGCAAAAACGGCTGGCCCGCCGGCGATCGAAAAGAAGTAGGTCGGGCGGCGCGAGGGCGGTCTGCTTCGCTACTTCGCGAAGTGCAGGTCGTACATCTGCTCGCAGAAGCGGTCGGTCATGCCGGCGAGGTAGTCGCCGACGGCCCGCTGCGGCCCAATGCGATCGGCCCGGCGACGATGGCGTTCGGGGAGCAAGTCGAACTGCTCGAGGTAGCCCTGGTACATCAGGCGGATGCGTTGCTGGGCCTCGGCCCGCATGGCGATCAGCTTCGGATGGCGATAGACGCGGTCGTAGAGGAAGGTTTCCAATTCCTCCTTCAGTTCGCAGAGCTCGGGGCTGCAGCCGACGCGCCAGTCGAGCCGGCGGGCGGCTGCGGCGCTCGGCGGACGGCAGGCGGCCAGGCGTTCGCTCGTCTGATGAAGGACGTCGCTCACTTGCCGGTCGATCAATTCGTGGACGACGGCTTTTCGGAGCACATCGCCGCGCACGTTGGTATAGCGCTCGTGGACATGCTGAACCGCTTCGCGAACGAGCGTGTTCTCCTGCAATTCGCCGAGCGAGACGAGCCCTAGTTTGACTGCGTCGTCGGCGTCGTGAGCGTCGTAGGTCATGCTGTCGGCAGCCTCGACGATCTGGACCTCCAGCAGCGGCCCGCGGTAGTCGTCGGGCATCGGGTCGGGAATCGGCTCTTTCAGCACTCGCGTCTGCTGACCTTCGAGCACTTCGAAGGTGAGATTCAGCCCGGAGAAGTTGGGATAGCGCCCTTCCAGTTCTTCGGCGATCGTCAGGGCGTTGCGGTTGTGGGAGAAGCCGCCGAAGTCGCGCAGCAGTTCGTCGAGCGCGTCTTCCCCGGCGTGGCCATACGGAGGATGGCCGATGTCATGGAACAGGGCCAGGGCTTCGATCAGGTCTTCGTTGAGTCGCAGAGCCCGGCCCATCGTGCGGGCGATTGAGGCCACCTCGTGCGTGTGCGTCAGCCGGGTGCGGTGATAGTCCCCCATGTCCCCCGTGAAGACCTGCATCTTGCCGCTTAGTCGGCGGAAAGCGCTGCAGTGCAGAATTCGGTCGCGATCGCGCTGAAAAGGTCCGCGATAGGGGTGCTCCGCCTCGGGATGCTTGCGGCCGCGAGAATCGACGCTGCGCATCGCATAGGGTGCTAGCAGCAGCGACTCGTGACGGGTTGAGGTAAGCAGCGGGCTGGAAACGACTTCGGTGGCCATGGTGCCTATTCTAGGGCGGCCCCCGTCGATAGACAAAGGCCGGATTCTAGAGACTTTCCAGCCGTGCGACGGACCGAGGCCGGCTCGGGGTGGCATAGCGCTTGCATTTACGCCCCGACAGACTTTCATGCCGCCATCCGAACCCAGACTGGCCATCCGGGCGGCAGGAGCTAACTCGGGGGAATGCATCATGTTCGGATTCGACGCCTGGATCGCCGCAATCATCATCATGACGTTGTTCGTGGCGGCCGTGTTGGCCTGCATCTACCTCGTCTGGCGGGCCGGCTGGACGGCAAGCAAGCACAACTCGGACCTAGTCACGTGCCCTCAATGCCGGCGGCGGATTTCACGTGAGTATGCCAGTTGCCCCGAGTGTGGCCATGTTATGGCGTCGGCGAACGATGCGAGCGGGCAATTAATGGGCAAACGGTCCGCACAGCGCCCGATCGCGTGAGTGGCACGGCCTGAAGCCGCCGGGCAACAAGCTACCGATTTCTCGAAGCAAACAAGTTACGGAACAGGACAATTCAGGGAAGTCGCGATGGTCAGCATGGCGGAGCAGCAGACGGCGAGAATCAGCGGGGCGACGTACGATGTGGTGCACGATGTGGCCTGTTTGCCGCTCTCGATCGTCAACGTGTTTTTCTACGGCGAACCTGGAGTTGGGGATCGCAATTGGGTGCTGATCGACGCGGGCATCCTGGGTTCCGTCAGCCGCATCAAGAAAGCGGCAGCCGAGCGTTTTGGACGGCATTCGCGTCCCGCGGCGATTGTGCTGACGCACGGGCACTTCGACCACGTGGGAGCATTGCCCGACCTGGCGGATGAGTGGGATGTGCCCACTTATTGCCACGCGCTCGAGATGCCGTATTTGATTGGCTGGTCGAGCTACGCTCCGCCCGACCCCGCGGTCGGGGGCGGGATGATGGCGTGCTTGTCGCGGTTCTATCCCAAAGGGCCGTTCGATTTCGGCCGGCGAATGAGAACCCTGCCCGTGGACGGCAGCATTCCCTGGATGCCCGGGTGGCAATGGGTGCATACGCCCGGGCACACGGCAGGGCACGTATCGTTGTTTCGGGAGTCGGATCGGACGCTGATTGTGGGGGACGCCTTCGTTACGACGAAGCAGGAATCGCTGCTAGCAGTTCTCTCGCAAACCCAGGGTGTCCACGCTCCACCCGCATATTTCACGCCTGATTGGCCCACCGCCCGCACCTCGGTGGAAACCCTTGCGCGGTTGCAGCCGGAGGTAGCCGCCACGGGGCATGGCCGACCGATGTACGGCGGGTCCCTGCGACGCGGACTCGACGAGCTGCTGCACCACTGGGAAGCCCAAGTGCCTCATTATGGGCGGTATGTCAACGCGCCAGCCGTTTCGGATGAGCGGGGCATCGAGTACGTTCCGCCACCCGTGATCGATCGTTATGGACTGGCGATCGCCGGCATCGGCGTGGCCGCGCTCGCCGGATTCTTTCTTGCCCTGAGCCAATCGTCGGATGAACCACATCGCACACGCAGGGTTCGCCGCTGAGTGACAGTGCGCAGAAACTTGGTGTCACGATCTTTGGTTTAACGGCCGTTTTTCCCGGGAATTCTTGAGATTTTCATCCGATTCGGGCTGGCTTTCTGCGCGCGCAACTCGTTAGAAAAAACGCTGGTGCGTGTGGGCGCAGTCAGGGCCGAAGTTGAGTGCCAGGGACGGTGGTGATCTGCCGACCACTACCGAGAATCGCCTTTGGCGAGCATTGATCCGCTGCAAGAGCACTGAGATTTTTACCGGCTGCCGACGCACCGACGCGTTTAGGGAAGGAGGGGTTTCGTAGGTGGCGAAACCTCGAAGGGAGTACTAACCAAAGGGAAACGCCATGGCAGCCAGCACTCGTCAACAGCGAGAAAGGGAGTTGCTATCGTTCATCCGGCACAATCGCCCGGCGATCGTGCGACAGTACAAGGAAGCCCTCGGTCTGGACCCGGAAGTGGAAGTGCAACCGGGCACTCCAGCCGCTCACATGATCGTCAAGATTCTCGATCGTGAGTTTCCCGAGGGGTCCGAAGATCTTTGCATGGCGAAGTGAGCCAGCGGTTGCCCCATCGTTCGGGCTAAGTGCGACGGGGGAACTCCCCCGTCGCTACCGAACGGTGGTCGGCAGGCTATTCTTCTTCACTTCTGGGATGGTCGCAGTCTGCCAGCTCGTACCGGTGGCGTCGCGTTGCAGGTCCCAGCCGCGATCGGTCACGACGAACTCGTACTCGCCTTCGGTGAGTTCGTACTTGGCGGTGCCAAAAGAGCCGCCGCGGTCGAACTCGACGATGTAGCTCGCTTTCTCACGCAGCGGACGAGTTTCGCCCGGGCGCAGTTCGAGTTGGGTTTGCCCATCGACGACGCAGGCCACGGCGAGCCCCGCCGTGTTGCGGTTCTGGATGTGATGCCGGTGCCGCGATAGGCTGGCAGGTTGTTGGTTCGGACGGGCGGCGTCGTTGCCGCGACGGTGGACGTCGACGGGACGCTGGCGACGCTCGCGGCCGGCGACTGCGTGGAGCTGACGGCTGGGGCAACCACGGTTTGCGGCATGATGATCGTCCGCTCGGGCTGCACGTAGGTCACACGCGGCGGCGGAGCCCAGTAGTAGCCAAAATCCCAGCCGGGATGGCACCAGAACGGGTGGTGG
>JAEZAS010000511.1 GCA_023430365.1 Planctomycetota bacterium
TTCAACGCGGCGAGGCAATTGCTCACGCCTTGCGCTGCTCGGTCTGCCATCGCGAGCCGAATGCCAAGGAGTCCGACCTCGCCACGCCAGCCCCGGCGCTCGATCGTTTGCGAGGCAATCTCGATCCACAGTGGATGGTCGACTGGCTGACGTCGACCGGCGAGGAGGGCGAGTCGAGTATTGCGCTGGCGAACCGGCGGATGCCCCACTTCGGCTTGTCGCAGGAGGACGCCGCGGCGATCACCGCCTGGCTTCAGAGCGCCTCGAAAGCGTCTCCGAAGCCGAACTTGGAGCCGTTCAAGCCCAAGACTCCCGTGGCGGGTAAGTCAGCCAGCAAAGCTCCCCAAACTCCGCCCGAAAAACCATCGGCGGAACGTGGCGAGCAATTGTCCCTCACACTCGGCTGCCTTGCTTGCCACCAGATCGGCGAGCTGGGTCAAAGCGGGCTGTTTGGCGGCGGCGACCTGACGAGCATCGCGAGCAAGCGACCGGCAAAATTCTTCGCCCAGTGGCTGAATCATCCTGGCGACCTCAATCGCGATCATCGGATGCCGGTGTTCGACCTCTCGCCGCTGGAGCGCGACTCGCTCGCACTCTACCTGCAGCAGCTGACCGCGAAGACAACCGATGGCGTCGCGAAGAGCGATAAGACGAAGCTGAATCAAGATGCCGCCACGCTCGACCGCGGCAAGCGGCTGGTCGCCGAACTCGGCTGTGCGTCGTGCCATCGCCTGCCCGAGAAACTCGAAGGCGCGACCGCAACGAAACAGCCTGCCGCGCTCACCGCGACGAGCAACTGGGAACGCTCCTGCCTCAGCGAGCCCGTCAGTGGGCGTCAGCAGCCCGGCTACCATCTGGCTAAGGAGGACGCCGCCTCAGTGCGCGAGTTTTTCTCCTCACGCAGCAATCAGCCGGGCCCGCGCGACGGCCGCTGGCTGCTCGTCGAGCAGAACTGCCTAGCCTGCCACACGCGGGAAGGGATGAGCGACCTGGCGAGCGTCTTGCCGCCGCCGCTTGCCGAGAAGCTGAACACCGTCGCCGACGCTCACGCCGAGCTTTCGACGCGCGTCACGGCTCTCACGCCCCCGTCGCTCAACAGTGTCGGCGACAAGCTGCACGACACGGCCCTCGCCGCCGCGATCCGCCGGCAAGGTTCCGTCCATCGGACCTACCTGCAGGTGCGGATGCCGAAATTCAACCTGAGCGACAAGCAGTTGCAGTCGCTCGTCGACCATTTCGTGGCGACCGATCGGATTCCGCCGTTCGAGAGCACGACTCAACCGCTCGCGGAACCGCCGAGCAACGAGCTGATCACGTTGCAGGCCGCCGGCAATCGCCTGGTGACGACCGACGGCTTCGGCTGCACGAGCTGCCACACGGTCGGCGGCATCGATCCGCCCAATGCCCCCGCCAACGCCCGCGGGCCGGAACTGGCCGGCATGCACGAGCGTCTGCGCCGCGAATGGTACGACCGCTGGGTCCGCAACCCGGCCCGGATCGTGCCGCGGATGGAAATGCCGTCGGTGCAATTGCCGGTGCGCGGCGTCCTGCACGACAACATTGATCAACAACTTTCGGCTGTCTGGCACGTGCTGAAAACGCCCGGCTTCAAACCGCCGGAGCCCAATCCCGTGCGCGTGCTGCGCCGCTCGGGCGATCCCACGAAGAACGAGCCCGCGATCACGCTGAACGACGTCATCAAAGACGGCGACAAAACCTGGCTCTTTCCGCTCGTCGTCGGTTTGCCGAACCGGCACAACGTGATGTTCGACCTGGAGCACAATCGCCTGGCCCGCTGGTGGATCGGCGACATGGCCCGCCAGCGGACGAAAGGCAAAACGTGGTTTTGGGAGCAAGGCGGGCCGACGGTTTTTGATCCGGGGATTGAGGGGTCAGAGCTGTCGCTGATTGTCGATGGCAGAGAGGTGTTTCCAGAGCCGCGGAACCAATTCGTGGCAGACTTAATTGGCTACGGACATTCGCAACCTGTTGTGAGGTTCGCCGCAATACTTACGTTCAAGGCGGGCGAAGGTCAGATAACGAAAGATCATTCGTACGAGCAGACGTTCAGACTATCTGAGGACAATGAGGGGCGAACCACGAGTTGGCAGCGGACGTTGGCCATCTCTAAGAGCAGGAAGGAGGGAGTGAGGCTGCGGCTGGTCGGACCCGCGCTCGCCGAGCGGTCTCACTGGGATGCTGAGCGTCGCACGCTTCAGGTGCCTGGAGGCGTTCGAATCGAAGTGATGTCGCCGGACGCGGAGTGGAGTGACGACGGAACACTCACTTATCCGCCTGCACCCATTTATAGCGATAATCGCGTCGGCGGCACGTTCGTCTTGAACTACTACAGCGATCTGCCAGCCGATCAATACTTGGTAGATCCGCCTCGAACAATCCCTATGGAAGCAGCGAGAATTGCGATCGCTTCTGGGATGCAAGGTCTGCGCTTGCCGTTGCCCGCCGAAATCACGCCGACTGGCCTCGCCTGGCGCGACAACGGCAACTTAGTTTTCAGCACGCTCAAAGGAGAGCTGCTTTCCGCGTCTGACAGTAATGGTGATGGTTTGGTCGACTCGGTGCGCTCCTTAGGGGACGGCTTGGCAACGCCCTATGGTGTTCAAACTGGACGTCCCAATGGCAGCAACTACATTGATGTGATTACTAAAAACGGCCTGCTGCGTTTTCAAGGTCGATCCGTCTACTTCATTGCCTCAGGGTGGGGTTACACCGACGACTACCACGACTGGGCTGTCGGCTTGCCGCGCGACAAGGATGGCAACTACTACCTCGGCATACCCTGCCAGCAGGACAATCGCTCGGCCGCGGCAGCCAAGCATCGCGGCGAGATTTTAAAGCTCGTCCCGAAAGAGGCAGATAAAGTAATCGGCTTCGAGAGGTTCGAAATCGAAACGGTCACGCGCGGCCACCGCTTCCCGATGGGTCTCGCCCTCCGCAAGGACGGAGAATTGTTCGTCACCGACAATCAGGGGAACTACAACCCGTTCAACGAACTGAACCACGTGAAGCCAGGGGCTCATTTCGGCTTCATCAATGCGATCGAGAAGAAAGACCCCGAAAAGGCCGCAGCCGCGGCGAAGCAGCCGCTTGTTGAACCGGCGGTCAACATTCCGCATCCGTGGACGCGGAGCGTGAATGGAATTTGTTTTCTGGAAACGCCGCCGGAATTGAAGCAGAAAAGCGGCTCGACGTTTGGGCCATTCGAAGGGCATCTGGTGGGCTGCGAGTACGACACGCGGCGATTGATTCGGATGACGGTCGAAGAAGTGAAAGGCGTGATGCAGGGGGCCGCTTATCCGCTCTCGATCGATCCGCCGGCTAGCGACGCAGAAGTGCAGGGCCTCTTGGGGCCGATCGTCTGTGCCGTGTCGCCTCAAGGCGATCTCTACGTCGGCAACATTCGCGACAGCGGCTGGGGAGCGGGGAACAACATCGGCGAGATCGTCCGCGTCCGCGTCGAGCCCGACAAGCTGCCCTGCGGCATCAAGGAGGTGAAGTGCTCGCCCGACGGGTTCCTGATCACCTTCATTCAGCCGATCGACGTTGCCAAGGGAAAAGACCTGGCCAGCTACTCGATCTCGTCCTACCGCCGCCAATCGACGCCCGCCTACGGCGGCCCCGACCTCGACCGCCGCACGGAGAAGGTGGACGCAGCCGAGGTGTCCAACGACGGCCGGCAGGTGCGCGTGAAGGTTCCCGACCGGCGGCTGGGGTATGTCTACGAGATCCGGCTAAAAAACTTGGCGCCGGGCGGGACGGAGTTCTTCCCGTCGGAAGCCCACTACACCCTGCATGTGATCCAGTGAGCCAATTCGTAGCTGAATTCGCCAGAATTCAGACGGCTTAGGTAGCCGGGCGGGTTGAGGGAGAGGCTTAGCCACGGATGAGACACGGATGAGGGAAGACGCCTCGGCAACGTCCTGCCTTTCATCGGTGTTTCATCTGTGTTTTATCCGTGGCCCTCCTGTGGCCATCCTCAGCTAAACGCCTTGCCGAAGCTGCGTGGCCTAGCGGTTTGTCTGAATTCTGGCGAATTCAGCTACGGTGGGCGGAGGCGTTTGCGAGCGGGGCTATTGCTCGCGTTCGAGCGAGAAGTTGCTGAACACGACGTTCTTGATCCGCCGGGCGCGGAGGACGTCGTTGGTGGCGAGCGTGATCTCGGACTTGATGAAGGTCAGGTTCGGATCGGACAGTTGCTCGAGGTCGGTCCGCTGGACGAGCGAGATGACGGCGTCGCGGATGCGCTTTTCGTGCGCGGGCAGGTCGTGGCTCAGCTTCTCCTGATCGGTGGCGTCGACGATGCCGAACAGCTGGAAGCGGATGACGAGGATGCCTTCTCCGCCCAGGCCGCGCCGGCTGATCATGTAGTCGCCGAGGCTCAGCTCGACGAAGGCGGTCGGGTCGTGGCGCTTGTCCTGTTGTTGCAACAGGTCGAGCAGTTCGATGCCGTCGAGGGCGGTCGACGCCTTCGTCTCGCCGCCGCAACCGACGAGCAGCGGCAGGAGGATGACAAAGACTGCCAGCAGCAGGAAGGGCGCTTTGCGGATGCGATAGGGCGGGCGGTTCACGACAGGGACCTTCGGTGGGTAGGTGTTTGCGTCCTTGGAAACTTAGCTTTTTGCTGAAGGGGATGCGTGGTGGCGCGGTGCGGTTGTGCGGGTTTTGACGGCTGGTGGGTGGTTTAGTGGGGTGGAGGGTCTTCGCGCGGGACTGACGAGGCGGAGCCTCGGGTTAGTTTCGTCCCAGGCTGG
>JAEZAS010000519.1 GCA_023430365.1 Planctomycetota bacterium
CCGAAGAACTAAAACAACTGCTCGACAGCCATCTGTCCGACGATCGCGTTCTGGCTTGCACCCAGCACATGGATTCGTGCAGCGAATGCCAGCGGAAGCTGGAAGAGCTCGCCGTTGCTGGCACCAACCTGACGAGCATCGTGCACAACCTGCGAAACACGGAACCAGTGGCCGACTCTGCCTACTGGCCCGCCCTGCGCGCGGTCGAAGGTCCGCCGGACATCGCCGTCACCACGCCGCCCGAAACACGCGTCCGCGACAGCTCACTGAACTTCCTCGGTCCCGCGACCGACGCGGCCTACCTGGGACGCATTGGCCACTTTGACGTGATGCGCGTGCTGGGTCGCGGCGGCATGGGGGTCGTGCTCGAAGCGTTTGATTCGAAGCTGCAGCGGCATGTGGCGATCAAGGTGCTCGACGGCGAGTCGTCGCACGACGAACTGGCCCGCCAGCGATTCTGCCGCGAGGCGCGGGCGGCGGCGTCGATCGCGCACGAGAACGTCGTCGCCGTCCATCAGGTGGAGCGGATTTGCGAAGCAGGCGTTCCCTACCTCGTGATGCAGCTCGTGACGGGCGAAACGCTCGAGCAGCGGTTGCTGCGCGAGAAAAAGGTCCCCATCGAGGAGGCAGTGCGCATTGGCATGCAGGCGGCGCGGGGGCTGGCCGCCGCGCACGCCCAGGGGCTCATCCATCGCGATATCAAGCCGGGCAACATCCTGCTTGAAGCGCCCAGCGGGCGCGTGAAGCTGACCGATTTCGGGCTCGCGCGCGTGTCGGAGGATGTCCGGCTGACGCGCACCGGCTTTGTGTCGGGAACGCCCCTTTATATGTCGCCCGAGCAGGCGCTTGGAAAAGAAGCGGACCAGCGGTCGGACCTGTTTAGCCTGGGGGCGATTCTCTACGAAATGCTCGCCGGCGAACCGCCGTTTCAAGGCAGCTCGGCGCTGGCAATACTGCGACAGATCACCGAGGTGCGACACCGCCCGCTCCGCGATCTGAATCCGGAAGTCCCCGAGTGGCTCGCGGAACTGGTCGATGAACTGCTGGCCAAGAATCCGGACGATCGCTATCAGACGGCGACCGACCTGGCCGAAGTGCTCGAGTACTCGTACTCGCAGTCGTCGGTGAAGTCGCTTCCCGCCGTCTGCCAGGTGGAGGTGGCCCGCCGGGCTTCGCGACGCCGGGTGTTGCTCGGCATCGCGGGAGCGGGACTCTTGGGACTCGGCCTCGCGGCCGGCTTGCTGGGCGGCATGTTCCTGCCGGGTCGCAGCGTGGGTCCGCCCGCCGCAGTATCGTCGGCCGAACCGATCGCGGTGCTGAGCGCGAACGCCGGAACGGTTTGGTCGGTGTCGTTCAATGAGCCGAGCGACACGCTGGCCATGGGAGTCGAGGACGGCTCGATTCGGCTTTGGGATCTGCCGTCGAAGAGTGTGAAGGCGACGCTCAACGGCCACCGTGGAGTGGTCTGGCACGCGGAGTTTTCCCAGGATGGATCGACGCTCGTCACCACCGGTGACGATGGACAAATCCAGCTCTGGCGGCCGCCAGCCAGCGAACCGTTCCGAAAATTTGATCATCCCAACGCCGTTCGTGGCCTGGCCCTGAACGCGGATGGCAGCCTGATTTACGCGGGAGATCGTGGCGGCGGTCTGCGGGTCTGGTCGTCCGAGAGCTCGATGCCCTTGGCGGAAACAGAACAGCCGGGCGCGGTGTACGCGCTGGCGCTGTCCCCCGATGGCAAGACGCTCGCCACGGCAGGAAGCGACAAGATCGTGCGTCTTTGGAACGCCGACACGCTCGCCCAAAAGTTGCCGCTCGAAGGGCATTCGGGGCCGGTCTACAACGTGGCGTTCAGCCCCGACGGCGCCCGCCTGGCCTCGGTCGGCTGGGACAAGATGGTGCACATCTGGGACGCGAGCAGTGGGCTGTCGGTGAAGTCGTGGGAAGGCAGCAAGGAAGACATCTGGGCCGTGGCGTTCTCGCCGAGCGGCCAGCTGCTGGCCACTGCCGGGCAGGATGGCGAGGTTCGCTTGTGGAACTATGAAACGGGCGAACTGCTGGCGACCTACCTGGGTCATCAGACAGCCGTGCACTCGCTGGCGTTCAGCCGATCGGGCGATTTGCTCGCTTCGGGCGGCCGCGACGGGGCCGCGCGGGTGTGGCAGGTGAAGAACGTCCGCTAGTCGCGCTGCTGCAGGCTGTCGGAGAGCAAGAATCCTTCGAGCTGGGCGGCGCTGGTGCGCAGCTCGCGGAGCGACTCCAGATAGTTCAGCCGAGTCTGTGAAAACGTCCGCTGGGCGGTGAGCAGGCTGACAAAGCCGACTTCTCCCGCCTCGTAGCTGAGGCGGGTCAGGTCATACGACTCGCGCGAAGCGGGAATGATCACCTCGTGGTAGCGGCGAACCTGATTGCTGGCGTTCGAGTAGCGTTCAAAGACCGGGCCGAGGCGATTCTGCAGGTCGAGTTCCATTTGCTGGACAGCCCGTTCGGCGGCGGCCACCTGACCTTGGGCCTGCACGATGCCGCCTTGGTTCTTGTTCCACAGCGGTAGCGGCACGCCGACGGTCACATTCGCGTCGGTCTTGCCGCCGATGCCGTTGTCGATGACGTTCACCATGCCTTGCACGGTCACATCGGGCACCGCCTCGACGCGCGCTCGCTCGAGCGCCCAACGGGCCCGTTCGACGTTCGAAATCGACGCGGCGATCTCCGGACTGCCGGTAAGCAGTCGCTGGAGCAGCGCGCCGTAGTCGAATCGCGGCAGCCCCTGGGCCGGATCGCCGACGAGTTGCTGAATCGGCAGCGCGGGTTGGCCGGCGACGGTGACGAGCGTCTGCCAGGCGGCCGCGCGGCGATTGCGGGCGTTGATCGCCAGGATGCGAGCGTTCTCGACTTCGATCTGCGCTTGCAGGATGTCCTGCCGGCCGACTTCCTGGGCGTTGAACAAGGCGTCGGCCGCCTTGGCTCCCCCTTCGGCGATGCCGAGCAGCTCCGTGGCCAGTTGTTCCTGCTGCTGGGCGATGAGCACGTCGTAGTAGGCGACGCGCACATCGGTGAGCACGCGCTGCTGCTGAGCGGCGAGTTCTCGTTCCGCCTGGGCGACCTCATGGGCGGCCGCTTCGCGATTGAGCCGCAGCTTGCCGCCGCGGATGAACTCCTGCTCGACGAACACGCCATGCTGCTCGGCCAGACCGCCGCTGCCCAGCTGCTGCCCTTCGTAGCCGACGGTCGGATTCGGCTTGAGACCGACCTGGATCCAGTTGCCGCGAGCCGCGCGCACGAGCGCCGCGGAGCGGGCGACGGCCGGGTTCATCGAGAGGGCCATCCCCTCGAAGTCGGCCAGCGTCAGGCCGTGGGCCACCGGCGGCGGCGCGTGAGACACCGCGGGAGTGGGTTCCGAGTCGTCAGGCGCCGGAGTCGGAACCGGCAAACGCTCCAGCGTCGCGGGACCGGGCGCGGCGTGGGGCTGATAGCGGACGGGAGTCGCTTGCGCCGCGGGGGCCGTTGATCGGCTGATGGGCTGGGTGGCGATCCGGGCGGGGTCGAACGTGACCGGCTGCTGGGCGGTGGGCTGTTGGGCGCTGGGGCGCTGCTGGTAAACCGGCTGCGCGGTGGTCACAGGCGTCGGCTGGGGCGCAAGCGGGCGATATTCCTGCCCGACGACCAGCGTGGGACTCAGAGCGAGCGCAACCGAAAGCCAGCCGAACGTACGACGCATCGAGATCCTCCGGCGCTGCATTGCCGTGACAAGGTGGGATCGGCCAGCGGACCGAAGCTCGGGAAAGCTTCTGGACTTCGAAGGGTGGGCGAAGTCGAACGGCCACTGGCAGGCAGGGCGCAGCACTCATTCTCATTCTTCGGCCTATACCGGTTGTGAACGCCAGTGGAATTCTGCCTCGTCGCTAGCACTGCCAGCGTGCTAGCAAGGATCGAGATCGGCTTAAGAGAAGGTCTGGTTGTTTCTCGACGCCAAGGCGCAAAGACGCGAAGACGCCAAGGGAGAGATAGAGGGAGTTGGGCGAGTTGATCACTAGAATCTGGCAAAACAGAAGCACCACTCCCCTGAACTCTGCTCTCTGATCTCTTCTCTCTGTACTCCCTCCCCTTAGCGCCTTCGCGGCTTTGCGTAGAAAAAAACAACCAAAGCCAAACCAGCAGCCCGACGCGGCCGGCGAAAGTTCGACTTGACCGTTGGCGGCAAATGCTGAGAATGCTCACCAGTTTCGCCGGACTTTTGCTTTGCGGCCGCCAGCCGATGTGCTGGCACGCAGGTGGATCAGGATGATTTCACCTGTGGCTGCGAAAGCTTGTGACCCAACGTTCCTCGGCCGACCGACCCAACTTTCGGCCGCGGAGCGACAGCCGCCTGGCATGAGGCCAGGAGGCGACAAGCTGAAGCAAACGGTCCAGCCGTAGCGTCACCCGAAGGCAAGGAGGCCTGTGGAGATGCATTCGCTCTCTTCTCGCGCGCTGTGTTTGGCCGAGGTTCTACCCGAAGGCCGATTGATCCGCGGCGATGTCCGTTTCTCGTCCGTCTGCTCCGACGCCGATCGCGTTCGTCCGGGCGATGTGTTCGTTCCCCTCTGCACCGGCGACGCCGACGGCCATGAGGACGTGAGCGTCGCCGTCGAGCGCGGCGCCATCGCCATCGTTGCCGAGCGACTGGTGGTTGCTCCGGTTCCGGTGTGCCTCGTCGAAGACACCCGCGAAGCGCTCGGACGCATCTGCCAGGCCATCGCCGGCCAGCCGTCGCAGACGATGAAGGTCATCGGTGTGACGGGGAGCCACGGCAAGACGGTCGTGAGCATGCTGCTCGCTTCGGTGCTCGAAGCGGCTGGCGAAGCGGTCGGCGTGATGTCGAGCATCGGCTACTCCGATTCGATCGAACAATCGGTCGCTCCGAAGGCGACTCCGTCGGCCGAGACGATCGGCCGCTGGATGGGACGGATGGCAAAGACCGGCTGCACGTACGCGATCCTGGAAACCTCCAGCCGCGGACTCGCCGAGCGGCGCTTCGCGGGCATCGAGTTCGACGCCGCCGTGATGACGAATGTTCGCCAGGAGCATGTCGAGTCGCACGGCTCGGTGCAGAACTATCGCGCGGCGAAGCGGCGGTTGTTCTCGCAGCTCAAGTCGAGCGGCTTCGGCGTCGTGAATGGCGACGATGCGGGGAGCCAGGAGATGCTGCAAGAGCTCGACGCCCCCTGCCTCACCTTTGGTCTCTACGGCGAAGCGGAGATCACCGCCACGGTGATTGAGCGGCACACGAGCGAACAGACGTTCCTGCTGCACGCGGGGAACGAAACGATTCCGGTCTGCACGCGGATGATCGGCGATCAGCATGTGATGAATTGCCTCGCGGCAGCCGCGGTGGGACTGACGCTCGGCATCGACCTGACCACGATCGTGCGTGGGCTTGAGAAAGTCGACTACGTTCCAGGGCGCATGGAGCGGATCGAGTGTGGCCAGCCGTTCGGCGTGTTCGTCGACGCAGCCCGCTCGCCTGAGTCGCTCGCTCACACGCTGAAGGAACTGAAGAAAACGACCACCGGCCGGCTGATCTGCGTCTTCGGCTGCCCGGGGGAACGAAACAAGAGCCTGCGGGCGAAGATGGGGCGCGTCGTGGAGCGGGGAGCGACGCTCGCCGTGATCACGAGCGACGACCCGCGTCACGAACAACCGCTGCAGATCGCGCACGACATCCTCGACGGCTACCACAAGCCGGGCAAGCCGCACGTGCTTCCCAAACGCAGCGAAGCGATCCGCTGGGCGATTCAGCAGGCTCGTCCGGGCGACTGTGTCGTGATCGTCGGCAAGGGTGAACGCAACTATCAGATCGTCGGCGGCAAGAAGATCGCCCACGACGATCGCGAAGTCGCCCGCCAGTGCCTCTACGCTCTCGACCGCCAGCCCGAGCGGCCGATGCTGCGGATTTTCGGCTGAGCGAGCTGGGTTCAGGGTTCAGACG
>JAEZAS010000032.1 GCA_023430365.1 Planctomycetota bacterium
CGAAGGGTTACGGGCGCGGGTCAGGCAAAGTTTTCCGTCCCTTGGCTTGCTGGAACGCGGCTAAAAATCGCGGGTTCGTCGAGGCGCCGGCGGAGGTGAAACCGGATCGCGGGAGCGTCGGGGCGTATCGAAATCGTCGGTTTCCGCTCCTGGCGAGGGAGGGAGCGGTTCTGGCGGTTCGGCCGGACGCGGGGCGGTCGGCTTGGCACGAGGCTCGAGCGGCTGGCTGTCGGTATCGCCGTCAAAGCCGTCCGTCCAGGGCAGCACCTGCGGCCGCGGCGCCGCGTACGGCGTCCGGTCCAGCCACGGGGAATCGACCGGGGGCGAAGCCCGGTAGGGAGTGATCGGCGGATCGTAAACCGGGTGCGACTCCCAGCGGTTCGGTCCCGTCTGGCCTTCCCAGCGCCCGATCGGTTGGCGAACCGGGGTCGTGTACTGCGATTGCCAAAGCGGTCCGGGTCCATACGGCCAAGGTCCGAAACCGGGGCCATATCCCCCAGGACCGACGTAGCCATAGCCCGCTCCGAATCCGCCGTACCAAGGGCGAAGGGCGTCGCCGTAATACATCACGTCGCCGCTGAGGCTCGGCAGTCCTGCCCAGGCACGCAGGCCCTCGTTGACGTCGATCTGCTGCTGAAAATCGCTCCGCCGACGCTCCTCGCCGAGGCGATAGGCGTCCAGCCCTGCCTGAATCCCATCGTACGGCCGAGCGGACGAAGACTGTTGAGCGATCGCCGCCAGGGGAAACAGGGCAAGCACGCCGAGTGCAATCATGGCGATGAACGGCTGAACCATACGAGCCATCCTTTCGGCGCGGCGGATTGCCGGAGGCGCCGTCTTCATTTTACGCACTCGCTGGGTCGGATGCGGCATGAATGTTAGGCACTCGCTATTACAAAGCTTACTTGCGGGGCGTCTGAATTCTGGCGAATTCAGCTACGAGGGCCCCTTTTACGGCCAATTACTTGGCGGCTCGGTCGTCGAACGATTCAGCGATGATCTGGTCATACGTCTTTCGTGCGACGTCGTAAGCTGCGGCTGCCGCCTCTCGTTCGGCGGGGCGAATCTTGGGGCTCTTCTGCTCCCAGCAGACGTCCACCGCCCGGCGACACCACTCCGCGCTGCGGCGACTGGCCCGAATCGGCTTATCGTCAACCTCCACGAACACCGGGTTCGTGTGAGCCGCTGGAAAAACGCGCAGCGCCACCCAGCACGACCGCTCCGGCCGATAATCGAACTCGACGTCCTGCAAATCGCCGTCGGCTGGCACTTCCTTCCGCTCGACCGCCTCGCCATTGACGATCAGCTCGACAGCCACCGTTTGCGAATCACCGATACGGGCCCGCTCCACGTGCCAATAAGGCTTGTCCGCCAACCGCTTCTTCCGCACGTCGTCCTGCGGCTGTTTCTCCAGCAGCGCCGCAGCCTTCGCCGACACCTTGAGCGACTCGCCGCTACGAAGACGCATCTCGCTCGGCCTGCCATCGACGCCCTTTTCGCCGACGCCGAGTCCGTTCACTTGAAAATCGATCAGGTGAGTCAGCCCATCGCTGCAATAGCTGCGGCCGTCGCGCAGGCCGAACACCCAGTCGTCGAACGTCAGCTTCTGCTTGTCGGCGAGGTTCACATACACCCGCCCCAAGCCGACACGGTCGCCATAGATGCAGGGAAAATCGGTCTCGCCGCTGATTCGCGTGCGATAGCCGCAGTTGAGCGTGTGGTACCAGACGCTCAACTCCCAAACGATGGGCGTATCGACCGCCGAGATGAAATCGCAGGCGTCGTGCACCACGTCGACGATGTACTCGTTCGCCCCGATGCCATCAAACGGCGGCATCTTGTAGCTCGGCAGCTTGTCGTCGTCGACCTCCATGCCCCAACCGCTGTGCGAGAATCCGACCACTCCCCCCTGCTCTTTCCCCCACTTCAGCACCGGCAGATCCCAACTCGGCCACTCGTCGATCGTCGTCGTGCCGGGATAGTCGTCCTCCTTCAAGCGGAGCAGGCACAAGTGCCCGGCGTGCGAGCTGGGAAAGCCCGAAACCTCGACGTCGTACCGCATCAGGTAGTTCTTCGTCGACAGCTTATGAACCTGGCCGTCGAAAAACTCCTTCTGGTGATACCAGCACGGTCCCCACGAAAGCACACAGCCGACGTTCAGATCTTCGCCGAGGATGTGTCGCATCATATCGGCTGGGGTGACTCCTTCGGTCGGCGATTCGTAGTGCGAACACCCAGCCGCGTGGACGTGATGATCCCCCGAGTACCAGCCGAGATCGGCCAGCTTGATCCAGCGTTTCAGCCGGAACGCTTCGCGATGCTCCTCCCCGGGGGGCACTTCGATCGTTCGTCGCAGCACCAGGTACTCCGGCCCGCGGCCGTAGGTCACTTCGTAGGTACCCGCCGGCAGCAGCAATTCCTCGCCGTCGGCCCGATAGACCTGATCATGAAAGAAGAAATCCGGCGCCAGCCGCCGCGTGCGCGAGGGGTAGACGCGACCTTGGGCGTCTTTGATCACAAAATGAGCGGTCGTCGGCTTGCCGTCATCGTCCAGCACCATCAACCGCACTCGCACAGCCGGCTGGCAGTCGAACAGCACCGCAATTTCATTGCGAAAACCCAGGTCCTGGGTCCCCTGCCCCACGTCGAACGACAGCGCCGCCTCGCGTTTGCCGCGCTCGCGACTGTAGATCTGCACGAGCCGATACTCGACGAGCAGCCCGCGGAGGGTCTTGTTCAGCGGCTGGGCGTCGAACGTCGCCAGGTCCATCCACCGTTCGGAGACATCGCCCGGCGTGATCGAGGGTTTCGGATCGGGCGCGCCGGACGAAACTTTCACGAGCGGCGCCGCATTGGGACTCGACGCCCGCAGCGGAGCCGTCACACCCGCCTCGTTGTGAACCTTGACCAGAAACACTCGCCAGCCGTGCTCCGCCAACTCCGCGGGCGCCTCCCCGCGGGTCAGTTTCACGCGACTTTCGGGATTGATGTTCACCCCGGCGAGGCAGCGCCGGTCGAGCACACGCTGGACCGCCTTGGCCGACTCCTCTTCGTTCTCGAGCGCCAGGGCATCGTCGAACGCTTGCTGCTCGCGTTCGGTCAGCGGCTCGCCGAGGTACTTGAGCGCTTCGACCACTCGCCGGGCCTGGGCCCGGAGCGGCTGGGGCTCGACCTTGGCCACCACCGGCAATTCCTCGGCCCGGAGGTGGCTGGCGGTCGCCAGCGCCGAGAGGGCGGCGATCCACGCAACGCTCAAAATCGTCTGACGCATCACGAGGCCATTCCTTCCGTGAGAGGTTCCGGCGACCTGGTGTCCAGTGATCATCTTCGCTGCTTCTTCCCAGCCAATGCAACCAAGCGCGTCGGCAAAGTGAACATTCTTCCGACAGCCATCACGGAGCTGAAACCACAACGCCTGCTGCGTGGGTATACAACCCCTAAACAAGGGCGCGAAATTGAGCTAAAGCCCTACCGGCCACCGCACTACACAAAAACGGCTCAATAGTTCTACAACACCTCTTGCGGGTGGGTTGTACAACAGATCGCAGTCGTGTCAGGCTGCGTCACGGCCCGCGCTGGCAACCGCTTCCGCAACCCGACGTGGCAGGGCTGACCCGACCAAGTCATTGACAACATTGCAGTAACTATTATACACTTGCCACTTGTCTCCGACGTCGCTTTTCGGAGGCAATCGTTGCGCAGGGAAAGGAGTTCGGAATGGTTGGCTCCCGCTGGACGGTTGTGCTTGCCTCGCTGGCGATTCTCATTCTTGCCAGCCCGACCCCCGCGCAGCAGCTTCGCTTGCAGGAGCGACGGCCCGATCCTCATGGCTCTCCGCGGCCATTCCGCAACGCCCAGAATGTGCCGCTGGCAACCAGTCTTTACGTCGAGTTGTCGTCTGCTGATCCCGCCGAGCGGCTCGACCCGGCGAAGCTGTCGGTCGAACTGTGGCAAAACGGCAAGCGGGTGCGGAAGCTGCTCGAACCTGGTCAAAAATTCGTCGCGCCGGCCACCGGTTGGATTCGTCCGCGCCAGGGGCTCGCCGGAGCGGAGCTTAAGCGCGTCGATCAGGTTGGCCTCTATATCGAACCCAACATGCGTCTGGAGCCAGCCACCAGGTATGAAGTCCGCATCGACACGCCCCCGCCCGACAAGGGGTACACGACCACGGTCAGTTGGTCCTTCACGACCGAGGGGGAGCCGACGCAGCACCGAGTGGTCCAGCGGCTCGATTTGTCGCAGCCGCCGGTTCACTGGCATGGCCGATTCTTCTCGGGGCTGTGCAATGTCGTGTTCTGCACCCAGGACGAGCACTTTGGACCGACCTACGCCTTGATGGACGAAGCCCGCCAGCGGCATCCGCGGGCCTGGACCAATCAGCGCGATTTCTGGATGACGGGCTTCGAGTACCGCAAGCCCGGCCTGATGCCCGTGCGATTGCCCAACATCGTTCGCGAGCGCGAGACGCGTCGGATCACCGGGATGGAGCCGGACAAAGACGGAGTGCGGCTCACGGTGGAAGACTTTTTCGGCCACGAGCAGTACGGCATCAAGAGCGGCCGCCCTCTCTCCGATGACTATCACGCCGGAGACGAGGTGCTGATTGCCGACGGCGTGAGTGACGCCCTCGCGCGAGTGATCGCCGTCGACGACCAAGCCCGGACCGTGCTCGTGGCGAAGTTCAAGGAACCCGAAACCGGCTGGAAACTGGAGTACGAAGGTCCGCTGCCGACCGAGGAGGATCCCGACGCGCCGGGGCTGTTCCCGCCGGGAGGTTGCTACCTGCGGAAGTTCGCTCCCCATGGCACACCCTGCTACTACTGGGGCCGCCTCGACAAGGAATGGGATCTGTTGCATCGCAAGCACGGCCGGCGGTTGTTCGTCAACTTCGCCGACGCGGCCGGAGACTTGTCGATCGACGGCCGAAGCTGGACCACAGCCAAAAACTACGCCCAGTGGCACGCGGTAGTCCGGGAAATCTCCGGACACCTGATCGATCGCTACGGCGAGGATTCGCTCACCTTTACCTGGAGTGTGTTTAACGAGCCCGACCTCGGCCCCATTTTCTGGCGAACAAGCTGGGACGAGTTGCAGCGGTTTTATGATTACAC
>JAEZAS010000038.1 GCA_023430365.1 Planctomycetota bacterium
GCAGCCTGACGGCGCGGATCATGCGCGTCGAGTCGTCCGATCGCAAGCATCCCTCCCCCTTTCTCAGCGCCAACGATCGCAGCCGCTGGAGCACGATTCGGGCCCTGGGAGACGAGGGAACCTACGCCCTGGATGACATCATCTTCGACGCGCAGGGCAATCGCGTTCGCGGCTGGCACACGATCGATCTCGTGCGACATCGGGGACCCGACGGCAAGGAGCACTACTACTCCAGCAAGCCAACGTTGATGCCGACGTTGCTCGCCGGTCAGTATTGGCTCGTCAAGCAAATCACCGGAGCCTCGCTGGCGACGAAGACGTTTTATGTCGGGCGGATCATGCTCGTCCTGTCGAACGTCTTGCCGCTGGCCGTTGCGCTGTGGCTCCTCGGCCGGCTGGTCGAGCGGGTGGGGTTGAGCGACTGGGGCAAGATTTTTGTCATGGCGTCGGCTTGCTTCGGCACGTTCGCCACTACGTTCTCGATCACCCTGAATAACCATGTGACCGCAATTGTCTGCGTCGTCTACACGCTGGCCGCCGCCTGGCCGATCTGGCGCGACGAAGCGAGTTCCTGGTGGCGTTTCGCTGTGGCTGGACTGTTTGCTGCGCTCACGGCAGCGAACGAGTTGCCGGCGCTCTCGTTTTTGGTGATGGTCGGAGCGTCGCTCGCCTGGAAATCCCCTGCCAAAACCGCCGTCGCCTTTCTGCCCGCGGCCTTGCTCGTGGCTCTGGGAGCGTTCGGCACCAACTACGTCGCTCACGGCGCCTGGAAGACGCCGTATGCCCATCGCAAGGATGGGCCGGTGATCGCCACGCTGAACATCGATATCGTCGACTCATTGAACGCGGGACAGGTGCCCCCTGCCTTGCGGGAGGTTCTCGATGAGCACAACCTGCCCCGCTCCGAGCAAGCGGTCGTGCAAACCCGGACTCCCGGCGCCCGGTGGTCGTACTGGGACGAACCCTCGCAAACGCGATTGGCCCTCGTGCTCGAGTCAGAGCTGACGGATTCCGGCAACTCGCGAATCGAGGTTCGCGAGTGGGGTAATTGGTACGACTACGAAGGCACGTATTGGACGCCGGACCGGCTTTCGGGCGTCGATCGAGGTGAGCCCTCGATGGCCGTGTACGCCCTGCATACGCTCGTTGGGCATCATGGCATTTTTTCGCTGACGCCGATCTGGTTGCTCAGTTTCGTGGGCATCGCGTTTTGGCTGCGCCGCGGAGACGCGATGCTCAAGGCATTTGCGCTGGGCGTCTTGATCCTCACGATCGTGGTTTACGCCTTCTATCTCGGCAGGCCGCAGATCGATCGCAACTATGGCGGCGTGACGAGCGGGCTGCGCTGGATGTTCTGGTTCATCCCGCTCTGGCTGCTGACGATGGCGCCCGCCGCCGATTGGCTGAGTCGCAGCCGCCGCGGCCAGGTCATTGCCCTCGTGCTGCTGGCGGTGAGCGTATTTTCCGCCTACTACGGAGCGATGAACCCTTGGTCGCACCCGTGGCTGTTTGACTACTGGACCCAACTCGGCTGGATTGAGTACTAGGGCGACTTCTCGCCGCCAGCCGAGGCGCTCAGATCGCGAAGAATCGTCGCAAAGCGGGCCAGCACCGGCAGGCCGATTTCGTGCCCGCCGGGAAATTCGATGAATTCGACGTTCGCACCGCCGGCCTGCAAGGTGTCGCGCAGCCGAACGCCTTCGCTGTAGAGCAGCACTTCGTCGAACCGGCCATGGCTCTGTAGCACACGCAATCCGGCCCGCTGGGGCGCGAGCGTCTTCCACGTCGGTTCGCAAATCGTCGCACCCGACAGGATCGTGAGCATCGCGGGCGCCGACGGCAGATGCAGCGTCACATCGGTCGCCAGCATCGACCCCTGCGAGAAGCCTCCCAGGACAAACCTTTCGAGCGGCAGGTTCCAGTGCTCGCCAGCCTCGCTGACGGCGGCCGTGAGCATCTCGCGAGCCCGATCGAGCCCTTCGGGCGTTGCGGCGCGAAACTGGTCGAGCGTGGCTGGCGTAGGGTCGCTCAAGAGCCGCTGGAGATCGATGTGCCACCAGGCTCGGCCGCCGGTGTATCCAGCCGGAGCAAGGCTGAGCGGCGCTTCCGGAAAGATGAACGCCACGTGCTCGGCGATCTGCCGATCGAACCGCAATAGCGGGTCCGCGATCGCCACGAGATCGGTTCCGGGCGCACCGTAACCATGGCAGAGAACCACCGCCAGGTTCGGTGGCCGATCAGGAGGCGCGGCAGTCGCAATATGGCAGCGCAGTCCGCCAAGCTTTCGGGTGGCAACTTCCATGTCTTCGTACTCACTAGGGGGCGGGCGGAGTTTCGTTTTCAGGTCCCGGCGGATCGGCGGGAGGCGTTACTGCGGGCGATATCGGCACATGAACGACGGACGGGGCGCTGGATGGAGTGCGGGCAGCGGCGGCTTCAATTTCCTCCGGCAAACGCGGCCAGCGGGGACGCGTGGGGAACCGCGGGCGAGGTCCATCCTCGATCATCTTCATCGGAACCGGCTCGGCCTTTTCCCCGCGTGCTCCTTCGCCCCGGGTTGCGCACGGGCAGAGGCGAAACGTCACTCCACCGTCGGTCTTTTCCCGTCGCTTGCAGACCGGACATTCCCAGACGCGGCGGAAGTCGTACTTCAACCGCTCGTAGGGACCTTTCATATCCGCCTCTCTCTCGAAAGCGTCGTCACTCGCCACCCTCTCATCATCCCCTGAGGCGGCTTCGGGCAACAGCAGGGGTTCGAACCGGACCCGCTCGCGCGGATCGCTCGCCAGTTGCACCGAGAGCCGACCGAGTTCCTCGCTCGATTGTCCCACGAAGTACAAAATGGTCGTCCGTGCGTCGAGCAGCGACTCGGAAGCGACGATTTCGACCGCCAGGTTCCGCTCCGCAATCGCTTTCCTGCCCCGCTCGACAATCGCCGCTTCGCGAAGTTGCAGCGCGGCAAGCACTCGCTCGTCCTCGGCCGTCAGACGGCGAAGCAATTCACCCGTGGGGGGCTGCGGATCGCCCGCCTGCAAGGCGTGGGGAGGCACGAGCACCTCGCCCGTTTCGATCCCGCGATCGGTATGAATGACAACCCGGTCGCCGCGATCGCATTCGATTTGATGCACCGAACCGAACCGCCCCACGCGACCGTTCAAACCGTAGCGGATCAGCGAGCGGTGGATGCCGTCGGCAACTGGATCTTGCGCTTCTGCCACAACGACTCCTTACGAACCGGAGTCATCGGCCGAGGCCTTGTCCGAGTCTTCGCCGTCCGATTTGGCATCGTCCGTCGAAGCAGGCGATTTGTCGTCCGACTTCGGCGCCTCTTCGGGGGCCTTCGCCCCGTTGGACTTCGTTTGCAGACGCTCCGCGCGAAGCAGATTGCCGTGTCGCTGAGGCGAATCGTCGGCCTCGTACAGCTTCAAGGCCTCGGAGACCTCTCCAAGTTGCTCGTGCGTCCGGGCCAGGTTGTAGCGCGCTCCGGCGCTCCAGGGGCTGCGCGGTTTTGCGTCCAGGACTCGCTGTTCAAGCCATTCCTTGGCGACGTCGAAGTTGCCGTCCTCGTAGTAGCTGAGGCCGAGCCAGTAGGTGGCGTGTTGCTTCGCCCGCCGGGACATCATCACCATGCTTTCCAGCATTTCGGAACGCTGCATCGGATCTTCCGGCAGCGACTCGTTCAAGCCGAGCTGGTCGCGCATCGCGGTCGAGGTGCCGAGCCGGTCGATGGTCTTCTCCGAAGGACGCGACGAAAGATACATGGCGCGTGCGCCCTGATTTTGGTCTTCGCTCTCGAAGACTCCCTGCAGATGCAGGTCACGTGCTCGCAACAGCGGATGCTGGCCGCGGAACATGCCATGCTCGCGGTTCCAGGCGTTGGCGGCGGCAAAGTCCTGCGACAGACGCCCTTGGAGCCCGATCTGGTAGAGCGCGGCTTCGAAAGGAACCCGCCAGAGCGAGACCTGGCCGATTTGCTTGTGCTGCCGGAAACGTTTTTGGATATCGCTCGGCCGAACACTCACGGCCAGGCGACGCGAGTTCGGCATGCCGGCCTGCAGCACTTGCATGCGGTGGGTCAGGGCGGTCGATTCGGCGTCGATTAGCGCGATGATCCGCTTCAGATCCTCCTCCTTGATCCGATACTGGGGACCGTCCTCGACATCGAGGTTGCGGAGCAACTTCGGGTCGTCAATCACTTCCTTGAGCGTGGCGATCCCTTTCCCTTCGGCGGCAGGAATCGGCAAACCGAGTTCGGCGTCAAATAGATACAGCGAGTCGCCGATCATCAGGGCGCAGCACCAGGGAGTGCTGCTGCCGGTCGACTGCGGATCGGTAATCGCGAGCATGCCCCCTTCGATGCCGACCTGGCGAGCGAGCAGCAGGAAGACGCGCGAACGTTCCCAAGCGTCGCCGTGGCCATACAAAAGGATGTAGAGCGGCGTGTGACCGTACCCTGGACCGACTTCGCCGCGCAGCGGAGGCGAGTTGGCTGCCGCATCGCCACCGACGCTCGCGGTTGGAGCTTTCGGGGGCGGTGGCAATGCGTCGAGTTGAATGTTCCGGATGGTCCAGTCGAAGAGCCGCTCGGCGACTGCCACCTGTTCGGATTGCTGAATGCTCGTCGACTGGCTCAGTTCCTTGAGCCAATCCTGCATATCGGGCGGCGCTGGTTCCCGGCGGGCACGCTCGGCGACGTCCCGGAGCCATTGGCTTTGCTGCAAAAAGCCGATGTCCGTCGGCTGAAATGACAGCCGCTCCAGAGCGGCCATTTCGAGCGCCGGTTTCAGGGCGCTCGGCAACGTGCCGAGCATGGGATCGGGCGTCCACTCGGGGGCGATCTCCTGACGCCCGAGCCACTGGTTCAAGTAATAAACCGTGCGCGAAACGGCTTGATCGTTGTTGGGGGCGTTGAGCTCGCGGAGCGCGTCGAGGGCCATGGTCAGTTCGCTCACCGGCTGAGCGGTGGTGACCGTGGTTTCCCCTTCGTTGCGTGCGGCCGGCGTTTCAAAACAACCGACGAGAACGGGACTCGCCAGCAGCCCGAGCAGAAGCAGTGCTGCGCCAGGCCGGGTGATATCGGACGCCGTCATGAATTCAAACTTTCTACCGTCTCGCGGATTTTCAGTAGTCGCAGCAGCATGGAGCGGAATTGATCGAGCGGAATCATGTTCGGCCCGTCGCTCGGAGATGTTTCGGGCGTGGGATGCGTTTCGAAGAACAGCCCATCGACGCCGATCGCCACGGCGGCGCGCGCGAGCGGCTCGACCATCTGACGGTTGCCGCCGGTGGCGCTGCCGAGTCCGCCCGGCTCCTGCACGCTGTGCGTGGCGTCGAAGACAATCGGCGTGCCCAGGCTGGCCATCTGCGGCAGGGCGCGGAAATCGTTCACCAGCCGGCCGTAGCCAAAGAACGTGCCGCGTTCACAGAGGAGCACGTTCCGGCAGCCCGCGGAGTTCAACTTGGCGACGACGTGCCGCATATCCCACGGGGCCATGAACTGCCCCTTTTTGACGTTCACCGCCCGTCCCGTCTGGGCGGCGGCGACGAGCAGATCGGTCTGTCGGGCAAGGAAGGCTGGAATCTGGATCAGTTCGCAGACCTTCCCGGCCGGCGCGGCATGCTGGGTTTCGTGAATGTCGGTTGTGACGGGAACGCCCACTTCGCGTCGCACTCGATCGAGGATCGCCAGCCCATCGGCCAGTCCCGCGCCCCGAAACGCCTCGGCACTCGTGCGATTTGCCTTGTCGAACGAGGCCTTGAAGATCAACTGCACCGGCAGATCCGCCGTGTCGCGCTTCAGTTGCTGCGCGATGTCGAGCGTCAGGCTTTCGGATTCGATGACGCACGGTCCGGCGATGAGCAGCAGAGGCTGAGACCGGCCGCAGCGATACGGACCGATCGAGACCGGATTGAGTGTGGTAGTCACGGCTAGTCATCCCTGTAAATAGCGTCTCGGACGTCATGCCCGAGGCTTCATGATCCGGCGCCTGGCGACGGCGCCCAAGCGTGAGGCTTTCAAATTCTATGCCTGTCGCCACCGCAGAATTTGAGGCCTAAGCCGCACTGCCATCGACGGCACAAAACCCACCGCGTTCGGCCCAGCGACGGTCGACAATCAGCGTCATTCGGTTGGAAAGCACGCGAAACTCGGCTGGCAGTTCCCCGCCTGGATCGCCATCCAACTGGTACGGCGCCGGACTGGCGGATTCGACCCGCAACCGCCTGGTGCGAATGACCGTGCAATCGGTCATCGACTGATGCTGCCCCAGGACGACTCCGCCCAGGTACATCAAGCCGTTCCAGAGCGACCCTTCACGAAACGTGCAGACGTCGAGTAGACCATCGCATGCGGACGCCTGCGGCGTGAAGCTCAGGCCACCGGCATAGCGGGGCAGGTTCACGACGAAAACCCAGCGGGCTTCGATCTTTTCGGTCAGGGGCGCGTCATCGGGTGCATCCGCCGGCGCATAGTATACCTGCAGCGGCGGATACTCGTAATTACGAATCGCATCGAGGATTGGTTTGGCGTAGGACCAATGTTGTATGTGGCCGCGCCGCTGTTGATGGACCCGGCGGACCACATCGGCGTCGAAACCGCAGCCCGCCATGAGCAGGAACAAGCGGTCCCCTGCCTGCCCCGCATCGAACCGCAGATAGTGCCCTTCCAGAACGGCCCGGGCGACCAATTGGGGGTCCGCCGAGACCGCCAGGTACTTGGCGAGCAGGTTTTCGGTTCCCATCGGCATCACGGCGATCGGAACCCCCGCCGGGAGCCGGTTGGTCAGCAGGCTGACGGTGCCGTCTCCCCCGGCCGCTACGACGGCCCGTAGCCGGCCGTGAGTGAGGTGGTCCTGGGCAGCAGCCACCAGTTCGTCGACGCAGGTGAGCACCTCCGCCTGCAATCCTTTTTCGGAAAGATGGCGGGCCAGTTCCTGGGCGATCGGCAGTCGCGACCGCGCGCCGGCGTTCGGGTTCACTGCAATCAGGACCTGACGAACATCGGGCGACAGAGTTTCAAGAGAGGTCATGCGCGAGGAGTGGGCATTCGCCGCCGATAGGTGTCGGTAGAACAGCGTCGCCCATTATCAGGGGGCAACTGCTATCGGCCTAGTGCAAATGGCAAAAGGCCGACGCCAGGGCAGTGTCCACACGCGACGCGACGCTGTTTCGGCGGCGGTGTTCTATTCCGCTGCAAAGCGTCCCAGTTCCATACAGCCACGAGGACGGAAGTGATTCGTTTTGCAACGCGCGACTTTGGGAGGCCCGGCGGAGATTCGGCTGGGAGCAGAACGCCCAGGTTTTTGCCGAGCTCGTTTTTTCGCGGGTTTTGATGCGAAATCGCATCGTTCCCCGAGAATTTTCTACGCGCTGATCGCGGCGGGCACGGTCCCTGCATTAGGGCCGTTGCGTTCAGTTGTTCCGCTGAACAACAAGTTGTCTGGCCCGTGGGGTCTCTGACGGTTCGTTGCGGCGTGGTTTAGTTGCCCCTGGCCATTGCCGTTTCCCAAAGCGTTTTTGGCCCGTCAGAGACCCCTATTTTTTTCTTCTTGTGCGTGGTTGTCCGTAGCCCGAAGCGAGCCGAATGGATTGGCTCAACGGCTCGTTCCAACTCAGACTAATCCAGCGCCACGTCGGGGCCTAGTTTTCGGCGCGATTTCTTTCCCTAATCCGCAAAATCGGCCTCCGCTTTAGAGGGCGATCGGCGTTCCGAGGTGCGGGCGAACCTTTGTGAGGTTTTTGCGGTCTTGAACGAGGTTGCGGACCGCCGCCAAACAGCCGAAGTCTTGCCCGGGACTGGCTCTTGATGGATTTTCAGCTCTGCCGTAGGATATTCCGTTTACTGCAGCAGAAATGCTGCGGACTGACGCCAGCGTAGCTTCAATCGGCAGAGCACCGCATTCGTAATGCGGGGGTTATGGGTTCGACTCCCATCGCTGGCTCTTCATTTTCCTTTGCGTGCCCGGAAGTCCGGATATCTTCGCCGCCGGACGGGCGCATTTTCAGTTCCTGTCGCTGCGCCGTTCCGCGAAAAGCGGAAGTCGGCTGAGGCGCAGAAGTTCGGGCCAGGCTGCAAAGGGATTATGGTTCGCCGCCAGGAGTAGTGAGCACATGGTGCAAGGTACGCAGGTCGACATCCGGGACATCGTTCTTTCCAACAGCACCTTTGGGCCGCGCGAAATCGTCGCCTTGCAACAAACGGTAGCCGAAGACTACTCGCAGTTCGGCGTCCTCCGCGATGCGGTCGCCGAGTTGGAAGGTCGCGAAGACCGTACGCCCGCCTCGGCGGTTCGGCTGGGTGTTTGCTACTACCTGCTCGGCCGCTACCGTCTGGCCGCCGAAACGCTGAGCGCCGCGGATGGCGGCGCTGTGGCCCACTACTACCTGGGCAAGACCCGTTTCGCGATGGGCGACTACGACGACGCGGTAAAGGCCTACGCGGCCGCAAAAGTCGCCGGCTACAACGCCGACGATTGTGCCCTCGCCACGTCCGAGGCCCAGCGCTACAACAAGGAATCGCAGCAGGCTCTCGAAACGCTCGACAAGCTGTCGGGCGCTGTCGAGCAGACCGCCGAATACCTGTATCAGCGCGGCGCGACGGTCGCCTCGATGGGCGGTAGCCCCAGCGAAGTCATTCGTCTGTACGAGCGGGCCGTTGAAGTCGATCCGAAGCATCCGGGCGCCCTGTTCGGCCTGGCTCTCGAGAACGACCGCCGCGGCAACGACGAGACGGCGCTGCAGCTTTACCAGCGGGCCGCCAATTCGTTCCCTTCCAGCGTCGGCACGCTGATCAACCTGGGAATCTTGTACGAAGATCGCTCGCAGTTCGATCGCGCCCAGATGTGTTACCAGCGGGTGCTCGACTCCTTCCCGGATCATCCTCGCGCTCGGATGTACGCCAAGGACGCTTCGGCGTCGGGCAACATCCTGTTCGACGAAGAGGCTCAGCGTCGCCAGGATCGGCTGGCCCAGGTGCTCAGCATTCCGGTCACCGACTTCGAACTGTCGGTCCGCAGCCGCAATTGCCTGCAGAAAATGGGCGTTCGCACGCTGGGTGACCTCACTCGCACCAGCGAAGCGGAACTGCTCGCCAGCAAGAACTTCGGCGAGACCTCGCTCGTCGAAATCCGCGACATGCTCCACAGCAAGGGGCTCGAGCTCGGCCAGTTCGCTACCGAGAAAGCTCCCGTCGAGCCGGCTCTCGACGTTTCGTCGATGTCGCCCGACGAGCAGCAGTTGCTCGAGCGTCCGATCGCCGATCTCAACCTGTCGGTCCGTGCTCGCAAGTGCATGGCCCGCCTGGGGCTGACGCTCATCGGCGAGCTGATTCGCAAAACGGGCGACGACATGCTCGAGTGCAAGAACTTCGGCGTGACCAGCCTCAACGAAGTGCGCGAGAAGCTGTCTGCCCTTGGCCTGAAGCTCCGCGGGGACTGACGGTTACGTCCCTTCGCCGCCTGGTCGACTAGAAATCGCAGAGGGCACGAAGACAAGATGCGATGCTTGTCCTCGTGCCTTCGCTTTTGCGCAAGGCCGACAATCGCCCTTCCGATGGAAGAGATGTACGCGTGACGTTTCAGTTTCAATTGCATCACGTCGACGCCACTTCGGCTGCCCGTCGCTCGACCTTTCACACGCCGCATGGGCCGGTAGAAATGCCAGCCTTCATGCCGGTGGGCACTCAGGGGACGGTCAAAGGACTGACGATCGACCAGGTCCGTCAGACCGGCGCCCAAATGGTGCTCTCGAACACGTACCATCTCGCGCTCCGCCCGGGCGAACAGATCGTTAGCCAGTTGGGCGATCTGCACGGCTTCATGGGCTGGGATGGGCCGATCCTGACCGACAGTGGCGGCTTTCAGCTCTTCAGCCTCGCGCAAATGACTCGGGTGACCGAGCACGGGGCAACGTTCCGGTCGCATATCGACGGCAGCCTCCTGGAACTCACGCCCGAACGAGCCATCGCCATTCAGGAAGCCCTCGGCAGCGACGTGGCCATGGTGCTCGACCACGTGCTCGCACTCCCGGCGGAGCCAGCCGCCATTCGCGATGCGTGCGAACGGACCATCCGCTGGGCCGCTCGCTGCAAGGAAGCCGCCGCCCGGCCGGACCAGGCGCAGTTCGCGATCATTCAGGGAGGGCTCGATCCCGAGATGCGTGTCTGGTGCGCGGAGCA
>JAEZAS010000059.1 GCA_023430365.1 Planctomycetota bacterium
GCGAACGTGCCTGTCGCAAACGAAGCGAGCGCTCCTTGCAGCGGGCTGGCCATCGAGCGAGTCAGGGTCGTGTTCACTCCCTGCTGAATCGGCAAGAACATTCCGATCAGCAAAGCGAGCAGCAAAAAGATCCAGCGGGTCATTCCAGGTTCATCCATTGGTGACTCAATCCGTCGTCGATACCCGCTCATTGTAGTTTGGCAACATCGTTTTGCGGGCTGGCTTGTATTTTGCCTGCAGTTGGTTCGAATGAGCATTCAACGGCCGGCTCATGGCATGTTGTTTGCCGCGTCACTTGCGGGATTCGAACCGGTAACCCGACACCGCATTCACGACTCTCCGACGAAAGGCTGCGGTCGATGGCGAAAAAGAAAGCAGCCCCGAAAAAAGCGGCAGTTAAAACGGCGGCCATGAAAAAGACGGCGCTCAAAAAAGCGCTCACCAAGAAAAGTGCACCCAAGAAAGCAGCTGACAAGCTGATCACGGCGGCCAAGCCCAGCGTCAAGAACCGGGCCTTGTCGACCAAACGCACTCAGGGCCAGAAAGGCATGCCCAGCAGCCCGGGCGCGGAACGCGACATCAAGAACCGCATCGGCAATTTCGAAGGCAAGGGGCAGCCGCCCCGCAAGGGAGGCCGCACGACTGGCATCGTCGGCCAGACACGCGGCCGCTTCAAGACCGACAAGAGCAAGTGAGCCGGGCGGTGAGGAGAGGGAAGAGCAACGGGGGAAAGAGAGAAGAGCAGAAGGTTTTGGCCGAGGCTACCCGCGATGCATGGCACGCGGGGCGGGTGTTCCGTTGCACATAGGCCGTGCTGAGGGCGGGTACTGTGTGCTCAGCACCGTGTACTCAGTACAAGGCCGCGAACCTTCCACGGGTGACCGAGCAACCAACGAACCGAACCGCAATCCTCTTCCCCTGATCCCTTGTCCCTTCTCTCTTACCTCTTACCGCTCACATCGCCGGCTCGACCGAGACGCTCGTCTCGACCTGGGCCGTGCTGCGCCGCTCCCCGGCGACTCCCGCAGCCGAGGCGGACGGTCCCGCTTCGGCGAGAGCCTCGAGCACCTGGCTTTCCAGCAGCGTATCCCGGAGCACGATCACCTCGCCAGGGCGATTGGCGGGATAGATCGCCAGCAGCGGAATCGAATTGCTGCGAAGCTCGGTGAGCTGCGACTTGATGTCGGGCGACGGATTGGTCCAGTCGGCAAGCAACGGCACGACGCCGTTCTTCGTGACCATCTCCTGCACCTTCGGCGTGTTGATGGCGACGCGCGAGTTGTACTGGCAAGTCAGGCACCAGTCGGCCGTAAAGTCGACCAGCACGGTCTTGCCTTCCGACTGCAGCTGGGCAAGCGTCTGGCGCGAGAACGGCTGCCAGGGCAGCTCGCGATCGGCGTTGGGCGGACCAAGGAAGGTGAACGATAGAAAGCCGATGATCCCGGCCACGCAGCCGCCGATCACCCAGGTGTTCACCACCCGCCAACGATCGGCATACTCCGGCACCCGGCCGATGAGCCAGCAGGCGAACCCGAGACCGACCATCAGCAGCAAGGCGGGCGTGTAGTGCTCGGAGCCAATCGTCGAGAACTGGATCACGGCGGCCCCCAACATCAGGAAGCCGAGCACGCGCTCGAACGTCTCCATCCAAGCGCCCGGCTTCGGAATCAGTTGGCTCAACGCGGGGAACAAACCGACCAGCAGGTACGGCGAGGCCATACCGAGCCCAGCCGCGCCAAAGATCAAGAAGATCGCCAGCGGCGGCTGATCGAGCGTCAGCCCCAGCACGCTTCCCAGGAACGGCCCGCTGCAGGGCGTTGCGATGACCGTCGTGAAGACGCCTTTGAAGAACGCTCCTTGCACCCCCTCGCGATGTTGCAGCTCCCCGGCCTTCTCCGAGGTGGCAAAGCCCGGAATCGGCAGTTCCCAAACGCCGAGGAAGCTCAGCGCCATCACAAAGACGAGCGCCGTGACCGCCACGCGGAACCAGACGTGGGTGAACTGTTCGCCCCAGCCCATGCTCGTGAAGGCCACGAGCGCGGCGAGCACCAGAAACACCGACAGCAGCCCCGCCGTGTACGCGAGGTTGAGCAGAATGACCTTCATCCGGCTTTCGCCACCTTGCTTGGCGAACGAGAGGATCTTCAGCCCCAGTACCGGCAGCACGCACGGCATCAGGTTCAGGATCAGCCCGCCGAGCGCGGCAAACCCGAGCACCGGCAGCAGCGAAGCCCACACGATCTCACGCTTGGCGGGAGCCGCGGCGGCGCGGGCCACGGCCGCCTCCTTGGCCTGTGCGGCGACCTCACTGTACTTGGTCGCTTCGAACGCGAGCGGAATCTCGCCCGACTGCACCGTCGTGGCGATCGGCACCATCGCCTGAAACTTGGCAGCCGATGGCGGCAGGCAGGAATTGTCGTCGCACGTCTGAAAGCCGATCATGCCCGACAGCAGGTATTCGCCCGGCTGGGCGTCGGCCGGCACTTTCAGATCGAGGGTCCAGCTCACCGCGCCTTCGTAGTAGTTCTGCTCCGGCAAACCGCCGGAGGCAGGCTTGTGAATCGGCTTGGCCGAGGAGGTGACGTCCCCCACTTCCCAGCCGGCGGCGCGGGCCAGCGTGATGAGCGTCGGCTTGTTCGCGCCGGCCTGGGCGGGGTCTTGCTCGGCATAGGCGTACACATGCCAGCCCGATTCAGGCTCGGCCGAGAGCGTCAGCCGGACCGTTCCGCCCGGAGCGACCGCGGCCGGTTCCACCCTGCCCTTGAGCGTCATCTTGGCCGTAGTCGGTTTGTAAACACCAGCGGTTTCGGGCGCTGGCGTGTATCCGGCAAACTCCACCTTCACCGGCAGCCGCAGCGGAATGCAGGTCGAGTCGGAGCAAACCTGCCCGTCGTAGTTGAGTTCCAGCGCAACGTCTTCCGGCTTCACCCCCTCAGCCAACTCGATGGGGGCCGACCAGGTGACTTGCCCGGAGTGTTCTTCCGAGGGAACCGGGAAGATGTCGGCCGGCTTGATGACCGGGTCGCGATCGGGCTGGAAG
>JAEZAS010000303.1 GCA_023430365.1 Planctomycetota bacterium
GCGTCGCAGCCGCAGCGCTTGCAACAGCTCGCCGGCTTGATGACCCACCCGGAGAACGGCCGGTTCACGCGGACGATTGTTAACCGTCTCTGGCATCGGCTGATGGGGCGGGGCATCGTGCATCCGCTCGACTCGATGCAGAACGAGCCGTGGAACGCGGATCTGCTCGATTTCCTGGCCGTTGACCTGGCTGAGCATGGCTACGACCTCAAGCACACGATCGAGCTGATCGCCACGTCTGAGGCTTATCAGAGCCAGCCGCAAATCGTCGAATCGCTGGCGGCCGATTCGCAGGCGTATGAGTATCGCGGGCCAATTTCCAAACGACTGACGGCCGAGCAGTTCGTCGACGCTATCTGGCAAATCACGGGCGCCGCTCCGACACGCTACGACGCTCCGCTCGTCCGCGGCGAACCGAGCGACGCAGCCAAGGCGGGCGAGTTGACCGGCCAGTGGATCTGGTCGTCGGCCGACCCCTCGCGCTCGCCTGCGGGGGAAACGGTCGTCTTTCGCAGACGGTTCGATCTGCCCGCCGCTCCGCAGCAGGCCGTCGCTGTGATCACGTGCGACAACAGCTACACGCTGTACGTCAACGGTCAGCAAGTCTCGGCTGGCGAAAATTGGGAACGGCCCGATAGCGTCTCGCTGACCGGCCGATTGAAAAAGGGACAGAACGAGATCCTGGTCGTCGCCAAGAATGGCGGCAACGGTCCCAACCCGGCTGGGCTGTTCTTCGAAGCGCAATTGCAGACCGGCGCTGATGACGACGAGCGGAGCAGCGCATCGCTGGCCACCGACGCCTCGTGGCAGTGGACGTCGCAGCAGCCAGCCGCCAACGGCCGATTCAAGCAGGAGCCAGGCGACTGGCAGGCCGCCGCAGTGGTCCAGGCCTCGCAGGTCTGGTCGTCGCGCATCGGCAAAGACCTCGCCGCGAAACTGGCGGGCGCCTCGGAGGCGAGTGAACGGATGGTGCGGGCATCGCTGCTAAAGAGCGATTTCCTGATGCGTTCGCTCGGCCGGCCCAACCGCGACCAGATCGTGAGCGTTCGTCCGGAAACGCTCACCACGTTGGAAGCGATCGACCTGAGCAATGGCGAAATCCTGGCGACGACGCTCGCCCAAGGCTCACAAAAGCTGCTGGCCAGAAAATGGGAAACGCCCGAGGCATTTGGCGATTGGCTATTTCGCTTCGCCCTCAGCCGACCGCCGACCGAAGCGGAGCAAGCGGTCCTCGCCGAACTGCTGGGTGAAAAACTGACTCAGCAGGGAATCGAAGACGCCCTGTGGGCCGTCACGATGTTGCCGGAGTTTCAGTTTGTGCGCTAGGCAGCCCGCGAACTGCATAGAATAGAAGAATGAAGGTCGCCGGGATTCTCGGGATTCCGTTTCCGTGCATAGGCGGCAAGGGCAGGGGGAGTCATGATGCGTCGCTATTCACCGCTCGAAGTCGAGGCCCGCCGGACATTTCTCCGCCAGCTCGCGGCAGGATCGGCCGCCGCGCTCATGGCGAGCCAGCCGCGACTGCTCCGCGCCGACGCTCAGGGGCAAACCGTCATCCACCCGCCCGCGAAGGCCGACGCCTGCATCCTGCTCTGGATGGCGGGGGGCATGGCGGCGCCCGATACGTTTGATCCCAAGAAATACGTTCCGTTCGCCCCCGGCGTTCCGGTCGCTGAGATCGAAAGCACGTTTCCCGCGATCGACACGGTCGTCGACGACATCAAGATCACCGAAGGGCTCGAAAGCATCGCCCAGGTCATGGACCGGGCGACGCTGATTCGCTCGCACGTGCTTCCCGACCTCGGCAGCATCTTGCACTCGCGCCACCAGTATCATTGGCACACCGGCTACGTGCCGCCGCAGACCGTGGCGTGCCCGCACATCGGTTCGTGGATGGCCAAGGTGCTCGGTCCGAACAACCCGGTGATTCCGCCGTTCATCAACATCGGCCAGCGGCTCGAAGGTGTCGGCGAGCAGGAGGAACTGAAGGCGTTCACCACGGCGGGCTTTTTTGGCAGCGAGTTCGGTCCGATGAACTTGCCCTATCCCGAAGAGGCCGCCCAGTCAGTGCGTCCGCCCAAGGGGATGAACGGCGATCGCTTCCGCAACCGCGACAAGCTCTTTCGCCAGCTCGTCGACCAGTCGCCGCAGCGCGAGTTCATGAGCGACTATCAGCAGCAGTCGATGCTCCGCTCGTTCGACAATGCCCACCGGTTGCTCAGCTCGAAGGAGCGGACGGCGTTCGACCTGTCGCTCGAGCCCAAGGAGGTCCAGGAAAAGTACGATACGGGCCGTTTTGGCCGCGGCTGCCTGCTCGCCCGCCGGCTGGTCGAAGCGGGAGCGCGGTTCATCGAAGTCACCACCGAGTACGTGCCGTTCCTCAATTGGGACACCCACGCCAACGGCCACACCACGCTGAAGCGGATGAAGCAGGAAATTGACCGGCCGGTCGCCCAACTGATCCTCGATCTCGAGGAACGCGGCTTGCTCGACCGGACGCTCGTCATCCTGGCGAGCGAATTCAGCCGCGACATGATCATGGAAGGCAAGCCGGGATCCAACGCCAACGATCAAACCATCGAGCCGGTCGACAAGCTCAAGGAACTGAAGCACTACGGCCAGCATCGGCACTTCACCGGCGCTTCATGCGTCGTGATGTGGGGCGGCGGCGTGAAGAAGGGGGTGATCCACGGCGCCAGCGCCGTCGAGCGTCCCTTTGTAGCGGTGAAAGACCCGATCAGCGTCACCGACCTGCACGCCACGATCTTTACCGCGATGGGCATCAGCCCGAAGACCGCTTTCGACGTCGAACAACGGCCGTTCTACGCCACTCCCGATGGCCTCGGCCAACCGGTGATGGAATTGTTCGCCGGTTGATCTGGCCAGAGGACGATCGCGGCTTTCGTCCTCTACTGGCTTGCCTGCTCGGCTCCGACCGGCGCCACGTCGCCCCCCGTGTGGATTTCCTCCACGTAGGGCCGGCCGCCCTTCCAGCTCAGCTCGATCTTCAGCGCATCCGTCGGCCCATCGATCGTAGCCGTCAGCCCCGAAGCGGCTGGGTCGGCGTAGGTCGGCGGAATGAGGTGCTGCGTTCGCGTGGGGCTGAGTTGCTTGCTCCCCATGACGACGACCTGGTGCGTCCCCGGCGCGACGCCGTCTCCCTCCTCGTAGGTCGACAGGCGAAATTTTCCGTCGCTGCCGATGGTCCCGGTCGCGGGGCGCTCGTCGGTGGGAATCACCTGGATGTGCCCCGTGGTAAGAGGCTTGCCGTCGATCAGCACCTGTCCCGAAACCGGCACCACATTGGGCCCCTTCGTGCAACCCGCGAGCGCAATCACCAGCGCCAACAGGCCGGGCGCCGTCACTCGAACACCGTTCAGCATGAAAGCAGTCCTGTATTCGAAAACCCAAAAGCCACGGAGTGCGGACCACCATGGACCGGCGGCGCCCGGCGAGATTCGCAGGCGCCATGCCGTTCGTCTCTCAGGTCAGGTCGGGAAGTTTCTGGCCTACGGCGTTTCGACCGTCTCCATGCCTGCTCGCGTCGAGAGAGCGCGATAGACCGTCAGGTTGATGCTGTTCGGCACGAACGTGACGTGGCCGTCGCAGAAGGCGAACAGCGCTCCCGCCGGATGCCGGCTGCCGAAGGCGCCGTTGTTGTTGTTGAAGTGAATGCCCGTGCCCGGCTTGGTGTTCACCGCGTTTTCGGTGGTGCGCAGGCTGTGCGCGTGCCGGCTGGCAATCGTCCAGTAGTTGCCGTTGTTCGACGCGTGGCCGTCATAGACTTCGCCCACGGCAAAGGTGTTGGACATGCCGTCGAGGATGTCGGAAAACGTCATCTTGGTGACATACATGAACACACCCGTGTTGAAGTGTTTCATGTTCTGGTCCGAGGTCTTGCTGGGACCGATGGTGCCGTGATTGAGAGCGTAGCTGCCGACGCCATAGTTGCCGGCCGTGGCCTGGGCCGTATCGCTCGGGCAAGTTACCCACTTCGGCCGCTGCAGGGTCAGAGCTTTGACGGCTGCCGTATCCCATCCGCTTGTGTCGGCCGTGCCACCGCAACCGGTTGCGGGAGAAATGGCTCCCTTTTGCCAACCGATCTGGTCGTACCAGTTCTGCATTTCCATCTGCGGCGTGATCAGGGCAAAGGCGCTCGTTCCAGGACGAGTGGAATCGGGCCGGCTGCCACAGCCAAACGCTCCCGTCGCAGTGTTGCAATCGCAGCCGACGCGCCCCGGCGGCAACACACCGAGCGTGTCGTTGTAGTTGTGGAATGCCAGCGCTATCTGTTTGAGATTGTTCGTGCACTGCGACCGTCGGGCCGCCTCGCGCGCCGCTTGCACCGCTGGCAACAACAGGGCCACCAGCACTCCGATGATGGCGATGACGACAAGCAGTTCGACCAGTGTGAACCCCCGGTCACCAAGAGAATGCTTGCGCATTTCACGTCTCCCCGAGAAAGGTATGGATGAGTCGCTTTCATTGCCGCGAGAGAATCGCGCGGCAAACCCTCGAATAGACGAGACCATCCTAATGGGGAGGATTAATCCCTGTCGAGCTATTTTTTGGCGGTTTTTGCCGAACGTTTTGCGATCGATCCTTGGAGACTCAGGGAGGCGCTTCGATCAGGGCAGCTCTTGCACTTCCTCGGTGATCGCGGCTTCGACCGTGTCGTGCCAGGGAGCAGGCAGGCCGTAATAGACCATCGCCCCGCCACCTTCGTAGCCACCCTCAGCCAGCACACGGCGCGACGGAATGTAGGCCATCACATCGTTCGAATAGCCCGCGACCCAGGTCTGTTTGCCCCGCCGCTGCTCCTTGAGTCGCAGGGCATAGTCGACGACCACCTCGCCTCCCAGAAACACCCAGTCGATCTCATCCCCAAGTCGCCAGACCCCAATGGGATAGGGATAGCTGGACGGCAGGGAGCGTCCGGCGTCGAGTTCCGCCAGGTAATGCTTCGCGCGAGCCGCAACGTAGGGATTGGTGTCGCGGCTTTGAGCGGTCAGCTCGTCTCGCG
>JAEZAS010000254.1 GCA_023430365.1 Planctomycetota bacterium
GGTCAGGGCTTCGGCTCGAGCGAAGGCGTACCGCCCCTCGAGCCCCCAGTAGTGATCGAAATCCCAGCCGATGCGGGCCCCGAGGAAGACGGCGTTGTTCTGTAGCACCTCGTTGCGTACCAGGTCGTCGTTGAAGATGCCGCCGACGAACAGGCCCAGGTACCAAGGGCGGTTCCGCCAGCTGGTGCCGATGAGCGGTTCGCCCATGCCGGTGTGGCGGTATGGATCGTTGGGGTCGCTATGACCGAACCAGTGGACCGGCAGCAGACGAATGTCATGGATCCAGCCCCGCGCCCGACCCGCCGGATGAGGGCCGGGCCAGTTTTCTTCCATGTCAGAGGGATAATCCCCGTATTCCTGCTGTTCCGGGTACCCGTACGGCATTTGCCGGCCGTCGCCGAAGCTGCGGGGCACGACGGTCGGCTGCTGTGGCTGGGGCAAATCTTCCGTGGCCTGAACGAGTTGGATTCCCGGCTGAGCCGGTTCGTTCTGCCAGGCTTCTGCGAGCTCGTGGAGCCGCTGGGATGGAGAGGGGGAGGAAGCGGCGTCGGAACGGATTGCGCTGGAGCGAGGTGCGGCGGATTTGCTCCGCAGCGGATTCAGGGGCGTTACCTCGGCGCGCACGGCGAGCGGCAGGGCGGCTAGCGCAACCCAAATGGCGAAAATTCGCAGCACTCGCGCGGGTTCAGACATCCATGTCCTCGAACGCGACCTGAGAAGAGGGCGGGATTATGGCGATGCACCCGAATTGGGGCAATAGAACTCGAAGGATTGCAGGCCCCGCTAGCTTTCGCCGCCGTCACGGCTTCACACGATCTTCCCTTTTTCTTAATGTTGAAGGGTTAGCGTCAGAGGAAGAATTGGTAAGGCCGGTGTGAGAGCGGAGTTTTGCCAACTGCCATCGCTCGGGAAGTCTCTTGTCCCGAGCCGCTGCGGTTGCCCGAAGTCGCGCTGGCCCGGCTGCAGGCGCCCAAGTTTTCCCGCGACGCTCCGAAAGCATGAGTGCAGCGGTCAACGGTTTGATCGCTGCCGCGCCGGACCATCAGGACACGCGGAAAGTCGGCCACGATGAGCAAACACTTGCAGCGGGATATCGAGAGCCTCAATAGCGAACTGCTGAATATCTCGTCGATGGTCGAGCAGATGATCGATAAAGCGACGCTGGCTCTCAGCGAGCGCCGCTACGATCTGGCGGACGAAGTGGTGGCTTCGGACAGCTACGTCGACGAGCACGAAGTGCACGTCGAGGAAGAGTGCCTGAAGATGCTTGCCCTGCATCAGCCGGTGGCGGTTGACCTGCGACGGATCGCCACGGTGATGAAGGTGAACGGCGACCTGGAGCGAATCGCCGACCTGGCCGTGAGCATCGCCCAGCGGGCAAAGGCGATGGACGCCTTCCCGGCCTTCCCGATTCCCGAACAACTGCCGCGGATGGTGGTGATCGCGACGCAGATGGTCCGCGGCGTGATGGACGCGTTCGTGACGATGGATACCGTCGCAGCCCGGCGGATCATGGCGATGGATCGCGAGGTGGATCAGTTCAACTGCGACATCATCGAAGAACTGCAGAAGGTGATGCGTACCCGGGCCGAGCTGGTCGAGCCGGCGCTGCACTGCTTCTCGGCAGTGCGGCACATCGAGCGGATCGCCGACCACGCGACCAACATTGCGGAAGACGTCGTGTATCTGGTCGAAGGGGACATTGTCCGTCACCAGCACGACAAGAAGTTTACGGAAACCGCGGGTTAACCTATCCGATGGCGAAAACGAAGATCCTGGTGATTGAAGACGACCGTTCGCTCGCCGAAGTGCTGTCGTACAACTTGAAACAGGCTGGCTACGACGTGCTCGTGGCCACCGACGGCCAGGATGGCTTGCTGCAAGCACAGATCAAATCGCCCGACATCGTGGTGCTCGACCTGATGCTGCCCGTCGTGGACGGCCTCGACGTCTGTCGCCGGCTGCGTGCCGACGCCTCGACCCGCGACATTCTGATTGTCATGCTCACCGCCAAGGCCGAGGAGAGCGACGAGATCGTCGGTTTCTCGCTGGGGGCGGACGACTACGTGACCAAGCCGTTCAGCGTGAAAGTGCTGCTGGAACGGATCAAGGCGCTCCGGCGGCGACGCTCGGGGGATACGGTTTCGACCGACGAAGTGACGACGCGACTCGGCGTGACAGTCGATCGTCGGCGGCATCAGGCGGCCGCCGACGGCAAGCCGTTGCAACTGACGCGGAGCGAGTTTCGCCTGCTCGACACCCTCATCCGCCAGCCGGGGCGGGTGTTTCACCGCGCTGAACTCATCGACGCGGCGCTCGGCGAAGACACGATGGTGATGGAGCGCACGATCGACGTGCACATCCGGGCCCTGCGACGGAAACTGGGAGCCCACTGCGAGGTGATCGAGACGGTCCGGGGCGTCGGCTACCGCTACCGCGACCTGGAGCCGATCGGCGAATCTGCCAACTACGAAAACGACGAATGACGAGGGGGGCGAAGCGACCAGGTTTGGTCATTGGTGCTTCGTCATTTATCGCTCTCGTCATTTCTCCTTTTTGTAGTGCGCTACCTGATCGGCGATCCAGCGTTCTAGCTCGTCGAAGTCGACTGGCGGCAGCTTCGAGAGATCGGGCCGCAGTCGCACCGCGTCTTTCGTGTAGACGTGATGGATTTCGTTCTGCGCTTTGGTCGTGTTCCAGTGCACCAGTATGCGGACGCACCGCCGGAGCGACCCCGGTACGTCGACCTCGTACGTGCAGAGCAGGGGCACTTCCAGCCAGCCGAGTTGCCGGGCCGCCAGGGCGGGAAATTCGGCATCGAGGTCGCGCGTCAGGCTGAAAATGATGCTCCCAACGTCTTCGGCCTGGATGCCGTTCACACGGATCATCAGCCCGAGGAGTTGCCGGGTGGCGGAGAGGATATCGTCCGAGGTGTTGCTATCAACGGTGGTGGCGCCACGAACGCCGCGACAGTGCATCGCTGTTGTCTTCTTGAAGTCAGAAAGAGGAGATGGTTCAGCCGTCTTAAGATAGCCTTTTTTCCCGCCACCGTGGCCAGCCATTTTGTCGTTTTTTGCTGGGAGTCGAACCGAAACGCGATTCGGGCCGGCCTGAGTTCGGCTGGGCACGCGCAGATGCGGCCGAACCTGGACAGGGTTAAGCTGGTCGTTCTTCCTGGGCGGAATGGGTGGCAACCACGATGAAGGCGAGAGGTGGCCCATGGCAAAAGTAGTGGATGAGCGGGTGCGCGCGTTTCATCAGGTGGTGGAAACCGGCTCCCTCGAGGAGCTGCAAACGGCTTTGGCGGCAGGGGCCGACGTGAATGCGCCGGGGCACTGCGGGGCGACGGCCCTGATGGTGGCGATCCACGCCCAGGACTTGGACAAGATCAAGCTGCTGCTCGAGATTGGCGCCGACCCGGAATTGACCGACGACTTCAACCACACGGCCTTGCGAGCGGCGGTTCAGTGCGATTTTGTCGAAGCCGTGCGCCTGCTTCTCAATCTGGGCGTCGATCATGGCTACTCGCCGAAATATCCCCTGAAGCAGGTCGACTATGACTTCCCCTGGACGCCAACTCCCCTGCCGGAGGAGATGCGAGACTTCTGGACGGAGGAGGAGTGGTTGCAGTCGCAGCGTGAGAGCTACGAATCGATCCGCCAGTTGGGCCTGAATCCGACGGTGGAACCGATGATCAAGGACGTCGTAGGCGTCGAGGTGCTCCGCCTGTTTCTGGAGGCAGGGGATGATCTGAATTTGGCCTCCAACGACATGAAACGGGCCTTGGTGGGCCTGGGAACGGCCGAGTCGCTCGAGTGCTCTGCAGCCGACTATCGCCGACACAAAACGCGGCGATTTGGCGCCCGGAATCCCGAGCGGATGGACAATCCCTTCTGGCGAGCGATGATCAAAACCGGCGGCAGCGCGTACTCGGCCCGCGATTGTTTTGGCGACACCGACTCGATCGGCGCGGAGGCGGTCTGGTGCTTCGATCGGTTCGGCTCGTCGTTGACGCCGCTGCCCGATGGCCGCTTTGTGCAGATCGCCGGCGAGCACGAGGACTATTACGATCCCGACTTCTGCATCTACAACGATGTCGTCATCCACGACGGCCGCGGAGATTTCGAGATCTACGGCTATCCGGCCGAGGTGTTTCCACCGACCGATTTTCATTCGGCGACACTCGTCGGCGAGTGGATCTACATCGTCGGCTCGCTCGGCTACGCCGACCAGCGATGCTCGGGACAGACGCCCGTGTATCGGTTGCGCGTCGATTCCTGGGAAATCGAGCCCGTTGCCACGGCCGGCGAAATGCCTGGATGGATCCACAGGCATCGGACGCAGTGGATTCCCGAGCGCAACGCTCTGCGGGTGACCGGCGGGACGCTGCACCAGCTCGACTCCGAGGGGGAATCCGAACTGGTCGAAAATGAGAGTCCGTTCGAGCTGGACCTGCGGACGCTGCGGTGGCGCCGGCTGACATGAGCCGCAGGACCTCCGGCGACTTGCGGCTCGGCTGCTCTTGTTTAAGAGTGGCTGCCGCGGCGGGGGCATTTTGGGGGATGCACTTCGCCGGTACACTGAGGGATTCCGTTTGGGAAACTCAGCTCCCCGATCCGCAAGCGTCCCGAGTAGGCGTCGCTCGGACGGAGCTGAATCTTTGCAACCCCTTTGGCGGTAAGGTATTAGCGGCACATGGAAGCCGGAATTGTTGGTTTGCCGAATGTCGGCAAGAGCACGCTGTTCAACGCCCTGACCAGCTCCAAAGCCGCGCAGAGCGCGAATTATCCGTTCTGCACCATCGAGCCGAACGAGGGCATTGTCAGCGTTCCGGACGATCGGCTGACGCGGATTACCAAGTACATCGTTCCCAAGAAGATCGTGCCGACCGCCCTGAAGCTGGTCGACATCGCGGGCATCGTGAAGGGAGCGAGCGAAGGGCAGGGGCTGGGCAACAAGTTTCTCAGCCACATTCGCCAGGTCGACGCGATTTTGCAGGTCGTTCGCTGCTTCGAAGACCCCGATGTGATTCACGTCTCGGGCGAAGTGAATCCGCTCGCCGATATCGAGATCATCGAGCTGGAACTGATGCTGGCCGACGCCGAGCAGCTCAAGGCGAGCCTCGCCAAGGCGGAGCGAACCGCGAAGAGCGGCGACAAGGAAGCCAAAATCCGCGTCGAAGTCATTCGCAAGTGCCTCGATCACCTGACCACCGACCAGCCGCTGCGGAAAATGCAGCTCGACGAGAATGAAGCCAAGGCGGTCGCCAGCTTCGGCCTGATGTCGGCCAAGCCGGTGCTCTACATCGCCAACGTGGACGAAAACGACCTGCAGGGCGAAGGCCCGCGCGTGCAGCAGCTCCGCGAGTTTGCCGCGAAGATCGGCGCTTCGGTGGTGCCCGTGTGTGCGAAGCTCGAGGCGGAAATCGCCGAGCTGGAAGAGCCCGACCGCACCGAAATGCTGAACTCCGTCGGCCTCACGGAGCCGGCCTTGGCCGTCTGTGCCCGAGAAGCGTACCGCGTGCTCGGTCTGCAAAGTTACTTCACCGCTGGCGAGCAGGAAGTTCGGGCCTGGCCGATTCCTGTGGGAGCGACCGCGCCACAGGCGGCGGGAGTGATTCACACGGACTTCGAAAAGGGCTTCATTCGGGCAGAAATCTATTCGCTCGAAGACCTGGAGAAGTACGGCAGCGAAAAAGAGATTCGCGCGGCGGGCAAGCTGCGCGTCGAGGGCAAGAGCTACGTGATGCAGGACGGCGATATCTGCCACTTCCTGTTCAACAAGTAGTTCGGCGGTTCAACCATCAGCCGGCGGATCACACCCGCCGGAAGCCATGCGTGAGGAGCGTGCTACGCAACGGGGGCTGGTGGATGGCTGGCTTCACTCGCAGGGCGGGCCCGGAGGCAGGTTGGCCTCCGGCTGCTTTCTTTGAGCATGGCGAGTCTTCGTGCGGGATCTCCGGAGCGTGTTACGCTCCGGCTGTTTTGTGCGAAGGTTTTTAGGCGATTACGTCCAGCACTGGTTTGCCGCCGATGAAGAGGGGGCGGTTGTTGCGGTCGCGGATTTCGCTGTTGGGATCGATGCCGAGCAGGTAGAAGATCGTGGCGGCAAGGTCTTCCGGCTTTACCGGATGCTCGTCGGGGAAGCTGGCCGTGGCGTCACTCTTGCCGTAGATGTAGCCCCGTTTAACGCCGCCGCCGGCGAGCAGCACGCTGTAGCAGTTGGGCCAGTGATCGCGGCTGGCGTTGGCGTTGATTTTAGGCGTGCGACCGAACTCGCCCATCCAGATGACGAGCGTCTCGTCGAGCAGTCCGCGCTCTTCCAAGTCGTCGAGCAAGGTTGGCAGCGTCTGCTCGGTGATTGGGAAGTGATACTTCTCGACGATCGGATACATCCGGGTGTCGTTGAAGCCGTGCGTATCCCAACCGCCTTTCTCGGTGCTTTGGCCGCCGATTGAGTCGGAGAAATAGACGGTCGTGAATTTCACACCCGCTTCAACGAGGCGGCGGGCGAGCAGGCAGCCTTGACCGTAAGTCGTCCGGCCGTACCGATCGCGCACCTCCGCCGGCTCGGCTGACAGGTCGAACGCCTGTCGCACTCGATCGCTGGTGAGCATCGAGATGGCCCGTTCGTAATGCGAGTCGAAGCCGCGCACTTCGGCTGAGATGTCCATCAGCCGGGCCTGGCGATCGACGAGTTTTTGCATCTCGCGGCGGCGCTGCAGCCGGTCGAGCGACAGATTCGACGGCAGGCTGAGCTCGGGAAGCTTGAAATTGGGCGAATTCGGATCCTCGGTGAAGAGCAGGGGATCGTGACGCTTGCCGAGGAAGCTGGCGTGTTGGCCGGGAGTGATCGAACCGTCGCGAATCACGTGCGGATAGGCGACGAAGGTCGGCATGCTGCCATCGCCGGGGGCGAGCTTGTCGACGATGCTGCCGTAGGCCGGGCGGAGCTCGAGCGAATCGCGCAGCCGCTGGTCGTCGCTCGGCGGGGCATGGCCCGTGAGGGCATAGTAACCCGCCGAGTTGTGGTTCTTCATGTTGTGGGTGAGCGTGCGGATGAGCGACACGCGGTGCATCCGCTTGGCCGTTTCGGGCAAGTGCTCGTTGGTCTGCAGGCCGTCGAGCGAGGTGCTGATCGGCTTGAGGGGCCCGCGATAGTCCTCGGGGGCATTGGGCTTCATATCGAACATGTCGATGTGGCTCGGCCCGCCCCACTGGAACAGAAAAATGACCGACTTGGCTCGCGGCTTGATCGACGAATTGCCGCTGCTGGCGCGCAGCAGTTGCGGCAGCCCCAGGCCGAGGAGTCCGCACGAACCCGCCGTGATCAGCGCTCGGCGCGAAACGTGGCGGAACGACGAGCAGCCGAAATTTTCTGGTCGCGACATTAGTGGCTCTTGGTTTCGAACGTGCGCGAGTGGTTGTGAGCGGGAATGCTGACGGTGTACGACTTGGCGTCGGGCGCGACCGACAGCTTGATGAAGTTGCCGGTTCCATCGGGTTGTCGGTTGGCGATGAAGTCGTCGGCCACGTTATTGGTGGCGCCGTCGGGGCGGGTGTTCTTGTGCAGCTGGTAGATGGATTCGAGCGATTCCGTTGCCTTCAAGTTCTGGAACACCTCGGGCATGCAGCCCTTGGTCTTGCCGTTGTTCATGATCGCCACTCGCGGTTGCAGACTGGCGAGCACCAGCGGGTTGTTGCTCGCGTCGAGGCCGTGGTGGGTGACCTGGTAGACGTCGACCGTGCCGACGAGGTTCTTGGGACAAACGAGGCGAGCTTCCTGGTTCCAGGTGAGATCGCCACCATCGAAGAACCGCCAACCGCCGTATTGCAGCAGCAGGACAACGCTGTTGGCGTTGTCGGAGCCGTCACGATTCTTTTCGCGACCGGCGGAGCAGATTTCCGTGTTTTCCAGTGCGCCCTCAGGCGGATCGATGAATTGCTTGCGCGTGCCGAGGCATGTTAGCGACAACTTGCCGGCGCCCGGCTGTTTCGGCTGGGCAAGGCGAAACTCGTCGCCCGGGTTGATGACATGCCGCTGCTCGCACTTCAGTTCGAAGTAGGCTTTGCCCGGGTTGTCGGGCATGCCTTCGAACTTGCCGTTGTCGTACAGATTCTTGATCGGCAGCAGTTCGGCGAGGGTGATGGCTCCGCCGTA
>JAEZAS010000305.1 GCA_023430365.1 Planctomycetota bacterium
CCAACGGCAAGCCGGTCGGAATGCAGCTCTATCCGACGATCAAGCTCGATCGGCTCGAGAACCGCCGCCAGCTTCAGGCGCAGCTCGACCGCATGGCCCGCCATGGCGACGCGGGGCCGGTGATGGATGCGATCGACGACCTCGACCGCCAGGCGTTCGAGATGCTCAGCGCCTCCACAGCGAGGGAAGCCTTCGACGCGAGCAAGGAACCGGCGACGCTGCGCGAGCGTTATGGCACGCATGAGGCGGGCAAGTGCCTGCTGCTTGCCCGGCGGTTCATCGAAGCGGGAGCGGGCATCGTCACCGTTCGCATCGGCAGTTGGGACCAGCACGGCAACGCCGGCGGCACGGTCGGAGACACGGCCACCGTCCAGTGCCCGCCGCTCGATCAGGCGCTCGCCGCGCTGATCGCCGATTTGAACGAGCGAGGCCTGGCCGACGACGTGCTCGTCTGGTGCTGGGGAGAGTTCGGCCGCACGCCGCGAATCAACAAGTTCGCCGGCCGCGACCACTGGCCGCAAGCGATGAGCGTCCTGATGGCGGGAGGCGGCGTTCAGCCGGGGCGAGTCATCGGAGCCACCAACGCCAAGGGAGAGCATCCGGTCGACAAAACGCGCAGCCCGACCGATGTACTGGCCACGGTGTATCACCAGCTCGGCATCGACTATCGGCAGCAGTTCCTCAACGGCGCCGGGCGGCCGATCAGCATCCTCGCCAGCGGCGAACCGATCCGCGAGCTGCTTTAAGACAATCGGCCCCAAAGTAGTCGGCGCATTCCATGTGCCGACCGCGCCGCCATCCCGCCTTGCCACTCATCGACGACAGCCACAAAGAGCGTCTTCGCGACCGCTGCCCGCACACGGAGTGTGCGGGCTACTTTGCTTCCTTCAAGCTCTCCAGATAGGCCACGATGTCGGCGAAGTCTTCGAGCGTGAGCCCATCCTTCAATCCATTGGGCATGAGCGACAGGCTGCTTTGCCGGCGCTCTTCGATGTTGTCGGTGGCGACGCCGATCGTCTTCCCTTCCGCGTCGATCAGTTCGAGCAGTTCCGGCGTGTCGGTCTTCACGAGCCCCTGCACGACCTTGCCCTCCGCCGTCAGCACGCTGGTCAGCTGAAAGCTTTCAGCCACGCGCGCTGAGGGCTCGAGGATCGAGCGGATCAGCTCCTCGCGTGGATACTTGCCGCCAATGCCGGTCAGGTTCGGGCCCACCTTCGCCCCCTGCTCGCCGACCGCGTGGCATTTGGCACAGCCGACGCCCTTCGCATCAAAAAACAACGTCCGGCCCCGTTCCGCATTGCCCGCATTCGTGAGGGCATGTTGGCGATAGACCGACGTATCGAGCTGCGCCGGAGTGTTCTCATACAGGAAGGCATACTGCGGGTCCTTCAGCCGAATCTCCAGGCTGAAGTCCCACGGTCCGCCGTCGTTGCCGCAGAGCAGATAGATGCGGTTCACTCCCTTCCGGAGCTTCAGCGGCCCGCGATCCGCCTCGGCGGACCAACCGCGGTTCTTCATGAACTCATACACCAACTCGCCGTTCACCCAGAGTTTTGCCTGGTCGTCGCTGCCGATGACAAACTCGCTCTCCTGGTCGGCTACTGCCTCGATCTCGGCGTAGGCGAGCACCCATACGTCGCTATCGGGGTCGACGTGCCGGGCGGGGCTCACTTTGCCCGCGGCATCGTCGGTCGTGATCCGCTTCCACGAGAGCCGTTCATTGTCGACGGCGACCTGCTCCTCCAGCTTCGGCGGCTGAGCGGGATCAAACTTCGGCTCACCCTGATCCTTGGGAAGTCCGCCGAGCAGCTGCCACTCGCGGAGGACCGTCGGAGCCGAGAACACGCCCTGCAGTTCCCGCCGCTGCTCGGGCGACAGTTCGTTGCGCTGGTGTCGCTGGACGATATCGTCGCCGATCGAACCCTTCAGCGCAATCAACGCCTCGCGGGCCTTCTTGCGCAGGTCGTTATTCTTGCTCGTCAGCGACTGCACATACGTTCCGACCACCCGCCGGTCGGGCATCGCAGTGAGCGCCGTTGCCGCCTCGAACGCAAGGTCCGGCTGGGATGCGATCTCGATGAGCGCCGGAATCGTCTCTCGCAGTCCCGCTTCACCAGCAACCCGGATCGCCGTCTTGCGCACATTCAGCTCTTGGTCCTGCATCGTCGCGAGCACCGCTTCCGCCGACGCGGAACCTGCCGTAGCTACAAGCGCCTCGATCGCCTTGCTTCGCACAGCAGGATCAGCATGGGCAAGCGCCTTTTGAATGACTGCAGCCGAGTCTTTGTTTCCACTCAGTCGTAGCGCTTCGAGCGCCTCCACCAGCAGCCCGACGGAAGCCTTTCCCTCCGCCACGATCGTCCCCGCCACCTTCGCCGCCTCCGGCGACTTGCTCGCCAGCAGCGTCTTGATTGCGTCGATTCGAACTTGATCGTCCAGCTTCGGATCGTGAGCCATTTCGATCACGATCGGCAACGCCTGAGGATCGCTCAGCTCCACGGTGGCAGCCATCGCCGCCTTGCGCACCGCCTCGTCCGGATATCGCAACGCGCCTCGCACCGTCGAAAGCACCAGGGAAGTGCCCGACCATTCCAGCGCCTTCGGCCGCGACGGCTTGCCTCGCGCCGGCTGGGTCCCCCACCATCCCTTTTCATACGGAGCGGCCTTGCGATGCACTTCGGCAATCGCGGCGACGGCCCCCGCACGGATGGCCTCATGCTTCGCCTGGTTGACCGCCCAGGCAAGCGTGGCGACTGCTTCATCGTGGTACTGGCTCGTCAACGCGAGCAAGGTCGCCTCGCGCTGGGTGGCATCGTCACTATTCAGGTACTGCCTCGCCGGAGACCAGAGTTGCAGCTCGCGCAGGGCCTGAACCATCGCGAACCGGGCAAACAGATCCTGCTCCGTCAAAGCGGCATATAGATCGTCGGCCGCGGCGGCATCTCCAATGCGGCCCAGTCCAACGGCCGCATGCATCCGCACCGAAGCGTCCTGATCTCGCAGAGCCTTGCGTAGCGCTTCGACGCCGGCCTTCAGCTTGCGCGTGCCAATCGCTCTCGCCGCCTGGGCTCGCACATCGGGGTCGCTTGCCTGTAGCCCTTCCAGAAAATCAGGTAGCGGATCCAAGCCCTGCACTCGATCGGCCGCCGCGTTGACGGCCCAAAGAGCGTGAACCTTGGCGAACTTCGGCGAGTCAGGTTGGCGCAGGACGCTCGTCAACATGGCCCGCGCTTCGTCATTGACATCGTCCGTCACGCGCCCAGCGATTTCCCATTGGGCTTGCATCCG
>JAEZAS010000358.1 GCA_023430365.1 Planctomycetota bacterium
CGCTGGCGATTGGCCACCTGAACATTCTCAGCTCCGCCTTCGGAGCGATGCTGATCGGCCTGGGGGTCGACTATGGCACCTACTACATCGCCTACTACCTCAAGCTGCGCGGGGAAGGGGAGTCGACTGAGTCGGCCCTGATCCGCGGGATGGCCGAAGCGGGTCCCGGCATGGTCACGGGCGCCGTAACGACGGCCGCCGCGTTCTTCATGGCTGGGCTGACTGAGTTTACCGGCGTGCGCGAGTTGGGAATCATCGCCGGCTCGGGCATTTTGCTGTGCATCGCGGCGACCGTGCTGTTTCTGCCGCCGCTAGTGCTGCTGGTCGATCGCAAGCGCGGCGACGTGCACATGCCGACGATCCTGCCGGCCGCCAGATGGTTCCAAGGCTCGATCCGCTGGCCGCGGCTGGTCTTCACCGGCGGCATGGCGGTTACGGTCGCCCTCGGCCTGTGGCTCGGCGACATCCGCTACGACCATAACCTGCTGAATCTGCAGCCCAAGCACGTCGAAAGCGTCGACATCGAGCGCGAGCTGTTCACCTCGCAGGAAGACAGCGTCTGGTTCGCCGTTTCGGTCTGCCCGACCCGCGACGAACTGCGGCGCCGCAAGGCGATGTTCGACCAACTGCCGAGCGTCGCCAAGACCGAAGAGATTATCACGCTGCTGCCCGAGTCGAATTCGCTGAAGCAGCAGGCGATCGTAACGATCGGCTCCGCCTCGGCGTACCTGCCCGACGAACTGCCGCCGCTCGGACCGCTGCGGATTGGCCATCTGCAACATGAGTTGCACCGGGCCCTGCAACTGCTTGGAAACACGCCTTACGAAAGCCAGGCCTCCGGCATGCTCATGCAACTGAGCATGGCTCTGGCCCAGATGCCCGAACAACAGGCTGGACCAGCCCTCGCCGCGCGGATGACGGAGCTGTCGCAGCGAGCCCTCGCTCAACTGGCCCAGCTGCGCGACGTCTCGGACCCAATCCCGCCCCGGCTCGACGACCCGCCGTCGGAATTGACCGATCGCTTCGTCGGCAAGAACAGCCAACACCTGCTTCGCGTCTACGCCAAGGGAAACATCTGGGACATGGACCTCCTGCGGCAATTCGTCGCCGAGGTCGAAGCGGTCGACCCGCAAGTCACCGGCCATCCGGTGCAAACGTACTATGCCTCGCGGCACATGCAGCAGAGCTTCGTCCACGCGGGCATTTATGCCTTCTTCGCCGTGCTGGCGCTGCTGATGTTCGACTTCCGCAGCATTCGCCTGTCGCTGATGGCGATGATCCCGGTGCTGCTGGGGTTCGTGCAGATGTGCGGCTTCATGGCGTGGATGGATATGCCGTTCAACGCCGCCAATATGATCGCGCTGGCCCTGGTGCTGGGCATCGGCGTCGACGTGGGGGTTCACATCACGCACGACTATCGCCGTCAGACGGGTCGCTTCAAACTGAGCGACGCCACGACGATGGCGGTGCTGCTCACCGAAGCCACGACGATGGCCAGCTTCGGCGCCATGATCTTTGCCCGTCATCAGGGGCTGCGTTCGCTCGGCCAGGTGCTGACGATCGGCGTCACCTGCTGCCTGGCGTCGTCGATCATTGCCTACCCGGCCCTGCTGCGCTGGATTTCGCTGCGGCGCAAGGACGAGCCCGAGGAGACCGCCGTAGAGCAGCCGTTGCAACCGCAGCAAGTTTCAACAACCGTTATCAAGCGTGAAGAGATCGCCCAGCCGGCGACCGCGGCCCAGGTGGTCGCTTACGAGCCCGAACAATTCGACATTGCCGCCGAGATTGAGCCGATCCGTTCGTATCCTTCGATTGAACCCGACGCGTCCCCCACGCTCCCTCGCCGCCGCATCGACGAGCCGAGCGAACCGGAGCCGAACCTGCTGGGTCGCATGGTCCCCCGGCGGGCCACGAGCGAGCAGGAAATCGGAGAGCCGACCTAGTTCCTCGTTCCCACGCTCTGCGTGGGAACGCAAGCCACGGACGCTCCGCGTCCTGGGAATGATCGAAATAAGAGTCAAAGCACTAAATCACGGCACTCGACGCGGAGCGTCGGTGCGGGCGTTACGACGCAGAGCGTCGTAACGAGGAAGAAGTCGTAACGAGGAATGCTCGGCGTCGTAACGACGAAGTTCAGCCTGCGGGCTTACTGCTGCAAACCAACGTCCACCATGGCCACCATCCTCGTTGAAGATCGCATCGCTCCACTGGCCCGGCCGGCGCTCGATGCCATCGCCGAAACCTGCCGCGGTCTGGGGCACGAGGTGTTTCGTTGGCGTGGGCCGTTCTCCGGTCCGGTCGGGCACTGGCGACGCTTGTTTCCGTGCGATCTGGCCGTTTTGTTCAATGGCACGCACCCGCGGTATCGTCCCTACGTGCATCGGCTGCGGATGAGCGGTGCGAAGCTGCTGTATGTCGAAGTCGGTTGGAATCCGCAGCGGGGTACGTGCCAGATCGATCCCTGCGGCATCAATGCGGCCGCGAGCTGGTCGAAGCCGCCGCTCGAAGCCGTCGGCGACACACCGCTGGCCGTGCGAGACAGCGGCGAATTGCTGGTCGTGCTCCAACTCGACAACGACACCCAAATCACCCAGCATTCCCCGCACTTCCGCAACATGCGGGGCATGCTTGAGTTTCTCGGCCGACACTCGCAATTGCCGATCCGCGTCCGCCAGCATCCGCTCGCTCCTCCCGACGACAGCCTGCGGCAGTTGGTAATCGCCGCCGGTGGACGCTGGGACACGAGCCCCTCGCTGGCTCAGGCCATGGTCACCTGCCGGGCGGTGGCGTGCGTGAATTCGTCGTGCGGCGTCGAAGCCATGGCGGCTGGGCTTCCCGTGCTTTGCTATGGCGAAGCCGTCTACCGGCATCCGGGCGCGGTCTACTGCCTCGATGGCAATCCCGAGAACACACGCCAGGCGACGGCCGAACTGGCCGCCGGCCGGTGCAGCCTGTCGGTCGAGCGGACGGCGGCGGCTCTGGCTCGCGTGAGCGAGCATCAGTGGCCTCATGTCGAGATTCCGCAGCGTCTGCCGGCGCTGATTGAGCAACAACTTGCCGAACGCGGTCCCCGCCGAATCCGAACCTCGCGCTTCGGCCGGTTCGTCCGCGATCTTCCCTCCCGCGCCCTCTGGTGGCGCGTCGCCTGACCCCTCCCAAGGGCAGCCACACCCATGGCAAGCAGCCGGAGGCAAACCAGCCTCCAGGCCAGCCCCGCGCGAGAACCCCGCCAGCAAAGTAGCTGAATTCGCCGAGAATTCAGCCGATGCGGTCTCCACTTGCGAGGCGTCTGAATTCTGGCGAATTCAGCTACGCATGCAGCGCTGCATCGGCGGGACCGCGCGGCAAACTGATCTTTGGACCCGCTCACCGACTGGTTACGATTCTCGCGAGACCCAAACCCGGCCATTCCAGGGCATGGCCGAATCCTTGCAGCATCGGAACCGACGATGAGTGTCGCGACCCAACCGAAAAAGAATCCCGCCGCCGAGCCGCCGCTGTTTGCCGATCAGGCGCTGGCGAAACTTCTGTCGGCCTACCAGTTCAACACGGTGCTCGACATCGGTTGCGGCACGGGCCGGCACTCGCAAAAGTTTCGCGAGGCGGGCAAGGACGTCACGGGAGTCGACATCGTCGGCCTCGCTCCGGGCGTCATCGTCGCCGACTATCTGAAACACAATTTCGACCGTCAGTTCGACTGTGCCTGGGCCTCGCACGTGCTCGAGCATCAGCCGAACGTGAACCTGTTCCTTCGCAAGGTGCACGGCGATCTGCGTGACGGAGGTGTGCTGGCTGTAACGGTTCCACCGCTGAAGCACAACATTGTCGGCGGCCACCTGACGCTCTGGAACGCCGGCCTGCTGCTCTACAACCTCGTGCTCGCCGGCTTCGACTGCCGCCAGGCTCGCGTAAAGCACTACGGCTACAACATCAGCGTGATCGTGCAGAAGACGCCTGCCAATATTCCGTACGACAAGCTGAAGTACGACTCGGGCGATATCGACACCCTCGCTCCCTTCTTTCCGCAGCATCCGAAACTGCCGATCCAGCAGTCGTTCAACGGCGACATTCGCCAACTTCACTGGGATGGCAACGAGTTGCAGCTCAACGTGAAGAAGACACTCGGCCGCCGCCTCGGCCGGCTGCTGAGCAAGCGTTACTGGTTCCCGGCCTGATGGGGTCGCTGCGGCTCTTGGGTGGCTGGGGCAAAGCGCAGCGATGCCCCAGCGAATTGCAAGTGGATTACGAGATGTCTAACCTTCGGCGGGCGACGCCACCGCCGAAGGAGACTTCTGAAATCGCCCGCCGAGCAAGAAGCATCGCACCTGCTCGGCTGTCTCGCGGCGAAATAAGACCGACGAGTGCAGCCCGGGCAGCACAACGTGATCGGCTTCGCACGGCAGATGGGTGCTCGCCTCGCGGACCATGTAGTCTCCCGTAGCCGCAATCACGCCAATTTCCATGTCTTGCGGATGGGCGAGCGTGCAGACGAAGCCCTCTGCGT
>JAEZAS010000423.1 GCA_023430365.1 Planctomycetota bacterium
GGGAAGAGACGCAGCCCGGCTGCTTGCAGCCAGCCGGGCTGCTTGAACGGCCTTCGGGTTGCCGCAAAACTGCGATTTCTGGCTCTCTGCTCTCTTACCTCTTTGCTCTTACCTCTTCCCCCTCAAATCACCTGCTTGATCGGGTGCACCTCTTCCACGCCGACCAGCCGCTGGTCGAGGCCGCTGTAGAAGTAGGAGAGGCGGTTGGGGTCGATGCCCATCTGCCAGAGGACGGTCGCGTGCAGGTGTTTGACATGGAACGGGTCTTCGACCGCCGCGGAGCCGAGTTCGTCGGTCGCCCCGACGCTTTGGCCCCCCTTGATGCCGCCGCCAGCCATCCACATCGTGAAGCCGTAGCTGTTGTGGTCGCGGCCGGTGCCGGTCGCGTATTCGGCGGTCGGCTGACGACCGAACTCGCCACCCCAAATCACCAGGGTCTCGTCGAGCAGGCCGCGATTCTTCAGGTCCTGGAGCAAGCCCGCGATCGGCAGGTCGGTGTTGCCGGCGTGATAGTCGTGGTTCTTCTTCAGGTCGCCATGGGCGTCCCAGTTGGCGTCGTTGTGATTGCCGCCGGAGTAGAGCTGGATGAACCGCACGCCCCGTTCGACGAGCCGCCGGGCCATCAGACACCGCCGGCCGAAATCGTCGGTCCGCTCCTTGCCGATGCCGTAGAGGTCGAGTGTCGCCTGGGTTTCGTCGCTCAGGTCGACCGCTTCCGGAGCGCTCTGCTGCATCTTGAACGCGAGTTCATACGACGACACGCGCGCGGCCAGGTCGCTCATGTCGGCCCGGGCATCGAGGTGGTCCTGGTTGGCGTCGCGGAGGGTGTCGAGCAACTCGCGGCGGACGGCGTCGGTCGTCCCTTCGGGGAGCGAGAGGTCGATGAGCGGAGCCCCTTGCGAGCGGAGGATCGTTCCGGCGTAGGTGGCTGGCATGTAGCCGCTCGACCAGTTCTTGGCGCCGCTGATCGGTCCGCCGGTGGGGTCGAGCATCACGACGAAGCCCGGCAGGTTCTCGTTCACGCTGCCGAGGCCGTAGTTGACCCACGAACCGAGGCAGGGGCTGCCGGAAAGCAGTTTGCCGCTGTTCATCATCAGCATGGCGGAACCGTGAATCGGGCTGTCAGCCGTCATCGACTTGAGGAACGCGATGTCGTCGACGTGTTTGGCCATGTGCGGAAAGAGTTCCGAGACCCACTGGCCCGACTCGCCGTATTGCTTGAACTTCCATTTGGGGCCGACGACGCGTCCTTCGTTCTTGCTGCCGCCACGACCCTTGGTTTTGACGGGAATCGTCTGGCCGTCGAGCTTGTAGAGCAGCGGCTTGTGGTCGAACGTGTCGACATGGCTCGGCCCGCCGTACATGAACAGGAAGATCACGCTCTTGGCCTTCGGCGCGTGATGCGGCTGTTTCGCCGCGAGCGGATTGCCAAAGGCGGACGCTTCCGCAGCCGCGGCCTGCTTGCCGAAGAAGCCGTCAGTCGATAACAGTCCGGTGAGGCCGAGCGACGTGAACCCGGCGCCAGCCTGCCAGAGGAACTCGCGGCGGGTGCGGTTGCAGAACGTGCTTTTGGGTCGGTCGGTCATCGGTTTATTCCTTCAATGCCCCTGTGTCGGGCGAGTGTCTCAATGTGTGGCATGCCGTCGCGGTCCTCCGCGTCGGCATGTTCTTGACGAGGCCAAACGTTCCATGCCGACGCCTTAGCGGCGACGGCATGCCACCCTGGCTTGCTCCGCGTCTTATCGTTTAGTCCAAGTACACGAATTCGTTCAGATTCAACATGAACAGGCCGAATTGTTGCATGGCTTGGTCTTTGGAAAGGCCGTGCCTGGTTTGCAGCGTGTCGATGAACGTGTTGGCTCGTTCGAGGTCGCGGTCGGTCGCTTCTCGGGAAGTGACCAGGCGATAAGCGAGCTTAATCTGTGCGGTCAGATCGTCCCCAACCTCGCGCTGCAAGCGGCGGGCGAACTCGGCTGCCTCGTCGTTGGCGAACTTGCTGTTGAGCAGCGCGAACGATTGGCCCGGCTGGGTCGTTGTGAAGCGGGCTTCGCAACTGGTGTCGGTTTCGGGGAAGTCGAAGTTGGCCAGCAGAGGCAGGATCAGCGACCGCTTCACGTGCACGTAAATGCTGCGGCGGGCCTGCTCCTCCGGCGGCGAGTTGCCCCAACCCTTGCCGGGGATCGATTGTCCCTGCAGGACTTCCTTTTGGATCTCGGGATAGACGCCGGGGCCGTACATCTTCAGATTCAGCCGGCCGTCGACTGCGTGGATGCTGTCGCGGATTTCTTCCGCGCTGAGCCGCCGCATGTCGTAGCGCCAGAACAGGTCGTTCGCCGGGTCCTTCGCCAGACCGGCGGAGTTGCCGCGAGACGATTGCTGATAAACAGCGCTGAGCATGATCTTTTTGTGCAGCCGCTTGAGCTTCCAGCCCCCTTCCATCAGGTCGGTGGCCAGGTAGTCGAGCAATTCGGGATGGGTCGGCGGAGTGCCAAGGCCGCCGAAGTTGTTGGAGCTGCGGACGATGCCGCGGCCAAAGTGCCCCTGCCAGATGCGATTGGCCATCACCCGGGCCGTCAGCTGGTTGTCGGGGGAGGCGATCCACTCGGCCAGCGCCGTGCGCCGGCCTGACGAGGCGCCGCCCGACATGGGCTCGACCTGGAGCGGCCTGGTTTCGCCAAAGAGTTCCGGGAAGCCAGGTTCGACCTGCGGGCCATGATTGCCGGGAGTGCCGCGGAGCAGGACAAACGTCTCAGCTACGCTCGGGCCGTTCTCCTTGACGACGAGCGCCCGGTCGACCGGCGGAGCTTGCTTCAAGCGGTCGAGCTTAGCGACCAGGTCGAAGTAGGCCTTCGTCGTCTCTTCGCCGACGACTTGTTTGCCATGCTCCTTGAACAGGCGACGAACGTCGACATCCTTCTTGCGTCGGGCCCGCTCGACGCTCAGCGACCGGCGCGGCACTTGAGGGCCAGCCCAGTGCACGGTCAGCCCCTTGGCGCCGGTGGGGCCCTGAAAGTAGTCGATGCGGATCGGCAGCCGACCTTGCTTGAGCTGGACCTTCTGCACCTTCGGGCCAGCCTCCTCGCCGTGGATGCCGTCGTACTCGATCACGACGTTGCCATCGATCGTCAGCCGCGAGCCGTCGTCGGAATTGAGCCAGAACGTGTACTCGCCGTCGGCCGGCGCCTTGAGCGTGCCGGTGAAGACAAAGCCGAACGAAAACTCGCGCGTCGCCGGCGAGATATCAAACAAGCCAGACTCGAGCTTTCCTTCGTCCTCGTGCTTCAGATTGTCGAAGTCGGGGAGCTTGTTCCAGGTGTCGCGATAGAAGCGATACGACAGATCGTCGATGTCGCGGACCGTGATCGGCTGGGAGTCGTAGGCGGTGAGGAACTGCCGTTCGAGGCGCGAGAGCTCCGACTGCGTGGCGTTGGCCTGCTGCTGCCGGTCGGCGACCTCTTTTTCGTAAGCGGCCCGGGACTCAGCCGACTGAAAAATCGGTTCTTCGATGTTCGCCCCTTCGGTCTGCATCGGTTTGATGTTGCGGACGAAGGAGACCAGTTTGTAGTAGTCCGAGGCGGGGATTGGATCGATCTTGTGATCGTGGCAGCGGGCGCAGTTGAACGTCAGGCCGAGCATGCCCTGGCCGATCGTGGTGACCAGGTCGTCGTAGCCGTCGTACATCGCCAGTTCACGGTCGGCGGGCTCGTCGTCCCAGACGCCGAGGCGATAGAAGCCGGTGGCGATCAAGTCGTCGGCGGTGGGACTGGGGCGTTCATCTCCGGCGAGTTGTTGCTTGATGAATTCGTCGTACGGCTTGTCCTCGTTCAGCGAGCGAATGACGTAGTCGCGATAACGCCACACATGGGGCTTGGGATTGTCGCGCTCGAAGCTGTTGGTCTCGGCGTAGCGAACGACATCGAGCCACTTGCGCCCCCAGTGTTCGCCATAGCGCTCGGAGGCGAGCAGTTGGTCGATGAGACGCTCCCAGGCTTGCGGCGAGTCGTCGCGGACGAAGGCGTCGACCTCGGCGGGAGTCGGCGGCAGGCCGGTGAGGTTGTAGTAGGCTCGGCGGACGAGCGCCACCTTATCGGCCCGCGGCGAAGGCTCCAGGCCAGCCGATTCGAGTCCTTCGAGGATGAACGCGTCGATTTCGTTGTGACCCCAGTTTCCCTTGGTCTCGGGGACGGCGGGCTTCTTGAGAGGGCGATAGGCCCAGTGCTTCGACCACTCGGCTCCTTCTTCGATCCAGCGCTGGATGAGAGCGATCTCTTCGGGCTTCAGCGGTTTGCCCTCGGGGGGCATGCGCATCGAATCGTCGGTGGACGTGATCCGCACGATCAGTTCGCTTTCGGCCGGCTTGCCGGGGACGATCGCTTTCGCGCCTGAATCGGTTTCGACGAACGCCCGCTCCTGGGTGTCGAACGCGAGGCCACCTTCCGCGTCGCCGGGGCCGTGACACTTCATGCAGCGTGAGGCCAGGATCGGCTGAATCTGCCGCGCGAAGTCGATCGGCTTCTCGGCCGCCGAGGCGTCCAGGGGAGCGACGGCGACGATTGCGAGCAGCGTGAGGGAGAGGATTCTCGGCATCGTGGATAGCTCAGGCAGGCGGACGGAGAGGCGCGCGGCGCTGGAATCGATCGGTTTTTCTCGCCCGGCGCGGGGCAATCTATCGAGTATCGACTCAGCCGCCGCCCGCGGCAAGTAAAATGAAGGGCGCCCCGCCGAGGCCTCAGGCGCATTCCAAGTGGGCCAGCGGCGGCCACTTACTTTCGGACATTATCGGCCCGGCCGCCGCTCGATTCCATGCGTGCAAGCGACAAGAACCTATCTGAAACCGACATCCGGCCCCGCCGCGGGAAGGCGATTGTCGTGCGCGCCGATGTCGCGGATAGCCGCAATTGGCTCGCTGGGGCGCCCGTTTGTCCGTTGCTCTCGCACTACCAGATCCAGCACACAGCCGTCGCCCGGATGCCGTCGCCGTTTCGGATCGTACGCAAGCGTCTGGGCGGCAGCTACTTCATGGCCTGCTTTCGGGGCGAAGGGCGGGTGCTCGTCGACGGCCGCTGGTTCCGCTGCACGTCGGGCAAGGCAGTGCTCCTGCCGCCGGGAACGCTGCACGCCTTTTACACGCCCCCCGGCAAGGTCTGGGAGTTCTGCTGGGTTCGCTACCAGGAATTGCCCGGCCAGCGGCCACTCGCCACGGCACAGTCCCCCGTCATCGGTCAGTACGACGCTGAACCGCTGCGGCACACGATCCTGGGCCTGCATCGAGAATGCTCCGCCGAGACCAATCCCGCGGCGGCGGAACACTGGGTGCGGCTACTGCATCACTACGTGCTCCGTTTCGCTCAACCGGCCGAGGTGGACGACCGCTTGCATCGGCTGTGGGAGCGGGTGGCGTCGTCGCTCGATCAGCCGTGGACGATCACCGAGATGGCCCGCGAAACGCATCTGAGCGACAAGCAATTGCAGCGTCTCTGCCGCCAGCAACTCGGCCGGACACCGCGCCAGCAGCTCATCTGGCTCCGCATGCGCAAGGCCGCCGACCTGCTCGCCGAGCGAAAGGACAAGATCGAAACGATCGCCGGCCGGGTGGGCTATCAGAACGCGTTCGTCTTCTCGACGACGTTCAAACGCGTGATGGGCTGGAGCCCGTCGCGTTATCCGGTGGCGGGAGAGTGAGGGATTTCAGAAGGCAGATTTCAGATTTCAGAAGTGGGAGAGTAGGGTTCAAAGGACAGAGGGCGAGGCTTCTCAGCGAAGTCGATTGGTAGTGGCCTGACCAAATTCTGCTGGACTGTCATAATGAATTGAAGCCGCGTCGATCGCTCTCACTTCTGCATTCTGAACTCTGACCTCTGACCTCCAATATGCCCCTGGTCACTATTCGCGACTTAACCATTGGCTTTCGCGGGCCGCCGCTGCTCGACAACGTCTCGTGCCTGATCGAGCCGGGGCAGCATATCGGCCTCCTGGGGCGCAACGGCGCGGGCAAGACGACGCTGATGCGCGTGCTGTTGGGCGAAGTAAAGCCGGATAGCGGCGACGTGATCTTTGCCCCGGGAGCAAAGGTCGCCGTTCTGCCGCAGGAAGTGCCGCGCGATTTGTTCGGGACGAATCACGAGATCGTGGCGACCGGAGTCGCCGAAGACTTGAAGGAGCACGATACCGCCTGGCAGGCGGAGCAGCGGATCGACCAGATTCTCGCGCGGATGAACCTCGATCCGCAGGCTCGCTTCGAAAGTCTCTCATCGGGGATGAAGCGCCGCGTGATGCTGGCGCGGGCGCTGGTGAACGAGCCCGACCTGCTGCTGCTCGACGAGCCGACGAACCATCTCGACGTCGACGCGATCACCTGGCTGGAAGAGTTCCTAGCGAAGTGGCGAGGGACGCTGCTGTTCGTCACGCACGACCGGATGTTCCTCCGCAAGCTGGCCGATCGCATCCTGGAAATCGACCGCGGCCGGCTGTTCGACTGGTCGTGCGACTACGACACGTTCCTGAAACGCAAGGAAGAAGCCCTCGCCGCCGAAGAGAAGCAGAACGCCCTGTTCGACAAGAAGCTCGCCGAGGAAGAAGTCTGGATTCGCACGGGGATCAAAGCCCGGCGGACGCGCAACGAAGGTCGCGTGCGAGCCCTCAAAGAACTGCGACTCGTCCGCCAGCAGCGTCGCGAGGTCGGCGGCAAGGCCCAGATCCAGATCCAAGAAGCTTCGAAGAGCGGCGTGCTGGTGGCCGAGGCCGAAGAGGTGTCGTTCGCCTACGACGGCAAGCCGATCCTGAACAACTTCTCGACGACGATCCTTCGCGGCGACAAGCTGGGGATCATCGGCCCCAACGGCGCCGGCAAAACGACGCTGCTGCGCGTGCTGCTCGGCAAGTTGCCGCTGCAAAAGGGCTCGGTGCGTCTGGGAACCAATCTGCAAATCGCCTACTTCGACCAGCTCCGGCAGCAGCTCGACGAGGAGAAGTCGGTCCAGGAGAACGTCGGCGACGGCTACGATACGATCCAGTTCGGCAGCGGCCGGCGGCACGTGATCGGTTACTTGCAGGACTTTCTCTTCACGCCAGAACGAGCCCGCACACCGGTTCGGTTTCTGTCCGGCGGTGAGCGCAACCGGGTGCTGCTCGCCAAACTGTTCGCCAAGCCCGCCAACATCATCGTCCTCGACGAACCGACGAACGACCTCGACGCCGAAACGCTCGAGATGCTCGAAGAACGGCTCATGCAGTTCGAGGGTACGGTGCTGCTCGTGAGCCACGACCGCGAGTTTCTCAATAACGTCGTGACGAGCACGATCGTGTTTGAGCCGGGCGGCGTGCGCGA
>JAEZAS010000449.1 GCA_023430365.1 Planctomycetota bacterium
AATTGAGATCTCTGGTTTCCGCATAAAAGCTGCAATTCAGGCAGGCCATCGCCCCAACCGTAGGCCACCGAAGGTGATGCGGGAAGGATGATACAAGCCCTTCACGCTTAGGCAAATAGCAACCTGCTGATGCATCGTTCGGACGACTACTTCAAGCGTCCACAAGCTTTTACTAGGGTGCCGACAACTCTCGATACAACACTTACGCCAGGAGAAGCAACAACCGTAACGTGCTTTCAGAAAGCCACTTACAAACGACAACCCCGCGTTTCTCACAACACCTTTTCAGCCGATCGGAGTCTTGACCCACAACCACCCCACAGAGGGGACACAGGGCAAAGGTCGAAAGCCTACTACACGACTCAGGTATAGACCTCGGCAGTCCACTCGTTTAGTCCGGACCGCCATCCAACTTTCATAAATTATAACAAACTTCTTACAGAGTTCGAACGGCCCGAAGATCGAACGAAAGGGCAAATTGAAGAAGTGAAGATGCGGCGCCACTCCTCGAGAATCCAGCCACGGCGTCTCACTTGCCACGGCCGGCCAGGCGCTTCGTGCGAACCACGCTGACCTTCACCGCGTGACGCAATGGGGCAACGTGATAGTCCCACCACTTCTTCAGCCCTCGCTCGCTGGGGAATGTTGGTCGCCAGCCCTGCCACTCGGTCCGATCGATCACCTCGTAGTAGGCGTTGCGGAACGGATGGCGACTGAAATAGTGCCACGGCTTGTGGTGCGATGTGAAGTGAACGATCCACGGATCGTTTCGCAGAGCGTGAAACATCTCAGCTTCGAACGGACTCTCGCCAGGCGTCGGGAACGTGTACGCATGCGCACCCTGGTTCCAACGGGGGTCGAGTTCGTTCCAGCGACCAGCCAACACGACGTTCAGAGCGTATTGATCCCACCAGCGCACATGTTCGTGGTGCTCACGAAGGCAGCGGAGGGCCTGCTCAGCGAGATTCACTGCTCGCCACTGCGGCAGATCGACAACAAGCACCCCCGCATTGAAGTACTTGCCGCCACCGTCGAGGCTAAGGTCTCGCCAATTGGGGATCGGTTCTACGGCCGCCAGAAAGCGATGGCACCGATCAAAATTGGCCAACGTGCGAGCGTCAAGCCGCGGCGCCGCGGTGTCCGTTGCTGCCAGGCAAGCGGCGTCGTTGAGCGGAACATCCCATAGTTCGCTCAGATCGCGCCGAACCAGCAAATCAGCGTCCAGAAAAATCACTCGCCCTAGTTCGGCGGGCAACACCCACGGCATCAGCAGCCGGTAATAGGTGATCAGGTTGACGTGTCGCGAAATCTGCAGATCATCGACCAAAGCAGGATCGGGCGCGATCCATTCGACAGCGACGTCGCGAAAGCTCCAACTGGCAAGCAGGCGACGCTTAGAGGTATCGGAGATGCCTCCGTCGAGAACCAACAGCCGCATACGGCGGCGAGCGTCAAGCGTTTCGAGCGCGGAGCGAATGGTGACTGCCAGCGGCAACGCATAGGCGTCGTCGGCGGCGCAGACGACCGTGATTTCGCCCGCATCGGTCTGTGACATACCGCAAATTTCCAATCCTGGCTCGCTTGCCCGCCCATGCAGGGCGTCCGCAACCTACTGGTGGTCACGTCGGCGAGTCAAGATCAGACATTGCCGCCTGCCAATTGCTGCAAGTTCGCCGTCAGTTCACCCCTGAAACCGACACTTGCGACAGTCCCAGTCCATCCGGTCCTATGGGCTTCATCAGCACCTTGGGCAGTTCCACGTGCTCGAAGAAGCCGTAATTGGGCCGTTCGCTGCGGCGGAGAATCTGCTCGATCGTTTCTCCTTCCCGGCGGGAAATGACTCCGGGCACACTGGTGCCCTGCGTTTGCCAGGTGTTCTTACCTTGATAGACAAACGTCAGCCGCGTGAGGTATTCGCGGACCTTGTAGGTCTTCCACGGATTGATGCCGAAACCGTGATAAGAGATATCCTGCTCCTTGCCCGCCTCGGCCGTCGCGACCAGTTCGATGGAACCCTGTGGTCCAACCTGAAAACCGCGTTCTTGTAGCTTCTTCGTCAACGTTTCGCGAGCCTTTTCGCGCTCAGCCGCGTCGGGGAGCGCATCAACGTTCAGCTTCACGGTGACGCCCTCCTTGAGCACAAAGAAATCAGGCTCCTTCACGGCGCTTTCCAGCGCCGCGTGAAATCCTGGCGCTGGGACGGGAGCAAGGACCAACGCCCCGGGTCGTTCTTGCCCCGCATTCACGAGAAAGAGCACAAAGTCGCCCACCGATTCGGCCAGATCGTGCCCGCGGTAGGTCCACAAGCGGACCTGGTTCTCGATATCGAACAGGCTCGATTTGCCGAGAAGAAGGTAATCTTCGTGCGGCCACACCATATCGTTGCCGTGCACGCTAACGCCGGTGAGCGGGATCTCCCGGTACAACACCCCGTCGGCGAAGTTCCAGACATAGAGTTTGCCGTGCGCCGCGCAAGCCAGGCGCGTACCATCCGGGCTGAAGCAAAGACGCGGCCACGGTGTGTGCGAAGTGGCCTGGAGTGCGACCACTTCCTTGGCCTCTACGTCCAAGACGCCAAGCTGCTTGCCGGTTGAAAAGGCGATCAGCTTGCGATCGGGGGACAATGCCGGGACGCAGCCGCCATCAATTTGGATGTGGAATATCGGCTGGGCCGTATCCGCGTTGCAGATCGCGAGCCTGCCGTTTCCTCCGAGCATGGCAAAGCGATCCTCATCGAGAAAGGCAGCCCATTTGACGTCGCGATCACCCCCTTTCGCGTCGTCAAACGGCGTCCACTGAAGCACCTTTTCCACACCGCTCGGCGTGAGATTCCAAAGTTCCATTCGGTCCTGCTTACCAAAACCGAATTGCTCCTTTCGCATTAATACCTGCAAGCCGCGGTCATTCAGCGCCAGCGGCGCCCACTTGCCGGAAATGGTGGCTGTCACCAGGCTCTTGCCCTTCACCAGGTCGGCAAGAACGATTCGTGTGACGCCTTCTGGCTTGGGTTCGTCGAGCGTGTAACCGACCAGTGCTCGATGCCCCGAGGCGCTCGCCACCAGATTGCGGGCGCCTTCAAAGAAATTCGATTTCGGCGGCACCGGTAAAGCCCGGCTCTTGAGTTCAGCGCCCTCCCCTCGCTGGATCGGCGTGGCAAACTTCCAGCCCTCGTGGGTAGGAGATAGCGCCAAGGTTTCCGAATCAGACCAGTCGATTTCGACCTGCTTCTCCTCACCCGCCGGCGCATTGGACGACGCTGCCCCGGACTTGCTACTCTCCTTCTCCGCCGGGTGGAATGGATTTTCTTCGACAGGCTCGAACGGATTGGCCTCTTGCTGGTCCTTGACGTACTGCTGATCGGACGCGCTCAGTTTGGAGAGATCGATTTGCAGCAGCGATCCGTCCTTGCGCTCCAGCCGGACCTTGCCGTTCTCGGTGCCTTGTAATTTGGCTTCGATCTTGAACTTGCCCGTCCGGTCGGTCCAAGTGCGATGCTCTTGGCAGGCAGCTGGACTAACCACAGCCAACAACACCAGCAGACAAGCCATCATCCGCAGCCTAGCGCCGGACAACGAGCAGCATATGGGGAGAGTCATTGGATTGCTCCAAAATAGATTCGTCGGTCTGGTCTGGCAGAATGAGGATTTCATCGTTCCAACAAGAAGGCGGCTTCTTTCTCGAGCAGGTCGATCGTCAACCGATCGTGACCCTCTGTCGCAAAGCGCGTAGCATCAGCGGGCGGGGGTACACGGCTCTTGAAATCTCGGGCGGCCTCCAGCGACGTTCGAGCGAGACTTTCTTGGGCCTCATTCTGCTGTGCCAGTGAAAGTATCGCAAACGACAGGGCTGGCAGCGCCGGATCGTGGGAGTAGCTCTCCTCGTCTTGCGCTTGGCGGACCAGTTGGATCGCTTCCCAAGAGTCGCCAGTCCGGTGTGCGGCGAGCGCCAAGGTCAGCCAGGCCCGGGAGCGGTTCTCAAGCCTGCCGCCACCAAGTTCGAGATGGCGTTTCAGCTGGGCCACCGGCAATTCGCGCGGTGGGATAGCGCTTTTCATCAACACACACGACAGCAGCGTGCGTTCGACCTGGTCAGGAGGCGCATCATCGGGCAGTCGCTCCAGCAGGGCCTCACCGTGTTTGCGGTACTCTTCAGCGTCGCCGGCACAGGCAAGCAGTAGCGCCACGGTCCTCCATTCGGCGGTTGTGCTCGGTTGATCGAGATGGATCGCGGCCTGGAAGTCAGCCGCAGCCGCATGCCATTCGCCGGCTTTCGCGCGCACGTTGGCGCGAGCGATCAGAGCGGACCGATGGTCCGGCTGGGCGGTTAGGATTTCGTTCAAGTCCGCAAGCGACTGCTTATCGTCCCCATGCGCGGCAAGGATCGTCGCTCGGCGGAATCGAAGACGCAAGTCTTTGGGCTCACTCTCGACCGCCCTTTGAAGCCGCTTGAGCGGTGTCGCTGGTTTATTGGCTGCAGCTGGCCCTTCCCCTCGACTCGGCCAATCGAGATCGATGCCCGCCAATTCCTTCTGCAATGCGGGGAGGTTCCAGATCGCCAAACTGCCGTCCTTCGAGCCAACCGCAAGCAAGCGGCCCTTCGCATCCCAGGTGGTCACATTCACGGCCGAGGGCTCCTCGCGAAATACGAAAAACGGTTGGCGAGAGCTCAGGTCCCAGATGCTGATTTGCATCGGCAGCGCATCGGCCGCGAGCCACGCGGAACGCGAACTGACAGCTAGATGGGTTCCTTGAAAAGTCGAAGGTTCACCCAGCGCGAAGTCACGGCGATCGGCGACGACAGTCCAACCGACCACTTGCCCTTGCTGGTTTACGGCGAGCAAATGTTCGCCGCCTGGCTCAAATGCCAGGTTTTGCCAGCCGCGAAGGAGCGGCGGACAGGAGAGAGGCCACTCAATGCCGGAGTCCGTCTCAATCAACCGGATATTGCGCTGTCGATCGATCCAAGCGACAAATTGACCGTCGGGACTGAAAGCGACAGCGGGACAGTCCGCGCCCGGTAGCATCCGTTCCTTTTCCAGCCAGGCGGTTTCCGTTAGCTTCTTTTCACCTGGTCCCTTTGCCGTCCCTTTCAGCCGCCAGATGCCGGCTCCCCGCTCTCCGGCGACGGCCATCCGATCATCGGCCGGGCTGCGCCGGATTGCGTGGATCGCTCCCAAGGAGGAATCCACGGTCTGTTTCACCTTGAGGGTCTCGGCATCCATAAGGTGCAAGACACCGGAAGCGTCGCCGACCAGCAAGGCTTCGCCGCTTTGCCCATGCATTACCGCAGTCGCTGCGACTGGGACCGAATTGATGGCCGTTCGCAAGCCGGTCTTCGTATCCCACGCCATGACGTTGCGATCGAGCCCCACCGACACCAGCCGGTTAGCGCCTGGACCGAATGAGACGCCATTCACCGAACCACTATGACCGCTCAGCGTGCTTTTCTCGGGTCCACCCCGGACCTGCCAAATGCGCACGAACTCTCCGTCAGCCGAGACAAGAATTCGTCCGTCCTCAGCGAAAGAAAGGGAATGGAGATCCTTCCAACCCGGGTGCGACAGCACTGCCAGCTCGCGATTGGCAGGAATGTTCCACAGCGTGATCCGGCGGTTCACGCTGGCAAACGCCACGTGCTTTCCCTCGGGCCCAAAGGCGCCGAGCGGCACCTCATCATATCGCATGAACGTCTGCTGCCGCAGCTCCGGCAGATCGAAAACAACCAGCCCCTGCTTCGATCCGCAAAAGAGCAGTTTGCCATCCTGGCTGAACGTGACGCTTTGAAGTGGCCCAAGATTGGTCGTGGTCCGTTCGAGCACGGAGCCACCTCGTGTTTCCCACACATAGAGATCTTCCTGGCCAACTCCAGCGAGCATCGACCCATTCCGATTGAGCGCCACAGCGGCGATCGGCGCCGGGGGGAAGATCGAAACTTTTCGGTTCTGGGCGAGGTCTTGAACGACGATCTCCGCGTACTCTGGCAGCGGCTTGTAGGCAACCATAAATTGCCCATCATGCACCGGCTCGACGGCAAGGGCCTGCTGACCTAGAGAGGGAAGAACACTTACCTGCCAGTGGTTGTCTCGTTTCTTCCAGGACCGGACGGCTCCCACCGCATCGGTCGAGAGCAGCAGATCGCCCGAGCGATTGAACCGCAGCCGATCGACCGCCGCCGAATGCTGCTTGTTTTCTTCCAGGAGCTCGCCGCTGTCGGCGCCATACCAACGGAGGACGCCGTTCCGCAGACCGACCACAACCACCGTGCCATCGGGACTGGCAACCGCTGCGGTAACGTCGGTGGGGAAGTCGGTCAAAGTGATCGGCTTTTGTCCGAGAAAATCGCCGAGCGAGAGGATCGCCTCCCGGCGGAGAGCATTGATGTCAACTTCGGGCGTATCCAGATTGCGGGCTTGCTCGAGCAGGCTCCACGCCTGGGCACGATAACCTTCCCGACGTGCGAGCCGAGTCGCTTCGGCCTGTCGCAAGAGGGAGTGATAGAGATTGGATGTGGTTTCGACGCGTGCCTTTTTCTCGCGCTTCGCCAGGGCGCTGAAGCTGGCGCTGGCAAAGCTGGACACGATCACAGCAGCCAGCAGCAACGCAATGCCCCCCACCATTGTCGTGGCAAGGGCGCGATTGCGTTTCGCCCACCGGCCGAATCGCTCGACAGGAGAGACGCGGCGTCCCAGGATCGGCTGATCGTTCAGGAAGCGTCGCAAATCGTCGGCAAGCGCCTGGGCCGATCCGTAGCGATGGCGCGGATCGCGCTCGAGAGACTTGAGCACGATCCGTTCGAGATCGAGCGGGATGTTCGGATCGATCTTTCGTGGTGGAACCGGATCGCCGCGCGTGATTTGCGCGATCAAATCGGCGCCTTCGCTGGCATCGCGAGCTGGCCGAAGGCATAGCAATTCATACAGCGTGGCGCCAAGCGAGTAGACATCGGCTTGAGCGTCGCACTTCCCTTCGAATCGTTCGGGAGCCATGTACCGCAACGTGCCCAGCAGGTCGCCGGTGCGAGTGAGACTTTCGTCATTCGTTTTGGCGAGGCCAAAGTCGGTGACCCAGACGACTCCGGCCGCATCGAGCATCAAGTTGGACGGCTTGATGTCGCGATGAACAATGCCTCGTTCGTGAGCATAGGCGAGCGCATCGGCGACTCGTTCGGCCACGTGAGCGACACTGCGATAATAGTAACTCCGGTAGGCCTGAGACCGCGCCTTGGGATCGTTCAGCAGCGTCCCTGGGACCGTGGAGGGATGCTTGAGCGTAACCGTTTCCGGCGCGGGGGAATCACTTGCTACCGCGACCGCGGCAGCGCCGCCTCGGCGATTGATCGCCCCGGAAGTGTGTTCTTCACCCAAGCGAGCCTGGGCGAAAGCCTCCGTGTACATGGACAGCGCCAGACTGCTGGCCGCCGGACGCTGGTCTTCGACAAGCGGTTCGCCCGCGGCGCCCGGTAGGACGCCAGCTTGCAGGTGACGCAGCTCGACCATCACATTGTCGAGCGACTGTCCCTGAATGAACTGCATGGCGAAGTAGCACACTTCGCCCGATTGGCCGACGTCGAAAACCGGAACGATGTTTGTATGGTGCAATCGAGCGGCCGCCCGCGCTTCGCGGCGAAAACGCTCCACGGCTTTGGCGTTGGCCACCGAATGCCAAGGCAACACTTTGAGCGCCACGCGGCGGTCGAGCGATTGCTGCTCGGCCTCATAGACGACTCCCATTGCTCCGCGGCCGACTTCGCGGAGGATGCGATAGTCGCCAATGGACTCCGCCATGCTGCGCGTGATCTCAGCGCGCTGGGGAGTGAGTCCCGCGGAAGCCTCGGCTGCAGCCGGGCCGAATTTTTCGAGCGCCACGATCGCTGGAAAGACCGCTCGAATTTCGTCGGCGAGCTTAGGAAACCGCTGCACGTACTCCGTCAGGCTGGGAGTTTCGCCCCGTCGGCGGCGCTGGACAAATTCGTCCGCCAGCACCTCGACCGGATCGCGCTCGGAACTTGTCGATTGCATGGACCGAAAGGCTCCGCTTCCCGAATAGTTGAAGGGCACTTTCCTGTGCCGACTCGCGGCGATCTGGCGACCCTGCGGTGTGGTTCTTAAGAACCACGCCAGTCCTCGAACCCTGGAATCCCGACCATGTGCTCGCGCAGCCTCGAGAGGGCGAGAACGTAGCGTTTGCTGGCCGCCGATCGGCTGAGGCCGAGCACCTGGGCCGTCTCCTGATTGCTCAGTTGCTCGAAATGCCGCAACACAAGCACCTCGCGGTCCACGGCGTCGAGTCCGTTCAGCGCCTCCTGGATGCGAAGCTGAAGCTCCGCCCGTCGGGCTGCAGTGGTCGGCGTCGTCAACCGACCGAGCAGGTGATGGGCGAGGCTCATCGAGCTGGCTTCAGGCAACGCGCCGCGAAACAGCGACACATCGTTGCCAGCATTACGCTTTTTGGCGCCCAGGTGGCGGCGGTGCGTGTCGATGAGTTTCTGAGTCGCAAGTTGCCGGAGCCACAGATAGAACTCCATAGGCGGCTGGGCGGCATAATCCGGCAGCCGACGGGCCGCTTCGATCACTGCCTCTTGGACCACATCGGAAGCGTCGACCCGGCCGTAGAGCCGGCGATCGAGCCGCAGGCCGATCATGTGCCGCAGTCGTTCGCGATGCTGGCTCAACAGCGTCGATATCGCATCTTGGTCGCCGGCCGCCGCTCGGGCAAGCAACTGGTCCTGGTCCGACACTCTCGTCTCGCTCAGTTGACTGGTAGCCATAAGAGTAGTACCGACAAACGCGCGGGTTTGTCCACCGCTCTTATTCTGGCTGAACCGGCCGGGTTTGCCACCGTTTTTTGTCCGGCTATTACCGAGAAAACAAGCGGACTTTGGCGTGCTGCGTTACTTAACCGAGACCGGAACCAGTTCACCGCCGCGACGGGCCGAAGCGAGGCAAGCCTCCGCGACTTGCTGCGTCTGCAGGGCGATTTGCGCCCAGTGCGGATCGGGCTTGCCGCTCAGGACGAGCTTTGCGAAGTTTTGGAAGAGGTTGGTTTCCTGAGAGCCGGGCCGATTGTTGCTGTACTCGGCGACCGAACCACGCGTCAGCCGCTCGAGCATATTGAACTGCACGCCCCGAATATCGAAAAACGGCTGGCGCAATTCGTACGTGGCCTCGCTGCCGAAGAACGGCAGCACAAAATCGTTCAGCTGAAGGTTCCCTTTCGTGCCGCTCAAATTGACCCACTCCTGGTTTTCGGTAAGGAACGAGCAATAGAACGAGGCCGACACGCCATTGGCGAAGAACAACTCGCCCGAGAATTCCAGCGGCACTGAATCGGCTGAACCGGGGCGGGTCTCGGCCAGAATCCGACCGCTCACTCGCTCGGGCATCGCATAGTTCATCGCCCACAGCGTGAACCGCAGGTTGTACCAGCCGAGGTCGCCGAGACAGCCGAGCGGCTCGAGCTGGTTGCTGACGCGGATATTGCCCGCAAGAAACTCCTCCGGCGCGAGAAAGCTGAACTGGCTGGCGATTCGTTTCAACTTGCCGACGCTTTGCCCGTCGTCGAGCACGGCCCGCAGGGCGGGCAAACGCGCGCTGTGCATGAACATCACACCGTCCATGAACTGGACGTTCGCCTTGCGGCAGGCCTCGATCATCTCGGCCACATCGCCAGCCGAATTGCCGCAGGGTTTCTCGCATAGCACATGCTTGCCACCCTGCGCCGCCTTGATCACCCACTCCTTGCGAACGCCGGTCGGCAGCGGAATGTATACAGCGTCGATTTCGTTGCTGGCAATCAGTTCGTCATAGCTGGTCGGCCGTGGCGCAGGAGCAAAAGCCACCTCGCCCTGGCAATCGTCGATGTACTGCTGAGCCCGCTGCGTGGTTCGACTGGCCACAGCCACGAGCTGGCCGTTGCCGGAGTTCTTGATCGACTGCCAATTTTTTCGGGCGATGTTAGCGGTACCCAGGATCCCCCAGCGACACAGCGACTCGGCCATTAACAAAACTCTCCAAGCAAATCAAAAAACGAGCCCAACAGCCGCTTCAGCGAGGCGATCAAAGACACCGACGCCCCGCGCGACTACTTATCCAGACGCTCCGCGAAGAGCACGAGCTTTTTAGCCCGGTCGATCCCGACCAGGCCGCTGCTTTTTGGATCGCGAGCGATGCCCTGTCCCGTGAACGGTGCTCGATGTTTGCCGACGAATTGGAGCACCGTCCCACTTGCCGGTAGCCGTAGCTCGTAGAGAGCGCGGTGATCGTGATCGGTCACCAGCAGGTTGTCGCCATCCCAAATGCCGCCGGACAAACTGTAGTTCTTGATCTCTGCAATGACTTCGTCCGGATAGGTATAGCGAGCGACTTCACGCCAGTCCGAGTCGAATCGGGCCAGGAAAGTCTTCGCGTTGTCCTCGCGATAGTGGGCAAAGTTGCACCACCAGTGACCGTCGCGAAAGATGGCCCAGGTGAGGCTGCCGCCGTAATTGCCGAATTCCTTGAACGGGGTCAGTTCCATGGTCTCTGGATCGAGCACCATGATCTCGCTTTGCTCCGGCTTGCGAGGGTAGTTTGAGTGAGCACAGTAGAGCTTGCCACCGAGGAGAAACCCGCTGTTGAGGTGCTTTGCGGCCCCCGTGCTTCGGGCGACGCGCTGGCCGGTCTGGCGGTCGTATTTGGCGACGACGGCATTGTCGATGGCATAGACAAACCGCTCGTCCGCCGCCACGGCCTGATTGGCCTCTGGCGCAGCGATCTCGCGAGTCTTGGTCCACTCCAGCGACCGAGCGGGCTTTGCCTCTTGGGCAATTCCCACGGAAGCAGCCGTCGCCAGGAACGACAACAGGCCGACGGTCATCCCTTCCAGCGAAAAGCGCATCATGCGAGTAATTCCTGAATGACTTTGGCGGGCTCAACCCCGGTCAGCTTTTGATCCAAACCTTGATAGGGGAACGTGAACCGCTCGTGTTCGAAGCCGAGCAGGTGCAGCACGGTCGCGTGCCAGTCGCGCAAGTGGACCGGGTCCTTCGTAATGTTATACGAAAAATCGTCGGTCTCGCCGTGCACGTAACCCGGCTTGATTCCTCCGCCAGCCATCCACATCGTGAAACAGCGTGGATGGTGGTCGCGGCCGTAGTTCGTCTTGCTCAATCCACCCTGCGAATAGATCGTCCGGCCGAATTCGCCGCCCCAGATGATCAATGTTTCGTCGAGCAGTCCCCGCTGCTTCAAATCGTTAATCAGACCGTAGCAGGGGCGGTCGATGTCGCCGCACTGATCCGGCAACCGGCCCGCGACATTGCCGTGCGTGTCCCAGTTGTTGTGATAGATCTGCACAAACCGCACGCCAGCCTCCACCAGCTTGCGTGCGAGCAACACCGAGTGCCCAAAGCTGCCCGGCTTCTTGGCTGATTCTCCGTACAGCTCAAACGTACTCTCGGGTTCCTTGCTCAGGTCGACGAGATCGGGCACGCTCGATTGCATCCGGAAGGCTAGTTCGTATTGCTGAATACGAGTGTGTGTTTCCGGATCGCCCAGCGATTGATAGTTGATCTCGTTCAGCGCCTTGAGGCCATCGAGCGTCTTACGCCGGATCTCGGTCGGCACGCCGGGCGGATTGTTGATGTAAAGAATCGGATCGCCGCCACTGCGGAAGCTCACTCCAGCGTGTTCGCCCGGCAGATAGCCCGACGACCACAGCCGAGCCGAAATCGCCTGCACCTGTTCCGTGTTCGTCGGCTTGGCCACGAGCACGACGAACGTCGGCAGGTCTTCGTTGAGCGAACCAAGACCATACGACGCCCACGACCCCAGGCACGGACGTCCGGTGATCTGGTTGCCCGTCTGAATGTAGCTGATCGCCGGTTCGTGGTTGATCGCTTCGGTGTGCATCGAGCGAATGAAGCAAATGTCGTCCGCCGCTTTCGCCAGGTTCGGCAGCAGTTCGCTTAGCCACATGCCGCTCTGCCCATGCTGGGCAAATTTGAATTTGCTCGGCGCGATCGGAAACCGCTTCTGACCGCTGGTCATCGTCGTCAACCGCTGCCCCATACGGACCGAATCGGGCAGATCCTTGTCGTACCAGTCGTTCATCACCGGCTTGTAGTCGAAGAGGTCCATCTGCGGCGGACCACCGACCATGTGCAGGTAGATGACATGCTTCGCCTTGCCGGCAAAGTGCTGCTGGCCGACGAGTGGTTCACCCGCCACGGCCCCATCCGCCGCAAAGGCGCGGCCGGTCGCTCCCATCAGCGATGGGCCGACGAGCGACGACAGCGCCGCCCATCCAAGCGCATGTGAGCCCTGGGCAAAGAAGTGTCGACGGGTGATGTTCTGTTTGAATTCGTTGAACGAGATCATCGGAGATATCCGGTTGGTTTCTGACTCAGGCAATCGCCCGCGGACGCACGCTACTTGTTCAGCACTTCGTCCAGGTTCAGCACCTGGTTGGCAAGCATCGTCCAGCCGGCGAGCGTGCTCGCGTCGACCGCGGGATCGGCTTTCGATTCGCCCACCGCGATGAGCTTCTTCGCGTCTTCCGGGTTCGCCGAGTAGTAAGCAACCAGGTCGTTCAGCGATTGCTTCACTATCGCTAGTTCCTCCGGCTTGAACGGCCGGCTGAGCACCCGCCGGGCCAGCGCATCGAGCTTCGCGTTTTCCGATTCACCACCCGTCAGCAGGATCGACTGGGCCAGCACGCGGGCCGCCTCCACGAACTGCTCGTCGTTGAGCGTCACCAAGGCCTGCAGCGGCGTATTGGTCCGCTCACGGCGAACCGTGCAGACCTCCCGGCTGGGAGCGTTCAGCACATCCATCGAAGCCGGCGGCGCACTCCGCTTCCAGAACGTGTACAGGCTGCGGCGATACAGTTTTTCTCCCGTATCGCGCCGATAATCACGCGTGTTGCTCCCGATCATGGCCACCGCTTCCCACACACCGTCGGGCATGTAGGGCTTCACGCTCGGCCCGCCTAGTTTCGGCGCCAACAGGCCGCTGGCCGAAAGGGCATAGTCGCGAATCATCTCGGCATCTATCCGAAATCGCGGTCCACGAGAAAGCAGCCGATTCGCGGGGTCCTTCTCCAATTTCTGCGGAATCGTGACAGCCGCCTGGCGGTAAGTGTTGGACATCACCAGCAGCTTGAAGAACTGCTTCACGTCCCAACCCTGCTCGCGGAACTCAATCGCCAACCAGTCGAGCAACTCGGGATGGGACGGCAGTTCTCCGGAAACACCGAAATCTCCCGCCGTTCGCACGAGCCCCGTTCCAAACACTTCCTGCCAGAAGCGATTGACCGTCACCCGCGCGGTCAGCGGATGCTTCTCGCTGAGGAGCCATTGGGCCAGCCCCAGCCGATTGCGAGGCGCCTCTTCGCTGAGCGGCGGAAGCATCTCGGGAACGTCCGCCTTCACCGGATCGCTCCGCTTGTCGTATTCGCCGCGTAGCAGCACATACGCCATCGCCTCCTCGGCCTTCTCATGCATCACATGAGCCACAGTGCCGCGGGCCTTGATGTCGGCTTGCTCCTTTTCGAGCTTGGCAACCTTCGCGGTCGCCGACTTGTACGGCTCGTCGAGCGTCGTCAGCCACCAGGCGAAGACTTCGTTCTTATCCGCCTCGGTCCGGTCCTCCGCCTGTTTCGCCAGAATGGCCGACAGCTTGGAGTTCTTCGCAATCGCCGCGACTTCTCCCTCGGTCAAAGGCTTGCGATAGATCCGTAAGTCCTGCAGCGAGAGCCCGCTGATCGGTTCGCCGCCATGCCGCTGGCCGATTTTGAACGGCACGGTCGTCTTGACCGTCGCCGTAAGCTTGTCGTTTTCGACCCGCGTCTTCTGGGGCTGGCCGTTGTAGTAGATCTTCACGCCAGACGACTTGCCGCTGCCGTCGTAGGTCACTGCCACGTGCGTCCACTCGTTGGCTGGCGCCTGCGGCTGCGCCACCACCTTCAAACCGTTTTCCGGCCAGGCGTTGATCAGGTGCATCCCGATTCGCCGCTGCTGAATCCAAAAGTCCCAGCCGCGGTATTTATTCTCCGGAGCGTCCATCCGCGCACAAATGGCCCCCGAGCCATCGTTCGCCGCGAGCTTGATCCAAGCCGCGCAGCTAAACGGCTGGTTGATGTCAAAGTCGCCGACGTCTCCCTGCTCGATCGCGGCTCCTTGCGGGGCGAGCGCCTTGCCGAGCGGACCTCCGTCCTGCCAAGTGGCCGAATCGGCCAGCGTAAGTTCGCGAGGTGACGCGTTGACCATCACTTGGACGTTCTTCTCTCCCTCCTGAAGCGGAGCGTGCAAGTGCAGCTCCTCGGCCGGCAAAGTAGCCGTCGCCGCTTCAGCGCTGGCGCTTGTCAGCCACTGGTCGTACTCCTGCCGGGCCGCTGTCTTACGAGACTCAACAGCCGCTTTGGCCTGGGCGATTTCCGGCCCAATTGCCTCCCACCGCGTTTCATCTTCGGCCTTCGGCACAACGACGATCGGCGGCGTGTCCTTGATGTTGCCATCCATGGCCGCTTGCGTCGTATTGTTGAAGAACGCAGCCAGTTCGTAGAACTCCTTCTGCGACAGCGGATCGAACTTGTGGTCGTGACACACGGCGCAGCCCGTTGTCAGCCCCATGAATACGGTCGAGGTCGTTTCGGTCCGCTCGCGAGTGTAGAGCACCAGGTACTCTTCGGCGATCGCTCCACCCTCGTTCGTCGTGATGTTGCAGCGATTGAAGCCGCTGGCGATCTTCTGCTCGAGCGTTGCGTTGGGCAGCAGGTCCCCCGCCAGTTGCTCGATCGTGAACTGATCGAACGGCACATTGCGATTGAAGGCGTTGATCACCCAATCGCGATAGGTCCACATTTCGCGGTAGTTGTCGAAGTGGATGCCATGCGTGTCGGCGTAGCGCGCCGCATCGAGCCAGTACCGCCCGCGATGCTCTCCCCAATGGGGCGAATTGAGCAACTCGTTGACGAGCTTCTCATAAGCATCGGGCGACTCGTCGCTGACAAAGGCTTCGACGAGTTCAGGCTTGGGCGGCAGGCCCGTCAGGTCGAGACACACGCGCCGGGCCAGGGTTCGCCGATCAGCCTCCGCGGCTGGCGCGAGGCCTTGCTCTTCCAGCTTCGCCAGGATGAACGCGTCGATGGGGTTCTTTACCCACGCCTGATTTTTCACCGTTGGCACGGTTGGTCGGGTCGGCGGAATGAACGACCAGTGCGGCTGATATTCGGCCCCTTCGGCGATCCACTGCTTCAGCAGCTCTTTTTGCTCGGCGGTCAGCTTCTTATGCGAACTGGCCGGCGGCATTTGCAGGTCGGGGTCGTCCGAGAAAATACGCTCGGCGAGCGTACTGCTCTGCGGCTCACCCGGCTTGATCGCTCCGAACTCCACCGCCGCGTCCCGCTGGTCCAATCGCAGGTCAGCCTTGCGCGAGGCGCTATCCGGACCGTGGCAGGCAAAGCACTTGTCCGACAGGATCGGCCGGATGTCCCGGTTGAACTCGATCTTGCTCCCCGATTCGACCGCCCGGGCTTCCCCCATGGTCCAGCCGCCGACCAAGGCAAGAAACGCCCCGACCCAGACGCCCATGAAGCGACCCTTGCACGACTTACGCATCAGGCTTGCTCCTCCTCGAGCAGACAAAGCTTAGGACCGTGGCGGTAGGCCGAGGATGCCACCGCCGACGCGCCAGTGGGGCTGACGCGTCACAACCGCAGGACACCGCGTCTCGAAGACGCATAAATGGAGGCAGGTGAGGCCGACCCGCGGGTCCCCGCTGGTCAGTCTAGTCGCTTCTCGATAGTGCCAGCAAGCAAATAGTCGTTCCGCCGACCTTCGCGTCGAGCCACAACCGGCCGCGTGCTTTTACAACCCCTAGTTCAAGGCACGTTTTTGTGACAAACGCCGAATCCGCCACACGTTACGCCGATCGCAGCGCCACGCTTCACAACATTTCGCTCACTGAGGTCTCACCACACAACGCCACTGTTCAGCCTAAGCGGTTCAAGCCTGGCGACCGCCGGGTTGTACAACCCCTTGCACGCCTGCCAAATTCGCAGCAACCCATGCTGCGCCAAAGCATTACGTCCTACGCACTGGTTTTCTTTACAACCCCTTGCGCAAGCGCCATCACGACGCATGCGCCCCTGTTCACACCAACTTTCCAAAGAGCCGCCCGATCCGTTGTGCCCAGCCAGCTTCACAACCGCTAGCCAAGGTCGAATGCCGCTGCCCGATTGCGGAAGCGTCCCACCGCCTGGCCGTGAAGCGCGCAGCATCAAACGCCCCACGCGCCTCCGATGACACGAGGAGTCCAGCACTATATTTTTACAACATAATCACTACATTGTCAACCAAAAGACAATGACGTGACGAAGGGGCGTCCCGCTACCGTCCTGCCGCCCTTAGGCCGCCGAGGACTCCGCCGACACGCTGGTGCACATCGCCGCTTGCCCGCACGACGATGCACTGCAGGGGTTGGAAATAGACAATCGAGCCCGGCCCGCCGACCGTGTCCCAAAACGTTGGATTGATCGTTCGCTCAATCAGGTCGACGAGGGCCTGGCCGTTGTCTTGAACACCCCGGCCCCCGAGCCCCACGAGCGCCGCGGGACCACCAGCCGTCGCATCGAGCAGCGTCAGACTCGTCGCCAGGCTGTCCGAGGCTGCAAGCGCTGCCAGCTCTCGCTCGCTGGCCTCCAGCGAGGCCGCCGCCCCGCCTTTCTCGCGTGCCGCTCCCCCCTTGGTCGGCTCACTCTTGGCAATCTCGCGTTTCAGATCGAGTTGTACCCGGCGCAGGCGAGAATAGATGCGCCCGCGCAGGTCCTTCAGCTTGTCGACCTGCTCGTAGCGAGGATCGCTCCGCAGCGTCGTGTGCAGTTCGCACAGCCCGCGAATCGCTTGAGCTTTCTCGGTTGACTCTTGAGCCACCGCCTCCCGCCGCAGCGCTTCGCTCGTCTCTCGCGAAAGCACATACAACGGCGTCGGCTCACTCGCAGAACGCGCCGAAGAAGCGACGGATTGGTCGCTCTCGCCACCGGCCGCCAACACACACGCTGCCAGAAGAATGCTGCTCAGCATCACCGGACCTCCTCTGCCCGCCCCTCCCCTTCACTGTACCACTAGTGGGACCGGCTTCCAGCGGTTTGTGGGCCGTAGCTGAATTCGCCAGAAT
>JAEZAS010000469.1 GCA_023430365.1 Planctomycetota bacterium
ATGCAGGTCTTAATGTTCTCTCGCTTCGGAGTCTAAATGCAGTCGCAGCCGAATGCAAAAGTCGAGTCCAATGCGTTACCGACGGTAACCGTAACGCGAGGCCCATTGTCCACCGGCGCAGGAAGTCCGCTTTGACAGCATCGTGCTGCTTGCCGCAAACCGGCAGTGGTACTGCGTCAAACGCTTGGGTAGCAGGCGGCTTTCGGCTCAAAATTGGCCGAAGTATATTAAGCAGACGAACCTCCTCGTTCCGCGCACCGTCGCGGGCCGCTTGAGGTTCCCACGGCGACTGAAGTTGGGCCAATGCGCGTAAGGCATTTGCCGTTCAGCCGCACGACACGGATTGGTCGATCGAATGGCTAACTTGCAGGGATTGCAGGCCGGCGCATGACAGACGCCCGGCATTCTGCCTTCCGCCGCGTTTTGTCGCAGCGAATCCCTTCGAAGGCCGGTTTGCTCGATCGCCAGTTTGCTCACTAGAAGGCCTGCCACCCATGGCCCGGTATGTAGTGCGATACGGCTCGATGCGGCTGCTCGGTGTGTTCAACACCCGGGGGGAGGTGCGTCTGCCTCGCGGGGCGCGGGTGATCGCCCGCACCAACCGTGGCCTGGAAGCGGCCGAAGTCCTCTCTGAAGCGAGCGACGCCGTCGCCCAGTCGCTCGCCAGTGCGCCCGGCGGCCAGATCCAGCGCGAGATGTCGGCCGAGGATCACAACGAGCTGTCGCATATTCAGAACCGCACGAAGAGCGAGTTCGAGATCTGCCAGAAACACGTCGCCCGGCTCGGCCTGCCGATGCAGTTGGTCGACATGGAGCATCTGTTCGGCGGCGAGCGGGTGGTCATCTACTACCTGTCGGAAGAGCGCGTCGACTTCCGCGAGTTGGTGAAGGTGCTCGCCTCGGAGTTTCAGACGCGCATCGAGATGCGCCAGATCGGCGTGCGGGATGAGGCAAAGCTGCTCGCCGACTACGGAGATTGCGGCAAGCCGGTTTGCTGCAACACTCACCTGATCGAGATGCCGCCGGTTAGCATGAAGATGGCCAAGCTGCAAAAGGCCACGCTCGATCCGACCAAGATCTCGGGGCGCTGCGGCCGGCTGAAATGTTGCCTGCGTTACGAGTACGACACGTACGAGGACCTGCAAAAGAACCTGCCGCCAATCGGCGCCGACATCGTCACCACGACCGGCCGGGCCCGGGTGCTGAACCAGGAAATCCTCACGCAGCAGTTGCTGATCGAGACGGAAGACCGCCGCCGGGTGCTGGTAGGCGTCGCCGATGTGTTATCGGTGAGCCGCCGCGGCGGGAAGAATCATGGAGCCTCGAAGGAGTCCAACTAGCGTTTGCGGTCGTTGTCGGCGAAGGACGAATGACGAACTTCAAAGGACGAAGGAAATCCGAAACTCAAAAAGCAAAGCCCGAAAGTCCGAACCTGCTTGCTGGGACGGTTGTCATTGGGTTTTCGGGCTTTGATTTTCGTGCTTCCCTCGACATTTGAAGTTCGACCTTCGAAATTTCCCGCCTCGGAATAAATCGCCATTTAGTTGGTGAATGAAATTGGGAAGGTTTCCTCGGCCGGCCGGAACGCCGGAAGGGTTGCTCTTTCCACAACTGCGTGATTTTGGCAAGATTCCCCGGATTATGATGTAGAGGTCCTTCTAGTGGCCCGAACCATGCCTGACGAAACTCACCCACTGGTCAAGCTGCTGTGCGAAGATCGGCGCTATAAGCTGGAAGCTTACCGATTCGTGCAGGCCGGTCTTTCCTACGCCCAGGACGTGCTCGGAATGGGCGGCGAAGTCGTCGACAGCTCAGGCCGCCGCGCGAAGCGCTCGTCGGCCAAGACGCGCGGCGTCCGCCACGTCACCGGCCAGGACCTGTGCCACGCCCTGCGGCAATACGCCCACCAGGAATACGGCCTGATGGCCAAGCTGGTGCTCGCCGACTGGGGCATTCACTCGACGAGCGACTTCGGCGAGATCGTCTGGAACTTCATCAAGATCGGCACGATGAGCAAGTCGCCCAGCGACCGCCGGGAAGACTTCGACGACGTCTTCGACTTCGACCAGGCGCTGGTCCGCGAGTACGAGTTCGAAAAGCTCGAAGCCTAGACCGCTGCGAATTGCGCAGGGCTCGGTCATTCTGCCTCGCGAACGCCTCTCATTTCGCGAGCAGCAAGCAGCCGGAGGCAAACCTGCCTCCGCGGGGCGTCGCGAGTGGACGGCGCCACCACTCTTGTTGGGCCCTCGCGCTTGACCGAGGGGCCTTAAAGCCGCTCGGGCTCCAGATCATGGCTCCTCGCGCGGCTCGGCCCGGAGGCGGTTCGCCTCCGGCTACTTTCTGACTGCACCGCACGCGGTTCCTGGTTCTTCTCGGCATTCGCTGCCGCCTACACGCGGCCATCCGCATCTGCGAGAATGCGGGAATAGGACGCCCGGCCGAAGGCTCCGCATTGGTCATTGGTCATTGGTCATTGGTCATTGGTCATTGGTCATTCGGCCTTGTTTGTCATTCCTTCGCATCTCGCTCTCGCCCAAGGGAGACTCGTCATGACTCCGCTGCAATCGCTCGTCGCAACCGGCACGAAGCTTTGGCTTGATTCGATCGATCCGGACCTGGTTAAGCAGAACCGGGCGGAGGGGGCCACCGGGGCGACCTCGAATCCAATCATCGTCAGCGACCTGATCAACACGGGGCGGTTCGACGCGCAGATTGAAAAACTCGCCGCCGGCGGTTGGACCGACAGCGAACTGGCCTGGCGGATGACCGATCAACTCGTGCAGCAGGCCCAGGAGGTGTTTCTTCCGGTCTGGCAGGAGACGAAGGGGAACGACGGCTATGTGAGCTTTGAGCTCGATCCGCTGCTCGAGGACCCGAATCTGAACATGGCTCACTCCCAGCGGGTGGAGCAATACGTCGAACTGGGCAAACGCTGGAGCAGCGGCCATCAGAACCGCATGATCAAGGTGCCCGCCACCCCGGCTGGGCTCGACGCCGTGGAGGCGCTCGCCGCCGCGGGTGTGACCCTCAATGTGACGCTGATCTTTTCGATGCGGCAGTACCAAGCCGCCCGCGACGCCATCTGGCGCGGAGCGCAGAAGCGAACCGACCTGTCGAAGTTCAAGAGCGTCTACAGCATCTTTGTCTCGCGCGTCGACGTGTACACCGAGAAGCACGTCCCCGAGTTGTCCGCCGCCGCCCAGGGGCAGGTTGGCATCGTCAACGCCAAAGAAATCTGGCGCGAGAACAAGCGGTTCTGGGCCGAGAAGAACCTGCCGCTCCAGCAGGAGATGATTTTCGCGAGCACCGGCACCAAGAAGCCGGAGGACGCCCCGTGGAAATACGTCGAAGCCTTCGCCGGCAGCGACATTCAAACCAACCCGCCAGCCACCAACGAAGCGGTCGCCAAGTCGGGACGCACCTTCACCCGCCAGGTCGAACAACTCCCGCCGCAGGCTGTGCTCGACGAGATCAAGCAGAAGGTCGACATCGCCAAGCTCGAAGCGACCCTGATGGAAGAGGGAATCAAGAAGTTCGCCGACCCGCAAAAGCTGCTGCTGAAGACGATTGCCAGCAAGCGAGCCGAGTTGGTCGGGACGAAGTAGAGCGAAGCTCAATCGCTTCGTCGGTTCCCTTCTCACTGCTTCCACGCGACCTCGTTCCCACGCTCTGCGTGGGAACGCACCTACCGACGCTCCGCGTCGAGTGTAGGACGCAGAGCGTCCGTGCTGGCGTTACGACGCAGAGCGTCGTAACGAGAGGCTGTTGGAATGTCGACATTTGAAGTTCGTGCTTCGGCAGTGCTTCGGCATTCGTCCCTAGGGTTCATTCATGTCCAACTACCCGCTCATCTTCCGCGTCCGACAGACTTTCGAAGCTCCGCGGGTGGACGACATTCCGGGTACGGTGGAAGCCGAACTGAGCCGGCTGGCGCTGGGCGTGAAGATCAAGCCGGGGCAGACCGTGGCGGTGACGGCGGGAAGTCGCGGCATCGCCAATATCCAGCACATCATCAAGGCGGCGGTCGAGCATCTGAAGCGGCTCGGTGCTTTGCCGTTCATCGTCCCGTCGATGGGCAGCCACGGCGGCGGCACCGCCCAGGGGCAGCGTGAACTGATCGAAGGCTACGGCATCACGGAGGAGTACCTCGGCTGTCCGATTCGCTCCAGCATGGAGACGGTGATCGTCTGTCAGGCCGCTGAAGGTTTTCCGGTCCACTTCGACAAGCACGCCTTCGGCGCCGACCATGTGCTGGTGATCGGCCGGATCAAGCCGCACACGGCCTTCGTCGGCGAGGTCGAGAGCGGTCTGATGAAGATGATGCTCATCGGCCTGGGGAAGCACGAAGGCGCGAAGATCTATCACCGGGCGATCATGAACTATAGCTTTGGACAGATCGTGCGGAGCGTGGCCCGCGAGGTGCTGGCCAAGTGTCGGATCGTCGCGGGGCTGGGCATCGTCGAAAACGCGTACGACGAAACCGCGAAGATCCAGGCGGTCGGATCGCATGAGTTCGAGGACCGGGAGCGCGAGCTGTTGGTGCTCGCCAAGAGCTGGATTCCCCGGCTGCCGTTCAAGACCGCGGATATTTTGCTGGTCGATCAGATCGGCAAGAACATCAGCGGCGCGGGCATGGACACCAACGTCATCGGCCGAAAGTACAACGACCACGTGGCCTGGCCCGAGGAATGGCCGAAGGTGAAGCGGATCGCCGTGCGCGACCTGACCGACGCCACCCACGGCAACGCCACGGGCATCGGCATCGCCGAGTTCTGCCGCACCCGCTGCATCGACAAAATGGACAAGCGGATCACGCGCATCAATTGCCTGACCGGCGGCCATCCGACGGCGGCCATGCTGCCCCTCGATTACGAAACCGACCAGGAACTGCTCGACGCGGCATTGCCGACGATCGGACTCACGCCGCCGGCCGACGCCCGGCTGATGTGGATTCACAACACGCTGGAACTGGCGGAAGTGGAATGCAGCGCGGCGTACTGGGAGGAAACGCAAGGCCGAAGCGACCTGGCCGTGCTGGAATCCCCCCGGCCGATGCCGTTCGACCCGCAGGGCAACCTGCCGGATCGTCTTTGATCAGGGCGTTCGGTCGTGACTATGATTCAGAACGTTACCGTAAAAAGGCGAGCGGCGATGAATCTGAACTCTCTCTACCAAGACGCCCTGGGATTGTCGGAGGCGAACCGTCTCGAACTGGTCGATTTGCTGCTTTCTCGTGTTCGTGGTCAGGAACAGCAAGCGGTTCGTCAGGCATGGATGGCGGAAGTAGATCGCCGACGTGAGCTGTTCTTGCGTGGCGAAGTGAAAGCCGTCTCGTATGACGAAGTGATGCGTGCTGCCAGTGGTCGAGCAAGCTCGTGAAACTCAGCTCGCCATCGACGAAGCGTTGCAGGTAATTCAGCAATTTCCGTTTGGTACAGCGCCCGAAACCGACCGTCCACACGTTCGGATCAAGCCAGTCAATCGCTTCCGTATGGCGTGGTTTATGAAGTAATGAGCGGCGAAATCATCGTTCACGCCATCATGCACCTGCATCGTGCGCCCGGTTATTGGCAGGACCGTTGATCTACTTTGATGGCGACAGGGTAGATTTATCGCAAGGCAGATCTGGCGGTGAGACGCGACGGCGGAGCCGTCGGCTTGGGGTGCTGTTGCGAGAAACCGCCCTGGCGTATCGAATACGCACATGGACCTTCTGCAACCCAGGCCGACGACTCGTTTTGTCGATGCGCTCATTCGCTTTCGCTGGCCGCTGCTGGTGCTGGCGGCGGTGCTGGCCGCGGCTGCCTGGTATCCGGCTCAGCAACTGCATTTCGATCGCAGCGTCGAACGGATGTTTCCCGCCGACGATCCGCTCCTGCCTCCCTACCTGGAGTTGAAGGAGCAGTTTGGCGGCAACGAGGTGGTGCTGGCCGTCTACAGCGATCCGAGCGTGTTCGATCCGGAAGGGGAGGGGCTCGAACGGCTGCGGGCCAATAGTGAGAAGCTCGCGAAAGTGCCCGGCGTGCAGGAAGTGCTCAGCCTGCCGCAGATCAGCGATCTGCTGGAGGAGCTGAAAACGATGAGCGGCGGCGGCGGGCTGCTCAATCTGTTCGGCCGGGCCCGGCGGGATTCGTGGCAGGGGCCGGAGGTTTGGAATCCGAAGAGCGAGACGGCCGAGCGATTTCGCGACCTGTTCGAGGGCTACACCCATTCGGACGATGGAAAGACCGTCGCCGTCGTTTGCATCCTCTCACACGAGTCTCCTCCGGGGACGACCCGTGCCGAGACCATCCGTCAGATGGAGCAGATCATCGAATCTCCCGGGGATGGGTTGCGGCCAGGCGTTCTTGCGGGCGAGCCGGTGATGGTCGTCGAAGGGTTCGACATGCTCGAACGCGACGGCCAACGGCTGGGCATTTGGTCGACGGTGCTCTTGGGGCTGACGATCCTGGTTTGCTTTCGCAGTATCCGCTGGTTAGTCGTGCCAATTCTCGTCGTCCAGTGGGCGCTGCTGCTGACGCGAGCCATCCTCGTGCTTTCCGGCTTGCAGTTGACGATGGTCAGCTCGATGCTCACGGCGATTGTGACGGTCATCGGTGTGGCGGCTGTTGTGCACCTGATCGTCCACTATCAGCATTTGCGCGCCAGCGGAGTTCCCGCCGAGGAGGCGCTGCGACGCTCCGGCGCTCGATTGGCCTGGCCGATCGTCGGCGCGAGTGCGACCGACGTCGCTGGTTTTGCCTCGCTTCGCTGGGCTGAGGTTGGACCGGTGAGCGACTTCGGAACCATGATGGGACTCGGCGCGCTGTTGGTGCTGTTTGCCCTGATGCTGCTCACGCCCGGCTTGATCCTGATCGGCCGCAGCGATGCGAAGCCCCTCCCGGCGGTCGATAGCGATCAACCCGTCGGAAGCGAGCACATCACTTGGCTCGATCGACAGTTGAACCGGCTCTTAGCCGCGCTCATACGACTCGTCCAACGCCGCGGTGTCGCCGTTGCGGTAATCGCCATGGTCTTGGCCGTGTTCGCGGTGGTGGGATCGATCCGATTGCGAGTGGAGACCGACTTCACCCGCAACTTTCGCGAAGACAGCCAGATCGTGCAGTCGTATGAGTTCGTCGAGCGCAATCTGGGTGGAGCGGGGGTGTGGGACGTGATGATCCCGGCCCCAGCGCGACTCGACGCCGTCTATCTCGATCGTGTGCGAAAGTTGGAGGAGCGACTTCGCGAGATCGAACTTCCCGGCAACCAGCCGGGCATAACCCGGCCCGGCCTGACGAAGGTGATTAGCCTGGCCGACGTGCTCGATGCGACGTCCGGAGTGCGGATGGCGGCGTTTGCTCCACCGGAACTGCGCACGAAGATGCTGGCCGAGAAGCTGCCCGCTTTCGTCCGTGCGCTGCGTTCGAAGAGCGTCGATGAGCATGGCGAGGCGCGGCTGCGAATCATGCTGCGGGCCCTCGAGCGTCAGCCAGCCGAGCAAAAGCGGATGCTGATCGACGAGGTGACCCGGCTGGTGCAGGAGGAGTTTCCCCCATCGCCGCAATCGCAAGGCGCTGAGGTCACCGGACTGTTCGTGCTGCTGACTAGCATCGTCGAGAGCATGCTTCGCGATCAGTGGATCACGTTCATTGCGGCCTCGGTGAGCATCGGCTTGATGATGCTCGTCGCTCTGCGGAGTTTGAAGCTGGCGTTGATTGCCTTGGTGCCCAACATCCTGCCCATTTTGCTGGTGATGGGGCTGTGGGGACTGCTGGGTTTAAAAATTAACATGGGGGCCGCGATGATCGCCGCCGTGTCGATGGGGTTGTCGATTGACAGCTCGATGCACTACCTGGTCGACTTCCAGCGAGCGCGGCGGGACGGCAAATCGTTTCAAGAGGCGCTCGGCGACGCCCAGTCGGATGTGGGCAAGGCGATGATCTATACGACGCTCGCCGTGATCGTCGGCTTTGGTGTTCTCACGATCAGCGACTTTATCCCGACGGTCTATTTCGGGGCGCTCGTGAGCTTGACGATGCTCGGCGGCCTGGCCGGCAATCTGATTGTGCTGCCGTGGCTGCTCTCGGTTTTCGCCCGCCGTTAGGGGCGAAAGGCCGTTTTTTCAGGCATTAGTCGCGGCTCTTGTTCGCAGCGCCGGCGCTCCGCTGGCTCGCGATTTGGCGACAGTGTTCCTCGAGCGCTTGCAGGTGACGATCCTGCCGATCGATCTCGGCGGCGAGGCGGTCGAGTTGGTCTCCCTGGCGCGCAACCAGTTGTCGGCAGCGCTGCATGGCTCGCTCAAGCTCTTGGGAGGAGTCAGACATAGCCCATCTTCGTCAGGTTGTAGACACAACATTCGTTGAGCCGATCACATAGGACCTGAAGCAACTCTCCTCTAGCAATCGGTATGCCTATCCTTCGCTCCACTCCTCTGGGGCCGTTGCACGGCCCTGAAGGTGGTTGGCAAACCCCTCTGACATGTTAACCTGCAATCGCCGCAAACGCGGGTTTGCGGTTTCAGATTGAGTGGCCGCTCGACCGATTTTGGCGGCGTCGACGCATCGTGTTTTCTGGGGTGGGGATAATCATGCATGACCGCAACGGCTGGGCGTTTTCTTTGGCAATGCTGGCGATAGTGCTTCTTCCGGGATCGAGCTTCGCGCAGAAGCCTTCGGCCGGTGGGCAAGAGCAGGAAGAGGCGCTCGTGGTTCGCAATCAGGTTCGGTTGAACCTGTCGGGCGCGGAGACGATCGTTCGAGCAGCGCGCGCGAAAGCCGCGGAGATGGAGTTGAAGGTGAACATCGCCGTTGTCGATGACGGCGGGCATCTGCTGGCCTTTGCGCGGATGGATGGCGCCCGGCCAGCCAGTTCGTACACGGCGATCACCAAGGCTGTCTCGTCGGCGACTCTGCGGGCGCCGACTGGACCGATCCAGCGCGGGGGCGATGCGCCCGATCCGCTGCTGAACCTGAGCCTGCAGAATGCGGCCGCGGCGAGCGGCGGTAAATTCACGGCGCTTTTCGGCGGTGTGCCGATCAAGGTCGACGACCAGGTCATTGGCGCGGTCGGCGTGGGTGGAGCGACGGGAGAGCAGGACGCGGAGATCGCCCGCGCCGGAATCGACGCTCTGTTAAAAGCATTGGGGGAATCACGGTAGGAGGAATCTTTGTTGGAACGAGGAGTTCGCGTGCGACGCCGCCTAGGGCGGTGAAAGTCGGGCACGCGAAGTGCCGCAAAAATGTGGCTAGGGCATCCGACATCGCGGGACTGACGGTTGAGGCCTGAAAGTCGAGATTGTGCAATGACGGATGAAAGCCAATATCGCCATTGGGTGGACAAGGTGCGCGA
>JAEZAS010000492.1 GCA_023430365.1 Planctomycetota bacterium
CGGGGGGTGACTACAGCTTTCCAGCCTTGTTCGAAGGGCTGACGGTCGAGGAACTCGCCAAACTCGATCCGAAGGAGGAAGAGATCGAGGGCGTGTCGGGGGCCACGATGACGAGCATGGCGATTGCCTACGGGTTGCCCAAGGGGGCGGAAGCGGCGCTGGCTCCGCCGGTTGAGAAGGCGCAGCGGCGGGTGGTGTTTGCGCTGCGCGATTATGGCACGCTGGCGATCGTCGGGATGGCGATGGTGATGGCTTTCAGCCGGCTGCGCGGGAACCGCTGGGGACGGATCGGTTTTCAGGTTTTGCTGGTTGGTTATCTCGGTTTTTTGAACGGCGATATGCTGTCGCAGGCGTTGCTCGTCGGTTGGTCGCAGGCGGGAGTGTCGTGGCGATTAGCTCCGGGGCTTGTGATTCTGTCGGCCGCCGCACTGATCATCCCGGTGCTGACGAAGAAGCAGATCTACTGCAATCACATCTGTCCGTATGGAGCGGCCCAGCAGTTGATCCGCGGGCGGCTGCCCTGGACCTGGAATCCGCCCGCCTGGCTGGCGCGGGGTTTGTCGCTGGTTCCCTTGGCGCTGCTGCTGCTAGTCGTTTGGGTGGCGATGACCCATGCGGAGGTGAACCTCGCCGGGATCGAGCCGTTCGACGCCTTTGTGTTTTGGATCGCAGGGGCGGCGACGATCTTCATCGCTGTGACCGGGCTGATCTTCGCCGCCGTGACGCCGATGGCCTATTGCCGCTTCGGTTGTCCAACCGGCATGTTCCTGAGCTATTTGCGATTTCACGGACAGGCCGAGCGGTTCAGCCGGCGGGATCTCGCGGCGATCGGGCTGCTGCTGCTGGCAATCGTGCTGCGTTTTACGTGATCGCGAACAGGCGAGCGCTCAGGGGCTCTTCTTGAAGAGATCGAGGAAGCGATCCTCGTACTGGTCGAAGACTTCCAGGCGATCGAGCTCGCGCTTTAGCTCGTATGCCTTCGCCCGGTTGTTGCGGGCCTGTTCAAAAAGCCGCTCGATCCGCTGCTCATCGGCAGCGCTTAGGCGATCGTCGTCCTCCTGCAAGCTCGAAGCGAATTCGTCTTCCTCCTCATCTTCTTCAGAGCCGGAAAGGCGATTTTCGATTGCTTTCTGCGCTTCGGAGAGCAGCTCGCCAAGGCGGTTGGACATGGCGTCGGCTTGCTCGGTGAGCTCGGTGAAATCGATCTCAACCTCGGCGATCTCGGTGAAGACCTTGAGCACGGCGAGCGAGGCCTTCGGGAATGGGAGCTGGGAAAAGATGTGCGGCATTTCTCCCAGGAGCACGGCCCCGCGGAGCCTAGCCTCGGCGGCGACACCGACGAGAACTCCGTTCAGACCGCTGATGTGGCCGTCGTCGACCAGTTCCAGCTTGCGGGCTTTCAGGCTGGCGAGCATTTCTTCGTCGGTGGCGGCGGCGAACACGCGCGATTCGTGCTCGGGGTGCATGTCGGTCGCCATGGCGGCGAAGGTGAACACGCGGGTCACGCCCGCCTGTTTGGCATACTCCACGAGCTTCCGGCAGAACGCGTGTCGGCCGATCGGCGGCTGGGCTTCACCAATGAAGATCAGGATGTCGTGGCGCTGCTGCGGGTCGCGCCACAGAAAGAATCGACTGCGCGGCAGCCGAACCGGTTGAATGATGCCCCCCTTCACCTCGACGTGCTCCAGGTCGAACAGCTCGCGCGGCGAAAACTCGGCGAGCATGTGGACACCCAATTGGGCCATCAGGTAATAACCGGCGCTGCTGGCGACATGCCCCATGCCGGGCCAAACGGCAACCAGCCAGGGATCGTTGAGTTTCAGGTCGTCGGCCATGACGGGGCTCCGGTCGGCGGTGTCTTTGCTCGAGGTGGCAATCCGATAAGCGTTTTAGCCATCTTACGGGTTGCCGACGCGACTGACGACTGCACATCCGATGCCTTCGCCCACCACGGATCGGTAGCGAGCGTGCTCTCGAGCCTGGTCCGTCAGTTTTCGCGGAACTCCGACCAATCGATCCGCAGCTTGCGCATCCGCGCGCGGAGCGTGTGAGGGTTGATGCCCAGGATTTCCGCTGCGCCACGGCGGCCTTCGATGCGACCGCGGGTCGCCTGAAGAGCGCGCTTGATGTGGGCGCTCATGGCCTCCTCGAGCGTGACGATCTCGTCGCGGTTGGCGACGGGCGCGGTCGGCTCGGCAATGCGCACCGGATGGCTGGTCGCCGGAGATGCAGGGGCGGCGGTTGTGGCGCTGGGACCGATGACGCCGAGCGCTTTGGCGATTTCGAGGCTGCGTCCTTCGCCGAGAATGGCTGCCCGGTCGATGACGGTTCCCAGCTCGCGCACGTTGCCCGGCCAGGTATAGCTGGCGAGCAGTTCGAGGTCTTCCGGGGTCGGCAGCACGAGCGGCAGACCAAAACGGGTGGCCGCGCGCTCCGAGAAATGCCGGGCCAGATCGGCGATGTCTTCGCGGCGCTCGCGCAGCGGCGGCAGCAGGATCGGGAAGACGGCGAGGCGATACCAGAGATCCTCGCGAAACTCCTTGGTCTGCACCATCGTCGCCAGATCGCGATGGGTAGCCGCCACAATTCGCACGTCGACCCGAATCGACTGCACGCCGCCGACTCGCTCCAGGTAGCCGTCCTGCAGCACCCGCAGCAGCCGGACCTGCGCCTGGAGCGGTAGTTCGCCAATTTCGTCCAGGAAGAGTGTTCCGCCGTCGGCCCGTTCGAACCAACCTTGGCGCATGTCGCTGGCGCCGGTGAAGCTGCCCTTTTCGTGGCCGAAGAGTTGGGAGTCGATGAGTTCCGATGGGATAGCGCCGCAGTTCACGCGCATGAAAGGCCCCGTGCTCCGCGGCGAACGGGTGTGAATTGCGCGGGCGACCACTTCTTTGCCGGTGCCCGTTTCGCCGAGGATCAATACGGGCACGTCGCGCTTGGCGACCATGGTGACCCGTTCCATCACGGGCCGCAGACCGGCTTCGGCGCCCACGATGGCGTCGCCCACTTCCTTGCGGCCGAGTCGAGTCAGCAGGGCCTGTTTTTCGGCTTCGGCGACGTCCCGTAGGGCGGCCAGCTCGTGGACTCGTCGGTCGTTCTCTAGCGCCGCGGCAAAGGGCTCGCGGAGCGCCTCAAGCATGCGCTGGTGCACAGCGTCGAAGTGCTTGCCGGGCTCCGCTACGAGAATCAACACGCCATGCGGGTCCTTTGCGTCCCCCAGCGCGCCGATCAGCATATCCCCCTCGATCGGTTCTGGAAGGATCAAAGGCAGCTCCCGCGGCAGTTGACGCCGGTTCTTGTGCAACGAAATCCCCGACTTCGCCCAGGCGACTACCTTCCGATAGTTGGCGGACGAGAGCTGTGCCGTCTCGGCAAGCTGCGGCAACTGATCGTCGACTTCAGCCCGGGCTACGGTCACGAGCGAGTGATGGGCAGCGTCGAGACGCCGTACCAGCACCGCGGACAGAGGCATCTGCTGAGCCAACATCGCCGCGATGTTCTCGGTCGCCTCCTGAATCTCGATGTGCCGGCACGTTTCTTTCCAGACGCTAAGGAGGAGACTACGGGAGGGTTCCATTAGGACCTGTTCCGTCAAATATGCTGGAGTACTTGGATGATGCACGGCCGGTGCTCCATCATATGTGATGGACTTGCGAATGCTAGTGGCAGAACAGCGAAAATATGCCGGCAAAACCGACGTTTTTCCTGCGATCGGACGTTTGGCACACCCATTGCTTTTAGCGGGCCGAACTCGCGAATTATTCGCGAGCACCCACTTGCCCCACGCCAACAAGTCCAGGGAAGGATTGTCCCACCCATGACTCACCTTCGTCCGCCGATCGCCCGCCCACCCGTCGCACCTTCCGCAAAGTGGCTTCGCTGTGGCGCTCTCTGCCTTGCCCTGCTCGCCACTCTGGCGGCGACCGGCTGCCAGCAGGATTCGGGCAATGGTTCCGGCAAATCGGGCTCTGTCACGCTGCTGAACGTGTCGTACGACCCGACTCGCGAGTTCTACGCCGAAGTGAACGAGGCGTTCGCCGATCACTGGCAGCAGGAAAAGGGTCAGTCGGTCACGATCGAGCAGTCGCACGGTGGCTCCGGCAAGCAGGCCCGGGCGGTCATTGACGGCCTGGAAGCCGACGTTGTGACGTTGGCCCTGGCCTACGACATCGACATCATCGCCGACAAGGGAAAACTGCTGGCCGAAGACTGGCAAAAGAAGCTACCTGAAAACAGCTCGCCCTACACGTCGACGATTGTGTTTCTCGTCCGCAAGGGCAATCCCAAGAACATCAAGAGCTGGGGAGACCTGGTAAAGGGAGATGTGCAGATCATTACTCCCAATCCCAAAACCTCCGGTGGCGCTCGCTGGAACTACCTCGCCGCTTGGGGTTACGTGCTCCAGCAGGAACTCGGCGATCTGAGCAAGCTGAACGATCCGGCGGCGAAGGGCGAGGTCGACGCGGCTCAGAAGAAGGCCCAGGAGTTTGTGACCGAGCTGTTTCGCCGGGTGCCGGTGCTCGATTCGGGGGCCCGGGGAGCTACGAATACCTTCGTTCAACGCGAAATCGGCGACGTCCTCCTCGCTTGGGAGAACGAGGCTCTGCTGGCCGTCAAGGAACTGGGGCCGGACAAGGTGGAGGTCGTTGTGCCGAGCGTCAGCATCCTCGCCGAGCCTCCGGTGGCCGTGGTCGACACGATCGTCGATCGGCGGGGCACTCGCGAGGTTGCTGAGGCCTATCTGAAGTTCCTGTACACCAAACAGGGTCAGGAACTGGCCGCCAGGCACTACTACCGCCCGGCGATCAAGAGCGAGGTGGACGCTGAAACGCTCTCCCGCTTCCCCGAAGTGAACCTGTTCACGATCGAGGACGTGTTCGGCGGTTGGAAGAAGGCTCAGAAAGAGCACTTCGACGACGGCGGCGTGTTTGACCAGATCTATCAGCCTGCTGACGGCAACTAACGGAGCGTCCGCCATGCTGATGAAACTCAAACGCCACAGCGTGCTGCCGGGCTTCCGGCTGTCGCTCGGCTACACGCTGGTCTACCTCAGCTTGATCGTCCTCATTCCGCTCTCCGCGCTGTTTTTGCGGACGGCGACGATGGGGTGGAGCGAGTTCTGGAAGATCGTCCTCGATCCGCGGGTCGTCGCTTCCTACAAGCTGACCTTTGGAACCTCGCTGCTGGCCGCCCTGGTAAACGCCGTGTTCGGCTTTATCGTGGCCTGGACACTGGTGCGGTACCAGTTCCCGGGAAAGAAGCTGATCGACGCCCTGGTGGACCTGCCGTTTGCCTTGCCGACGGCCGTGTCGGGCATCGCTTTGACGGCCATCTATGCCAAGAACGGCTGGATCGGCAGTTGGTTGGACATGGTCGGGATTAAAGCGGTTTACACGCCGCTGGGCATCCTGATCGCCCTGACGTTCATCGGGCTGCCCTTCGTGGTTCGCACGCTGCAGCCCGCCTTGGAAGAACTCGACGCTGAAACCGAAGAAGCCGCCGCCAGCCTTGGGGCCAACCGGCTGCAGACGTTTCTGCGAGTGATCCTGCCCGCCGTGTTGCCCGCTTTGTTGACCGGGTTTTCCCTGTCGTTCGCACGAGCCTTGGGCGAATACGGTTCGGTGGTGTTCATCTCGGGCAACATGCCCATGAAGACTGAGATCACCTCGCTCCTGATCGTGTCGAAGCTGGAACAATTCAACTACGCGGGGGCCACGGCGATTGCGGTGGTCATGCTGCTCGCCTCGTTCGCGATCATGTTGTTCGTGAACGGCCTGCAGTGGTACGCCACGCGGCATCACGTGAGGGGGGCCTAACCATGACAGGCATACCAACCTCGCACGTGGCTGGCGGCGGCCGGCACAACCGCCTCGCCACCAAAGAACCGTTCTGGCTGAAGGCGCTGTTTATCAGCACCTCGATTGGCTTCCTCGGGCTCTTCCTGGTGCTGCCGCTCGCTTCGGTCTTCGCCGAGGCGCTGCAGGACGGCGTGGGAGCCTACCTGAAAAGCTTCAACAACCGTGCGGCCTACGAGGCGATCAAGTTGACCTTGATTGCCGCGGGCATTTCCCTGCCGCTGAATATCGTGTTCGGCCTGGCCGCGTCCTGGGCGATCGCCAAGTTCGACTTCGTCGGCAAGAGCATCTTGCTGACGCTCATCGACCTGCCGTTCGCCGTGTCGCCGGTCATTTCGGGCATGATCTTTGTGTTGCTCTTTGGCGCACAAGGCTGGCTCGGCTGGTGGCTCGCGGAGCCGTATCTCTCGCTTCCCTGGTACTCGCTGGGCGACGGCTGGGAGTGGTTCCGCGTCTGGGAAGGCGGACCGATCCGGATCATTTTCGCGGTGCCTGGCATTGTCCTGGCGACCGTGTTCGTGACGTTCCCGTTCGTAGCTCGCGAGCTGATTCCGCTCATGCAGGAACAGGGAACCGACGAGGAGCAAGCCGCTCTGTCGCTGGGCGCCAGCGGCTGGCAAACGTTCTGGCGGGTCACGCTGCCGAACATTCGCTGGGCTTTGCTGTATGGCGTGGTGCTGAGCAATGCCCGCGCGATGGGCGAGTTCGGCGCCGTATCCGTCGTGTCGGGGCACATCCGCGGCAAGACGAACACAATCCCTTTGCACGTTGAGATTCTTTACAACGAATACAACTATGTCGCCGCTTTTGCCGCGGCTTCGCTCCTGGCCCTGTTGGCCTTGGCGACGCTCGCTGCGAAGACGGCGCTGGAATGGAAGCTCCAGCGCGATGCGACCCTTGAACCGACAGCGGTAGAGGCCTAATCATGAGCATCGAAGTCGCTAACGTCACGAAGACGTTCGGAAATTATCGCGCCCTCGACAACGTCAGCCTTAAAGTGGAAGAGGGTGAACTGATCGCCTTGCTGGGCCCTTCGGGGTCCGGCAAGACTACGCTCCTGCGTCTGATCGCCGGGCTCGAGGAGCCCGATCAGAACGAAGGAACCGCCATTCGCTTCAACGGTGAAGACGTCGCCGAGCGCGGCGTCGGCCAGCGGCAGGTCGGCTTTGTGTTTCAGCACTACGCCCTGTTCCGCCACATGAGCGTGTTCGAAAACGTGGCCTTCGGCCTGCGAGTTCGTCCTCGCGCCACCCGGCCGAGCGAGGCGGCGATTCGCGAGAAGGTCAGCTCGCTGCTCAAGCTCGTTCAGCTCGATGGATTCGCCAAGCGCTATCCTTCGCAGCTCTCCGGCGGCCAGCGTCAGCGCATCGCGCTGGCCCGGGCTCTGGCAATCGAGCCCAAAGTGCTGCTCCTCGACGAGCCGTTCGGCGCGCTCGACGCCAAGGTACGTCAAGGACTGCGTGAGTGGCTCCGCCGGCTGCACGACGAAATCCACGTGACTACGATGCTCGTCACCCATGATCAGGAAGAGGCTCTGGAAGTGGCCGATCGCGTGGTCGTGATGAACCATGCCAAAATCGAGCAGGTCGGTTCGCCCGTCGATCTGTTCCATCATCCGGCCTCCGAGTTCGTGATGGACTTCCTCGGGCGCGTGAACGTGTTTCGCGCTCGCGTGGAGAACGGCCGGGCTTGGGTTCGCGATCTGCCGGTCGATGTGGCGGGGCTCGTGGGCCGCAACGGCGACACGAAGGTCTACGTCCGCCCGCACGAGCTGGAAATTGAGCGTCGGTTGAACGGCCATCCGGCCCTGCAATCGATCGTGCAGCGCATCCAGTTGGCTGGCGCCATCGTGAAAGTGGGTCTGCAAGGCCCGGAGGGAGATGAGATCCAAGTCGACCTCTCGCAGGACCGCTTTGCAGCTCTCGACCTGCGAGCCGGTGACACGGTGTTTGTGTCGCCGAAGAAGGCGCGGATATTCACCCCCGACTATGTGATTTAGCAGGAGGCGTAAACCATGGCCACGATACACCGTACCGACTTCGGTTTCAGGAATGACGCTATGAGCTCAGCTCACACGACCAACGGACAGCCGGCAGCCGCGTCCGACGCACGGATGGAACTGGCCCTCAACCAAATCCGCGACGCCCTGCGTGGCCTGCGCTTCGGCAATGTCGTGGTGCTGGTGCAGGATGGCGTCGTGGTGCAAATCGAACGAACCGAGAAGCGACGGCTCAACAAACCGGGCAATTCCTAACGCAACGAAGCCGCATCGTTGCAGGATTCGCCGCCTGGTGACTGCAACGGAGCGGCGATCGGCAAGCATCGTTCGAGCGTCGGCAAACCAATGCCGGGCACCGCAATCTTCCCACCACAGAAACATCAACCCAGCAGCAACTCTCAGCCTACGCAGCTGACCGAATATTCGGAGGCAGCGGTGACTACGACTCGTGTGTCGCCATGCCTTCCGCCTTCCTCAAACTTCCGCGGTCGGGTGTTCAAATCGCGACGCTCGCATTCGGCATTGGGGTGAGCCTGTCGCTGACCGCAGTCGCTCTCTCGCAACGTCGCGCTGTGTCAAACGTCGAGCTCTTCCCCGTGCAGGGGCAGTTGCTCGTTGCGGGCCAGCTGGCTACTGGCGCTGAGATTTGCTTTTATGAGCTGCGCGACGATGCCAGCACCCATCCGGTCGCCCGAGCCACGCCCCGCGCGGACGGTTCGTTCGAAGTGTACAGCGGGCTGACGCAGCGAGGCGCTCGGCCCGGACAGTACGCGGTCACGGTTGCCTGGCGGGCTCCCGTGATTTCGGGCGAAGACTACCTGCCCGGCCGCAACGTCGTGCCTTCTCGCTACGCGTCACCTGAAACGACGCCGCTCAAGGTTCAGGTGCATCCCCAAGACAATCGGCTTCCGCCGTGGTCGCTCCCTGCTTGCGACTGCGGAGGTTAGCCGCCGTTTGTGCTTAGCACACACCTAACGTTTCGAACACTTATTTTTGCCGAGGAGTTTCCACCATGTCCCGCACGACGTCGGACACGTTCCATCCCAGCCTTGCCGGTCGGCCGGCGGGCTACTTCACCGTTGCGGCGATTGCGATCGCCGCCTTGCTGATCGCCACCACAGGCTGTGGCGACGGCGTTTCGCGCATCCCCACCTACAAGGCTCAAGGCCAGGTGCTGTGGGAAGGCAAACCGCTCGCCAATGCGTTTGTAGTGCTCCATCCGGAAAATCCTGAGTTGGTTCCCGCCCAGGCCAGCACCGACGCCTCCGGCAATTTCACGCTCACTACGTTCGACACGGGCGATGGCGCCCCGGCGGGTGACTACAAGCTCACCGTCGCCTACTACCGCCCGATCAAGGAGGGAGGTTCGCTGGTTCCAGGCCCGAACATCATTCCTCCCAAGTACTCAGACGCCTCGCGCACCGAGCTGCGGGTCAGCATCAAGGAAGGTGAGAACCAACTTCCTCCCCTCACCCTCAAGCGTTAACTCACAGCGACCAATTCAAAACATCTCTCACGCGTTCACGCAAACCACATGTACAAGGACATTCTCCCCATGGAACGTTATCGAACCTCCTCGCCTCAAGGCTTTACCCTCGTCGAACTGCTCGTAGTCATTGCGATTATTGGCGTTCTCGTGGCGCTGCTGCTTCCCGCCGTGCAGGCCGCTCGCGAATCCGCTCGCCGGACGCAGTGCTCGAACAATCTGAAGCAGCTCGGCCTGGCCGCCCACAACTTCCACGATACCACCGGCGCACTTCCCTCGAGCATTCGCCCGGGCGGTCTCACCCCCCTGCCCCGTATCGCGGGCCTGACCTTCACCCTTCCCTTTGTCGAGCAGGGAAATGTCTACGACAAGTATGACCAGACCAAGAACTGGGGCGATGCAGCCAATCGGCCCTATGTGCTGACGAAGGTGAAAGCGTTCCTCTGCCCCTCGACCCCCAACCCGGAACGCCTGGACGGAATTCCTGAAGCCAGCCCATGGGTCGACAACGTTTGTGCTACCACCGATTACTCACCGACGATCGGTGTGGATCCGCGTCTGAAGACCCAGAATCTGGTCGACCAGTCGGGTGAAGGCATTTTGACCAAGAACGGCAGCCCGCGGATGGCGGACGTGACCGATGGTTTGTCGAACACCATTCTTTATGCCGAGTCGGCTGGCCGCCCTGCCGTTTGGCGTCGTGGCCCGAAGAAGTTCGGCACGAGCGTGGTGGCCAACCATGTGAACGCCGGTGGTTGGTGCCGCCCGGCCAGCGACTTCAGCGTCGATGGTTCCAGCTACGACGGAGCCACCATGCCTGGTCCCTGCGCCATCAACTGCACCAACGGCGAGGATGTCGGTACCACCTTCCCGCATCCGTACTACCAGACCGAAGGGACCGCCGAAGCCTTTGCGTTCCATCCGGCTGGCGCCAACTTCGCCCTCGGCGATGGCTCGGTGCGATTCATCGCCTCGAACATCAACATCCGCGACTTCGCCCGCCTGGTCACCCGGGCTGGCGCGGAAGTGAACGCTGAGTAGTTTCGACCGCGACGACTGAGCGGAGTCAATGTTAGGCACAGGCCTTTCGCCCGTGCCTGACATACTCGCCCTGAAACACAAAACGCCTCCGCATGCTTTGCCCCTTCGGGCGGTTCGCATGCGGAGGCGATTTTGTTGTGGTGAATTAGACCAGGCAAAGGTCAACAGGCTCAACTGGCGTTCGCCTTGCCTTTGCCCTTCCCCTTCTTCTTTCCACCGGGCGCCGCTTTGCCCGGCCGATTGCCGTTAATGTCCGGCGTGTTCTTCGTGGGCAACCAGCGGGCGAGTTCCGCCTTCTTGGCAGCGAACTCCGGCTTCTGGGCCAGGTTCGTCCACTCGTACGGGTCCTGCGTCTCGTCGTACAACTCTTCGTCGCCATTG
>JAEZAS010000516.1 GCA_023430365.1 Planctomycetota bacterium
TCCGCATAGCGCTCGACTTCTTGCGCCATGTAATGGGAGCCTCCCACCGAGAGAGTCACCGCAGTGACCAAGGCGGCGAGTCGAAGCACGGTCGATTTCCGCAACACACGCATGGCAAGTCTCGCAACGACAGGCACGGGTTCGGAACTGAACGTTAATTTCTCCGAATTCCGGGACGTTGCAAGCTTTTTCTTGCGGGCTTTCTTTCGACCGCACGCGGGCGAGGCGGCCAGCCCAGGTCATTAACTCAAAAGCGGTTCGACCACCTTGCCGTGCACGTCGGTCAAACGATACCGACGTCCCTGAAACTTGTACGTCAGGCGTTCGTGATCGATACCAAGCAGATGCAGCAGTGTGGCGTGCAAGTCGTGGATGTGGACGCCGTCCTTGATCACGTTGTAGCCCAACTCGTCCGTCTCGCCGTGGACGATGCCTGGCCTGGCGCCGCCTCCCGCCATCCAAACCGAAAAGCACCGCGGATGGTGATCGCGGCCGAAGTTGGCCTGAATTTTTCCCTGGCAGTAGTTCGTTCTGCCGAATTCTCCGCCCCAGAGCACGAGCGTGTCGTCGAGCAGACCGCACCGCTTCAGATCCTTCACAAGCGCAGCCGACGCCTGGTCGGTTTCCTGACAAAGCTTGGGCAGCGCGCCGGGCAAGCCGCCATGGTGATCCCAATCCTGATGATAGAGCTGAATGAAGCGCACGCCCCGCTCGGCCAGGCGACGGGCCTGCAGGCAGTTGGCGGCGAATGTTCCGGGCTTGGTGACATCGGGTCCGTACATGTCGAGCACATGCTGCGGCTCGTCGGAGATGTCGGTCGCTTCGGGGACACTGGTTTGCATCGCGAACGCCAGCTCGTAATGCTCGATGCGATTGCGAATTTCGGCGTCCGGTGTGCCCGCGAGCTGATGCTCGTGCAATTCGCGCAGCCGATCGAGCAGCATCCGGCGGCTTTGCTGGTCGACGCCGTCGGGATTGCCCAGGTAGAGCACCGGGTCCTCGGCGGCTCGAAACAGCACGCCCTGGTGCTTCGTCGGCAGGAAGCCGCTGCCCCACAGGTGAGCCCCGAGCGGCTGGCCTCCTTTGTCCTTGGTGATCAGCACCACGAACGACGGCAGGTTGGCGTTCTCCTGGCCGAGGCCGTAGCTGAGCCAGGCCCCCATGCTCGGTCGGCCGGCGATCTGGGTTCCGGTCTGCAAAAACGTGACGCCCGGGCCGTGGTTGATCGCTTCGGTATACATCGAGCGCACCACGCACAGGTCATCGGCGATGCTCGCCGTATGCGGCAGGAGTTCGCTGAACCAGGCGCCCGCCTCGCCGTGCTGTTTGAACTTGAACGGCGAACCGACGAGCGGTATTGACGATTGGTTGCCCGACATGCCGGTCAGGCGCTGTCCGCCGCGCACCGAGTCGGGCAATTGCTCGCCATGCAGTCGGTTGAGTTCCGGCTTGTAGTCCAGCAGATCGAGCTGCGACGGAGCCCCCGACATGAACAGGTAGATGATCCGCTTCGCCTTCGGCGGGTGGTGCGGCTGTTCGAGAACGCCTCGCTCCGCGCGTACCTCGGCGGCCGATTCTTCTCCCAGTAGCCCAGCCAGCGCCACACTTCCCAGGCCAATGCCCGACTGGCCGAGGAAGGCCCGGCGGTTGGCGGCTAGTGGGTTGATCTGCATGGTTCGTTTCCCTCTATGCTCTGACGCTGTTCGTCGTCCGCAGGCTTCGCGTTTAACGCTTCACCACGCACGCGTCGTGATTCAGCAGCGCCTGGCCGAGCACCGTAGCGGCCGCCGCTTGCGGGGCGGCAATCGACGCATCGCGCGGAGTGTTCCCGACTTTCAGCAGTTTCTCCGCCTCGGCTGGGTGATTGCGGAAGTGTTCGAGTTGTTCCTGGTAGAGCTGGATCAGAATCTCACGTTCCCGCTCGTCGGGCTGACGGCTGAGACAGCGTAAGAAACCTCGTTCGATCATCTTGGGCAGTTCCCCGGCCGCATCGCGATGCAGCGTTTCGCCGAGCACGCGGGCCGCTTCGACGTACTGCACGCCGTTGAGCAGGATGAGCGCCTGGAGCGGCGAATCGGTCCGTTCGCGTTTGGCAACACAGACGGCTCGCCGCGGAGCGTCAAACGCGATCAGCGCCGGCGGCGGTCCCGTGCGGCGCCAGTTCGTGTAGAGGCTCCGTCGGTAGACGCCATCTCCGCCGGTGGGCTTCGCCGGCTTGAACGACTCGCTCATCTCGTACGGATTCACCGGCGGACCGCCGATTTGTGGCTTCAGCAGTCCCGCCGCGGCAAGCGCATTGTCGCGGATCATCTCGGCGGGCAGCCGGAAGCGAGGCCCGCGGGCGAGCCAATCGTTGTCCGGATCGTTTTCCATTGTCTGCGCGTCGGCGATGCTCCGCTGGCGATAGGTGCCGCTCATCACGATCGTCTTCACGAGCCGCTTCAGGTCCCAGCCACCGTCGATGAAATCGATCGCCAGCGTATCGAGTACCTCGGGATACAGAGGTCGCGAACCTTGGCTGCCAAAATCTTCGGACGTCTTCAACAGCCCCTGGCCAAAGAGGGCCTGCCAGACGCGATTGACCGTCACCCTCGCGGTAAGCGGATGACGGCGATCGGTCAGCCAGCGAGCGAGACCCAAGCGGTTGCGTGGAGCCCCTTCGGGAAATGGCAAAAGAGCGGCGGGTGTGCCCGGCTGAACTTCTTCGCGTCGCTGGGCGTATTCGCCCCGGAACAAGACATACGCCTTCTTCGGCTCGGGCAGCTCGCGCATCACCATGATCTCTTTGACCCGATCGGCCGCCTGATGGTGAGCCAGGCGGGCCGCTTGCAACGCAGCCAAATGCTCCGACCACTCGGCATCGGCGGTCGCCAGGTAGTAGTCCAACAGCCGCTCCGCCGCAGCGGGCGGAATTGCATCCGGCTGAGTCGGGGAATCACCGATCAGTTTCGAGGCTACCGCACTGGCGGACTCGTTCTGGAAAAGGGCTGCGACCTCGACCTGCGTCAATGCGCTGCCGAAGATGCGAAACTCGTCGATCGTGCCGCCTTTGAAGCCTCGATCGCGAAACCGTTCGCCGAGAGCGATGTTGTCGCCCCCGCCGCCGGTGATTTCCCGCGTCAACTTGTCCTTTACGGTTTCGACCGCGACGGGTTGGCCGTTGACAAGAAGCCGCAGTCCAGCGGCCCGGCTGCTGCCGTCGTAGGTGACCGTTACGTGAGTCCACTCGTTGAGTGGCAGCTTGTCGGTCGCCTTGATTGAGATGGCGTTGCCGGGCCAGAAATGGATCAGCGACCATTTCAGCCGGCCATCTTCGAGGAGCAGTTCGTAACCGCGGCTGGCGGCGTCGGTCCAGGCGCGCGAGCGGTGGAAGACGACGGCCCGGTCCTTTTCGTCCGGAGTTTTCAGCCAGAGGGAAATCGAGAACGGCTGATGCCGCCCGAAATTGCCCAGCGGCAAGTCCACGGGATCGTCGCCGGTGAACTCGATCGCCGAACCCTGTCGGCCGGGAACGAGTTTGTTCTCCCCCTTGAGCTGGGCTGGCTTGTCCGCATGCAATTCGTCCGCCAGTTTGCCCTCCCGAAGTTCGTCGAACGAGAAGTGCGCGAGCTCACCGGCCAGTGACAAGTTGTCGGTTTTGATTGTCTCTTTCTGCAAGGTGGCGAGCCATTGGCGGAAGGCGTCCTGCCGCTCCGTGCGCAACTGCTTGCTGCGTTGCTCGAGCTGTTCGACCTTTTGTTGCAGTTCGGCGAGGCGCTGTTTGGTCGGAGCGTCGGCGAGTTCCAGCGTGGGCGTCGGCGGGGACGGAGTGAAGTAGGAGTAGAGCCCCGCTTCGTCGATGTTTTGGAACATCGCGAAGATCTGGTAGTACTCGCGCTGGGTGATCGGATCGAACTTGTGATCGTGGCAGCGGGCGCACTCGAACGTGAGGCCGAGAAAGGCAGTCGCAAACGTGTGAACCCGATCGCTCACGTACTCGACGCGATACTCCTCCTCAACGCTTCCCCCTTCCGATTCCTGCTGGTGCAGCCGATTGAAGGCGGTGGCCAGGATCTGCTCGTCGGTGGCATTGGGGAGCAGATCGCCGGCGAGTTGCCAGGTGATGAACTGATCGAATGGCAGGTTCTGGTTGAACGAGCGAATGACCCAGTCGCGCCACGGCCACATCTCCCGCTCTCGATCGACCTGGAAGCCGTAGCTGTCGGCGTAGCGGGCGACGTCGAGCCAATCGACCGCCATCCGCTCGCCGTAATGCGGCGAAGCCAACAAACGGTCGACGAGCAGTTCGTAGGCGTTCGGCCGGTCGTCCTGCAAGAACGCTTCGACTTCGGCGGCGGTGGGAGGCAGGCCCGTGATGTCGAACGATAAGCGGCGAATGAGCGTCGCCCGATCGGCCTCGGGTTGCGGCGAGAGATGCCGCCGCGCAAGCCCTTCGCTGATCAGGCGATCGATGGCTTCGGTCGCCTTCGTTCCGGCCGGAAGATCGGCAAGTGGCTCAAAGGCCCAGTGTCCTTCGTACTCGGCCCCTTGTTCGATCCATCGCTTGAGCGTGGAGATTTCCTCGGGCTTCAGCCGGCCGAGCTTCGAGGATGCCGGCGGCATCCGTTCATCAGGATCGTCGCTGAGCACCCGGCGGATGAGTTCGCTCGCGTCCGGCTGGCCGGGAACAATCGCCGTCGCTTCCACGGCCGCCCCTCGCTCGTCGAGCCGCAAATCGGCTTCTCGGTTCTGAGCATCCGGGCCGTGGCAGAAGAAACATTTGTCGGACAGGATCGGCCGGACGTCGCGATTGAACTGCACCCGCGGGTCGGCGATCGCTTCCAGATTTCCGGAAGCGATCAACAGCAACACCAGCAAGCTGAGCGAGCACTGTTTCATCCGCCTGCGACCCTCGACGATCCGACGATTGCGTCCACCTTCGCATGTCCTGCCAGAAGGCAATCCGCGCAGGACAAACCGTTCGTGTCATGCGCTTGCCGCGCAAAGTCGACAGCGCGAACGGTGGCTCTGTTATACCACCGCCTCCCGCGAAAGCCGAACATTTAGGCAAGGGCCAAGGGGCAAACCACCCAGCTGAATTCGCCAGAATTCAGACGCCCCGCAGTCGGAAAGCCGCACAGAAAGCGGCCGTCAGAAAAAGAAAAGCACCCCCGGCAGGATTCGAACCTGCGACCTGCTGATTAGAAGTCAGCTGCTCTATCCAGCTGAGCTACGAGGGCGTGTGAGCGAGCCCGGCGGAGCTGGATGACGTCGGTGCCGCCGGGACGAGGCATTATTCCTTGCCCCGTGCAAGGCGTAAAGGCTGGACACCGCCCGTCGGGATTGGGTTCGCCGACCGGGCGTCTTGACGTCCATCGCCGCGTGGCCGTGAGGCCGCGACGTGCAACTGCAAACCCTTTAGCGCTGAACCGTTTCGCTCTCGACGTAGATCGTGGCGCTCGGATACGCGCCGCCGACCCAATCGTAGCGGTCGTAGCCGTTGCCGATCCATGCTGGCGAGTAGACGCCCATCATCGGGACCGCCGCCGCCTGGGGCCGGGCGTTCGACATGCCGAACCACTTCATGGTGGCCATCCGGTTCATCCGCTGGCTGGCTTTGAATTCCGCCTTGCGACGGACAGCCTGCGACGGATCGTCGTGGCGTTTCTGGTCCTGCAGGTACAGGTAGAGCTCCGGCGTCATCGCTTCGGGCGAGATTTGTGGAACCGGGGCCTGGGTCTCAACCGGCGCGGGCTGAGAACGCAACTGAGTCGGCTCGGGCGCCGGCGTCACGGCGGCCGGCTCCGCCCGAACTTGCCGGACCGGGGTCACCGCTGGACGCGCGACGGACGGCGCGGGGCGAGAAGTCGCCGGGCGCTGGGCATTGTTCGCAGCAGGGCTCTGCGCCAGAACCGGCGTGGTGAGCATCCACAGAGCAAAACAACCGAGCATGCGCCGCTTCATGGCGAGATTCCTGAATCGGAGGGCAGGGCAGGGGCAGGCGGCCTGAAGTCGAAAACAACCTCAGCCGGTGCGTCGATGTAAAACGCTTTCGGTCCCAGCCGGGAACTCAAATTAGCGGGCGATGCGATGCCCGCAGGACCCGACCAAGGTCTGCCGAATGTAGCGATTGAACGCCAGAACGCGATGCGAATGCACCGGCGACGCGGAGGAAACGCTACGTCAGGTCGTGCTGCCGGACGAAGTTGCTGATCCGCTGGCCATCGCCTTCGACGACGGCCAGCACATACAGCAAGTCACCCTTCTGCCAGGCTCCGACCGCCTTGCCACCGGTGGCCGGCAGTCTCGTGTAGGCAAGCGGGCCGACGTTGTAATGATCGGGCGTGCGAATGACGAACAAGATGGCGCGTTGCCGACCAGGCAGAGTCAAGTCATAAGCAACGCCGCGAGAGTCGCCGTCGATCGACATGGTCCGCTGATGGCTGGGCCGGCGAACCACCGCGGGATCGATCGGGTAGCTGCCGAGAGTCGCCCGGTCGACCGTCTGCCATCCCTGCGGCGGGAGCGCCTGCTTGTACCAGGCTTCGACCAGTGCAACGAGTTGGCCTTCGGAAACGGTCTTGGGTTGTGGATCGTTCCAGAGGAACACGCCGATCGCCACAGCGATCGCCGCCGCAACCGCTGGCAGCCCCATCAACCAAACCCGTCGCGAAGTGCGGCCACGGATTGGCGACTCCGCCGTTTGAGCCGCTCGAGCGTCTACGTTCGCTGCTGCGGGAGCCTCGGGCGAGAGTGCCGAGTCGATCGCGCTGCGACGGGGCGAGAGCAACTGTTCCATCAGCCGATCCGAGAGCCCAGACGGAATCGCAACGTCGTGCAACGCTTCGCACAGCACGATATCGCCGGCATGCGACGCTTCCAAATCCTTCGCCACGCGCGGATCGCTCGCCACGACGCTGGCCAGATTGGCCAGTTCGGGCAATTGAAGATCGTTGCTGCCTGGGCGGCAGACGTCGATCTCGCGGCGGAAGGGATTGGATCGGGTCATCGGGATATGCGGGTCATGTTCGCTTCCGGATCAACGGCTGGTCGATTGGAAAGCGGCGAAGGGCTCGTGGATTGTGGTGGCGGTTGCTCGTCGGCCAGACGTCGGCGGAGATGTCCTTTCGCACGCGAAAGGCGGCTCATCACCGTGCCGATCGGCAACTCCAGTTGCTCTGCGATTTCCTTATAGGAAAGGTCTTCAAAATAAAACATCAACACGACCAGGCGAAACTCGTCGGGAAGCTCGGCTAGAGCTTTGCCCAGTTCCTCCTGGTCGACCTGATCGACCTCCGGGGAGTCGTCCGCAACTTCGTCGACGTCCCACTCCGCCAATTGGGCGACCGCCTGTCGCTTCCGACAGGCTTTCAAAAAGCAGCTGCGGACGATCGCAAACAGCCAGGCCCCCGCCCGATCCGTTTCCCGCAACTGATGCAGTTTCTGCTGAGCCAGCAAAAAGGCCTGCTGGGTCAGGTCTTCCGCATCCGCCGGTTGCCCGGTCAAGCGATAGGCGTAACGGTACAACGAGGCGCTGTGGGCCACGATCAGCTGACGAAGCAGCGCATCCGCCTGCTCGGCGGTGCGCGTTTCTCCCTCCTGACAGACCGGCTCGGCCGGCCCGTGAGACGGAGGCTTGTCAGACATATGGCCACCTTCGCCCGGGTTATTGATCCAGACAGCTTAGCGATTATTCCCCGGATTCGCTCCGCAACCGACCGCATTTTTCATTCGGTTACAGGCTTCCCCAGCGTTGCCCATTACCCCAGCGGTTCACGCTGAAGTGGCGCCAATCGGCCACATGAAACCGTTTACTAGGGGTGCGAGCCGACTGAAATCACAGGCCACGAGATTCCATAACCCTCAAACACCACGACACTTAAACGCGCCCAAACGACCCAAAACACGGCTCAGGCTCAGGGATTTCCACAATACCACCAACGGGTGGGCAAATATCTCAATGCACCCACCGCGACTGACCTTACGGTGTAGCTCGGACGACATCCACCATATTTGTAAGCAAGATTTTTTGGCGGCCGGGAATATTCCCACTCCAGCGAGTCTCTAGCTAGATGAAGCACAAGCGACGCAGGAAAGTTCTGCAGTCGACGTTTCCTTCGCTCCAATTCAAGCAGGAAGAATTCCATGAAGAAGTTGTTCTCTCTCGCCGCCCTCCTGGGTCTGGGCCTCTTCACCCTCGGCTGCGAACCGGCCGCCGAGACTCCCGCCCCGACCGAGCCCAACAGCACGGAAGCCCCGGCTGACCCGACCACGCCTCCGGCCACCGAGGCTCCCGCCACGGAAGCCCCGGCTACCGACGCTCCTCCGGCTGACGTCCCGCCGGCTGGCGATGCGACCACCCCGCCGCCGGATGCCACCACCCCGGCCGAACCGGCTCCGGAAGGCGACGCCCCGGCCGCCGAAGAAGGCAACTAACGCTCCTGCAGTACAACCTGCCAGGCGTGTATACGCTCACAGACGGAAGCGACTCACCTCGAGTTGCTTCCGTTTTTTTGTGTATCTTCGCATCGATTAAAGTGTTGCAGCGTCCTCATTCTGCCAGATTTCCTATTCAACAACGGACGATCTCCGTCATGCGTCCTCCTGGCAGGCCAGCGCTCAGCGTGGCGTCCCGTGCGCACGTGCCGCCCGCTGTTCCCACTCACACTCTCGATTTACGGGGCTGCAAAGGCAAAATGCACGAATAGTATCAGCCCCAGAGGACGGCCGACGCTTCTTCGCGATCTTTGGCACGGCTCTTGCACTTTCGCTATCACAGCTTGCGGAGCTCCTGCTCCTCCGCCCGACGCGGGTTCTGCCAGGAGCAGATTCGCATACACAGTTTTGGAACTATTTCGAGAGAAGGTGACCCATGAAATCGCTTTGGATGACTGCACTGGCGCTTGGCCTCTTCGCGTTTGCTGGCTGCGAGCAGACCGCTCAAGATCAGAAGGCGGAAGATATCCGCGAAGAGACCCAGCAGCAGGCGGAAGACATTCGCAACCAAGGTCAGGATCAGGCTGACGCCGTCCGCGACTCGGCCGGCAACGCCGAGAACAAGGCCGACGCCATCGAAGACGCGACCGAGCAGAAGGCCGATCGCCTGGAAGAGCAGGGCGAGCGCGCCGCGGATCGCGTGGAAGAAAGCGACAACAACACCACGTCCCCCGCCGTCAATCCTTAAGCGATTCGGCGTCTAAGACGTGGAGACTCGCCGGCCCTACGCCTGGAGAGTCGGTCGATACAATCTGATGAGCAAAAGGGGAAGCCGCTGCGAAGTGTCTTCCCCTTTGTCATTTGCGCTGCTGTCTTTTGCGCTGTGCGAGGCATCTACATCCCCATTCAGGTCGACTCTTGTGCCAGCTTGCGGACAAAGCGAACCGCGATCTCGAACATTGCTCCCACCCGGCGGCTGCGAACAATCTCGGACTGCAGACGCACCTGCTGGCCGTCCGCCATCACGAAGTCGATCACCGCATGCCGCGACAGGATTGGCTTGCTGTTGAAGAAGCGCGCTCCGCTCTGCGATAAATCCACGGTGAATGCGTCAAACGAATCTCCAACCGGAGCGAGACGACTATCCACCGCTTGCACGCCAATCGCCAGGCTCGCGTCGTAGCGCGGGCACTGCCGACGGTTGTCGACTGCATCGGTCGCCTCGCACTCGAGTGGAGCACTCACTTGTGGCCTGCCTTCTTTGTTCAGATTCAGCAATTTCGCATCGTGCGAGAAGTTCTGGGCGACGACGCAATGGGACGTTCCCGGAACTCCGCCTATCCAAATATGGGTTAAGATGTGCTCCCGCGTCGAGTTACGGCCGCTGCGAACCAAGATTTTCGCCGGTGGGAGTTGGAGTTTCCCGTTGACGAGTGTGCTGGGGGAGGCTCCAAACCGAATAACCGAATCAATCCTTACCGTCGGCTGATATTGGGGCCGGCGGCTGGAGTGCATCGTTCAGGCGCCAAGAAAAAGAAACGGCCGTCGCAAGAGCGGCGGCCGTTTGGTCGAACCTGCATCGATTCGTTGCCGGACGTCAATTGTCCAAATCGTCGTAACGCACGTCAGCGCGGCTCCGCAGTCGGTCGGCGCTGGATTCCAACTGCTGCGAAGCCCGTTCGAGCCTTGGATTGGCTCGACCTGGATTTCGCTCGTTCAGCCGGCTGGCGTTTCGATCCAGCTGATTGGCCGATCGCTCCAATCCCCGACTGGCGGCAGCCTGTCCTTGGGAATTCCCAAGCAAACGTGCCGCCCGGCGTAGTGCAGGAGTGCGAGCATCGCTGTTTACGTCCGCGTTCACGTCGGCGTCGATCGAGGCGCCGGTTTCTGAGCCTACCCCAAGACCGGCGTCCGCGCCGACATCGGCGTCCAACGAGTTCCTGGTCCGCGTCGACGAGGCGCGATCCGAGAAACGGTCGTCGATCGTCCCTTCACCGCTGGTGGCGCTCCGTTGGTTGACGCGCGACGTCTGCCGTGCGCGCTGGGCCGGCGTAAGGCTGTTGCCCGACGTCGTCCCGGTCGTTCCCCGCAAGCTGCTACGCGAAGCGGAGCCGCTCTGGAGGGAACTCGTTCCACTCCTCGTCGTGAAACCGGAACCGACATTGTCCGACGTACCGCCAATCGTCGTCGAGTTGTCCGCCGTTGACGCTCCGCTCACATCCTGATCATTCGTCGTTCCGATATCCGAGCCGAACCGGTCGTCGGTGGTTGTGCCAGCGCCGGTGGTCGGGTCCGTCGACTCGGTGTCATCGCCGGTGCTTTCCTCCGGCGTACCTCCGGTTACCGGTCCGGGATTGGTGGGTCCGCTGCCCCGATTCCAGTCACCTGGATCGAGACCGAGATCCGGCGGCGGGAACTGCTCTTCGAACGGCGGGGGAACGTACGGCTGAATCGAGTCGTTGATCCCATCCCCGTCTGCGTCAAGCGGTCGTCCCTGGCCGCGGTTGGCGACTCCGTCACTGCCTGCCGTTCGGCGGGCGTCACCGAATCGCTCGCGAATTGAGGAGGAGTCATCCGGCATGAACTCAGTCTGCGCTGCACGTTGGGTGCTGGTCCCGTCCTGCACATTCGAGGGGATGCCGGTCACTCGAGGGTCCTGCCACGGCGGCGACCGGTAGGGCTCGAGCTCCTCATCGCTCAGTTCACCTCCACTACGGGCCGCCGACTGCGCTCCGCTCGAGCGGAGCCGCCCGGCAGACGTGTTTTCGTCGACGTTCGACGGAATTCCCGTAACGTCAGGATCTTGCCACGGCGGTGAGCGGTAGGGCTCCAGCTCTTCATCGCTGAGCTCGCCGCCGCTGCGGGCGCCGGCTTGCGCACGCGAGCGGGACTGCCTCGATGAGGTGTCTTCATCCACGTTCGATGGAATCCCCGTGACATCGGGGTCCTGCCACGGTGGCGAACGATAGGGCTCTAGTTCCTGATCGGACATCGTGCCGCCGCTGTTGGCAGCACTGGCTCGCGAGCTTGCGCGCCCTTGTTCACTGGGCAGTACACCCCGGGCAGCGTCCTGGGAAGAAACGTTGCCTGCAGTTCGGCTCCGTGAACGATCGGCATTGCTCTGCAGGCGATCCGCTGAATTCAGACCGCGCGAGGCGCTCCGCTGGGCGTTGTTCTCCAGCCGATTCGCCGCGTTGTTCGCGCCTCGTCCCCGGCTCGATGCAGCGGCTCCACCTCCCGCGTTCGCCGAAGCGCCGGATTCACCTCCCGCCTGCGGAAAATCAGGAAATTCCGAGTTGGCTGTGCCGCCGGCCTGGGTGCGGGATGCCCCAGAACGGTTGGCGCCACCGGCCAGCCCACGGTTCGATCCGCCCGAGGAGCGGTAATCCTGTCCGGCCTGTCCAGCCTGCCCGCCCGCCTGCAGCCGGCTACGGTTCGCGCCACGATTGTTTTGAGCATTTCCGTTGAGCCGAGCGTTCAATCGCGCACCGACCGAGTTGCCTCCGGCAGCGCCGCCTCTGGCTCCCGCTCCGGCGCTGGCTCCAGCACCTGCCCGGGCCCCGGCGCCTCCCGCCGATGCTCGTGCTCCGCCGCCACCGCCACCGGCTGCGCCACCTGCCGAAGCGCCACCCCCTCCGCCGCCACCGACCGATCCACCGCGCTGGGCAAAACCAGGCGTCGCCCCGAGCAAGGCCCACGCGCCTACGCCCGCCGTGGCAGCAAAAACCCACAGATGCTTTCTCGCCCGGCGGGCTGCTGCCGCCAGGCGATTTTGCTTGGTATTCATATGGTTGCTCTCCCCGTGCAATTCCAATCCGCCCGCTCTACTGCAACGCCCGGGGCGAAGTTCGCTTCGCGCAGTCCAGGCGCTGCTGGCTTGATGCCAATAGTGCAACGGGAATGCCGGCCCCCACGAATCCGCCGTACGTCGTCGAGCCGAGAGACCTGCCGCAAACTCGAAAAGCCCTCCTCATGCGCACCCGACTCGCCCGCCTGCATCCGCCGTAAAGGCTTGGGCGTCCAGAAGAACGGAGCCGATGGGAGGACTGCCCTGGGCCGCTGAACCGGCTCGTGTGAGCGATCAAAGAACGCCCGAAACTACTGTCCCGCGGAAGCTGAGCGTTCGGCTATCATGGGCGACACCTTGCGATCCCTCGTGCTAGCCAAATCCGCCCTCGGCGGTCGCCCGCCCCACTGCTCATGGACCTACTCGCTCAACAGACAGGGGACCAATACCCCGGAATCGATGGATTTCTCGGCACACGCGGCTCGCTGATGCTCGACGTCGTGTTTCTCGCCATGTTCGCCGTCGTCCCCGTCCTGTTGCTCAGCATCTACCTGGTTCGCTACCGACGGCTCTATCGACTGCACAAGCAGATGCAACTGGTGATGGGGCTGGTGCTGCTCGTGGCGGTGGTCGCATTTGAGATCGACATCCGCTTCATCACGCACGAGTGGGAACTGCGGGCCGATCCCTCGCCGTTTTTTGACATCAAGCATCCGTGGACTTGCCCGGCCGGCGTGAGCCTGATCGTTCATCTCTTCTTTGCAGTTCCGACGCTACTGCTGTGGATCTTTGTGAACGTGCAGGCGCTGCGAAAGTTCCCCGATCCGCCTCAGCCAGGCCCTCACAGCCGAGCTCATTTGCTTTGGGCGAGGGCGGCGGGAGTCGGCATGCTGATGACGGCGTTTACCGGCTGGATCTTTTACTATCTGGCGTTTGTGGCCGCGTAGTCCGCCACCGCTCGACTTCCGCTTCGATGTCGACCGGCAGCGTATCGGCGGGCGGCCCCCAGACGGCCGAGAAGTGCGCCTTGCGGATTCGCTCGTTTAGTTCCAAGAGAGTTTGACGCACTTCCCCCTCGCTGCGAAGCGAGGCCAACCGCGCGAGCGTCTGCTCCTTGTCGCGGCGGATCTCAAGCGCGGGCGGCAGGGCCGATAACTGCTCGCGCTCGAGCTTGCGACGAACCCACCAGTTCTCGTCATGCGGATCGTCGACCCCCGGAATCGGTTTGCCGAAGCCGGGTAGCCGATCGAATTCACCAGTGTCCTGCGCTTCGCGAATCCGCTGCTCCGTGAGCGCTTCCCAAAATTTGGGATCGATCGGCTTTTTGCCGCGCTCGGCGGACATGTCCCTTATCCTTCGCAGTAAGCTCCGTAGCTGAATTCGTCAGAATTCAGACCAACACGGCCCGTAGATTAACTACCGTCCTCGTTTCCCACGCGGCGGCTTTCCTCGCTCCGCCTTGCCGTGTTTCAGCCCCCCGCTGCGACCGCGCGGCGGCGTTTTACCGCCGCCAGACGACTTGCGCCCCTTGGTCGGCCGAGTTCGCGTCGGCATTTCCGCTTCCGCCTGGTTTTTCTGCCGCCGGCCTTTACCCTTGCGATCGACTTTGGCCCGCTTGGGAGCCTGCTTGAGCCGCTTCACGATGCGGAAATCCAGCTCCCGGCCATCGATATCAACATGAGCGACTTCCACGCGCACATGATCGCCGAGGCGATACTGGTTGCCGGCTCGGAAGCCGACGAGGCTGTGCGACTCGCGTTCGAAGCGGTAGTGGTCGTCGTCGAGCCGATGCACGTGGATCAAGCCCTCGGCAGGCAACTCGACTCCCTGAGCGAACAGGCCGAATTCCTCGACGCCCGTGATCACGGCGTCCATCTGCATGCCGATTCGCTTCGACAGAAACGTCAGCAGCTTGACCTTGGTCAGTTCCCGCTCCGCTTCGGCGGCCCGCTGTTCGCGATCGCTGCAATGGTCGCCCAGTGCGACGAGCGTCTCCAGGTCTTCGGGGGGCCGCTTGCCTCGCGAGAAAGCCTCCAGAGCCCGATGGATCGTCAGGTCGGGATAGCGGCGAATCGGCGAGGTGAAGTGGCAGTAGTGTTCGCTGTTCAAGGCATAATGCCCCTCCACGACCGGGCTGTAGATCGCCTTCTGCATGCTCCGCAGGATGGAGTAGTTCACGGCGTGCTGTTCCGGCTGTCCGTCGACTTCGGCGATCACGCGTTTGATCTCGAACCGGCTTTGCAAATCGTCGCACGGGATGCCGAGTTCGTTGACGAACTTTGTCAGGGCCAGCAGCTTGCGGGGATCTGGCGGCTCGTGAACGCGGCGGAGGAAGTCGAGGTCTTTCTCGAAGAGCATCCGGGCAACCGCCTCATTCGCGGCGAGCATGAAGTCTTCGATGATCTGGTGGCTGACCGTGTTCACAACTAGGTGGGCGCCGGTGACTTCGCCGCGCCGGTCGAGATCGATCTTCAGTTCCGGCAGCGTTAGCTCGATTGCCCCTTTGTTCAGGCGACGTTTGCGCAGGATCATCGCCAGCGTGTGCATCCGGCCCAGGAGGGCGTGAACGGCGGGTGTGAGCTTAGATTTCCAGCCTTCGGGATCGGCCAGGTACTCGTCGACCTCCTCGTAGGTGAACCGCCGCACGCTGTTGATGGCGGAGCGATGAAACTCGCTATGGACCGGAATCCCTTCACGAGTGAATTCAATGAACACGGTTTGCGCATAGCGCACCTTGTTCGGCTGAAGGCTCGCCAGGTTGTTCGAAATCACCTCCGGCAACATCGGAATGACGCGATCGGGTAGATAGACGCTCGTGCCTCGTTCGCGGGCTTCCCGATCGAGTGCCGTCTTCGGCCGGACAAAATGCGACACGTCGGCGATGTGCACTCCCAGCTTGTAATGGCCGTTTTCGAGTTCGACGAGCGAGATGGCGTCGTCAAAATCGCGGGCGTCGATCGGGTCGATCGTGATGATCGTGTCTTTGGTCAGGTCGAGACGGTTGCCGATCGATTCATCGAACAAATCGGCCTGTTCGCGGGCATCGTCGAGGGCGTCCTCAGCGAACTGCTCGGGCAAACCAAACTCGCGAATGATCGAGAGCGTGTCGACGCCCGGCGCCCCGCGGGGGCCAAGCACCTCGGTGATGACCGCCTCGCCCGGATCGGTGTGCGAGGGGAAATGCACCATCTCGATGACGACCTTGTCCCCGGGGTTGGCATTCTTGGCGCCCGGATCACCGACTGGCACCGAGTACTTAAAGATCCGGCCATCGATATCGACAAACGCTTCCCCGGCCTCCTCTCGATACACGCCCACGAACTGATGCGTGTCGCGTTCGAGCACCTCGAGGATTTCTCCCGCTGTGCGGAGCTGGCCTTGCTTGCCGCGGACCTTTTGCTTGCTCAAACGAACCTTCACCGTGTCGCCGCTGGCGGCATCGAGCGTCTTGTTTTGCGAGATGAAGATGTCCAAGCGGCGGTCGCTGCCGCGGGGGGCGGTGAGTGGTCGGACGAAGCCGAAGCCCGCCTGGGCTCGGCGGAACTTGCCAACGACGATGCCCTTTTTGATCTCGGCAGCCGCGGCGGCGCCGGTGCCTTTGCCCGGTTCGAGCGAGATTCGCTCGGCGCGTGCCGTTGGTTGCGCTGGGGCAGCGTTTTTCGCAGCCACGGGTGGGCGAACCAGGTGGCCGTCGCCGTACGAGAGCTTGCCGCGCTTCGCGAGGCGCTTGATCGCGAGTTTGAGCGCCTTGTGCTGCTCAGTCGGCAGGTTCAACTGCTTGGCGATGACCCGCGGTTTGACCGGCTGATACTGCGGCCGGCGGATGTGCTCCAGCACGACCGCCTCCAGCTTGATGGCCGCCTTCGAGGCCCGCTCCACCATCGGGTCGGCGGGTTCCTCCTCGCGGCTCGCGTCGGCATCGGCGGACTGCTGCAGTTCGTCGCTTTCGTCGTCGGGACCGGCGAGGCTCCCGCTGGCCGACTCTGCGGGTGTCGCGACGTTATCCTCAGTTTCGAATTGGTCGTCCGCCGTGTGCTCGCCGTCCGCGACAGGCTGGCTGGCATCGTCGCCGTCTGTGCGGCGGTCTTTGCGAGAGGGATGGCGGGAAGGATCGTTGTTGTGTTTTCCAGTGTGCTTCATGCTGTAACTGTATCGGTTCGGCCCGGCCTAGTCGAACGAGCCAGTCGGCCAAACGCTGAGAAAATCGAGTGATCGCCGGGCGGCCTAAGCTTGCGTGCGGATGGACTTTAGAGAGCCCAAAGATGCACATTCTGTGCCCCGCGGTCGGAGAAGGCCCGCGATCGTGTTGCAGGGAAAGACACGATCGCGACGCCAAGGTTCGCGCACGACACTTAATTCCACAATGCTCGTTACGACGCTCTGCGTCGTAACGCCCCGTCGGACGCTCTGCGTCCTCGGCATCGTTCCCCGGTTCAGCACCGCGCGACAGCCGATTCTCATTCCCACGCAAACCATGGGAATGAGGCCGATGACGAAGTAGCAAAGCCAAGCGGCGACTACTCCTCTTCCTCCTCGTGGAGCGTCGCCTTGCTGATCACTTCCTGCTGGATGTTGGCCGGCATTACGTCGTAGTGGCTGAAGTCCATCGTAAAACTGCCGTGACCGCCGCTCATGCTCGAAAGCGTGCGCGCGTAGGTAGTCACTTCCCGAAGCGGGACCTCGCAGCGGACCGTCTGGAATCCGCCGCCGGCAGAATCGCTGCCGAGCACCCGGCCGCCGCGACTCGACATGTCGCTGTAGACGTCGCCGACATTCACTTCCGGCACCGTGACTTCCAGCTTCACAATCGGCTCGAGCAGGGCAGGGCGGGCCTGCTGGAAAACATCGCGAAACGCCATCGAGCCGGCAATTTTGAACGCCGCTTCCGAGCTGTCCACTTCGTGGTGCTTGCCGTAGTGCACCTCGACCGCCACATCCTGCACGCCATGCCCGGCGATCACGCCTCGTTCCAAGCGTTCCTTGAATCCCTTCTCGACGGCTGGCAGGAAGTTTCCCGGAATCGACCCGCCGACGACAGAATTCACCCAGAGAAAGTTGTGCTGATCGTCGTAGTGGAATTCCTTCATCGAAGGAAAGCGGTCCTTGGTGCAAAACTCCTCGGGTTTCGTTCCGCGCGGGAAGGGGAACATGCGGATGTGCACCTCGCCGAACTGACCGCGGCCCCCCGATTGCTTCTTGTGGCGATAGCTCCCTTCGGCTGGCGCCTGGATGGTTTCGCGAAACGGAATCTTCGGCTGCTTGGTGTCGACGTCGAGCTTGTCGCGGCGGTGCAACCGTTCGCGGATCATTTGCAGGTGCAACTCGCTCATGCCGGTCATCACCAGCTCTTTGGTCTGCGAATCGCGATCCAGGCGGAAGGTGCTGTCCTCTTCCAAAATCTTGTGCAGCGACGCCGACAGCTTGGCTTCATCGTTGCGGCTCTTTGGCGTAACAGCGAGACCGACCATCGGCGTGGGGAAGGGAATCGGCGGCATCTCGTAGTCGCCGAGCGTCGTTCCGGTGTGCAACTCTTCCATCTTGGCGATCGCCACGATCTCGCCGGCCCCGGCGCTCTCGACCGGTTTGGTCTCGCCCCCTTGCACCTCCAGGATCGGGCCGAGCTTCACTCCCTTGCGGGCCGCCGATGCGTGGACGGTATCGTCCTTCTTCAGCGATCCGGAATAGATCCGCAGGTAGGTCAGCTTCTGAACGAACGGATCGATGCGCGTCTTAAAGACCTGGGCGACGAGCGGCCCCGCCGGATCGGCCTGGAGAGCCGTTTCCTCTCCGTCCTTCGTCGCCGTCCGCGGCACACAAGCGGGTGAGGGAACACACAGGGTCAGGGCGTCGAGCAGTTCCGTCAGCCCAACTCCCGTCTTGCCCGAGCAGCAGAGAATCGGAATCAACGTCCCTTCGGCGACCGCCCGCGTGATCAGGTTCGCGCACTGATCGGCTGTCGGCTCTTCCCCTTCGAAATACTTCTCCATCAGCGCTTCATCGACTTCGACGATCGACTCGATGAGCTGGGTGTGAATCTCGCCCGGGTCGAGGAGAGCGCCGTTGGCTTTCGCGCCTTTCTGCAGAGTGCTGACGACACCCTTGAAATCGTCTCCATGGCCCACCGGCACGTTCATCAGCACGCACGCACTGCCGAACACTTCTCGAATGTTTTCGACCAGCACGGGAAATTCGATGTTGTGCTCGTCCATCCGGTTGATGACGACGATCCGCCCCACACCCGCCTTCTCGGCTTCCTGAAAGGCGCGGCGAGTGTTCACGCCGATGCCCGAGTGGGCGTTGATGACAATGACGGCCGCCTCTACGGCCCGCAGGGCGCCGATCGTCTGGCCGATGAAGTCGGTGTAGCCAGGCGTGTCGATGAGATGAAAGCGTTTGCCCGCGTGATCGAAATGGACGACGCTCGATTCGATCGTCCGTTTGTGGGCTTTTTCTTCGGGATCGAAGTCGCAGACGCTCGTCCCGTGATCGACCGAATGATCTCCTGTGATCGCGCCCGTCTGCTTGAGTATCTGATCTGCGAGAGTTGTCTTTCCCGAGCCTCCGTGCCCGCACAAAGCAATGTTCCGGATATCTTCCACTTTGAACCTGGTCATGGAACCTATCCTTTACTCGGAGAGTGAGAATCAGATCGGTCTCGTGCCTCCGCGGTCGATCGGT
>JAEZAS010000536.1 GCA_023430365.1 Planctomycetota bacterium
CCGCCTCCTCACGCGCCAAGCAACACCGCGCCCTGCGGCTGGAATCGCTGGAAGATCGCCGTTTACTGGCCAGCGACGTGATCACCGGCCTGGGCGTCATCGGCGAGACCTACTCCGACGAATTCTCGCAGGCGGAGATGGCGGCCGGCATCCTGAACTGGGTGGCGCTGATCGATCGCCGCGGCGCCGACGTCGGCGGCGACGGCAACACCGTTCACGGAGTGCCCGAGCCTCCCGATGCGACGAACTACGATCCGCGCGGCACGGGCTATGCCTACAACTGGTCGCTCGACCGGGCCACGCAGGTCGACATCCTGCTCGAAGCGGCTCTCGCCAAGCTCGGCGGTCAGGTCTCGGAGAACCTGGTCAGCCACGCGGTCATCATGTTCGGCATGCACGAGTTCACCGATCTGCCGGGCCTCGCCGAGCGTCGCTTTCCGCCGGGAGAACTCTACTTCGCCTGGTACAACGACCTCTACAACCAAAACCCCAACTTCGACATTCAATCCGAGAAGACGCCGCTGCTCTCGACGATGTCGATCGCGGTCGAAAACCTCTCGCGGTCGGGCGCAAACGTGGTCCTGGCCACCATTCCGGACCCAAGCGACCTGCCCCGCTTTGTCGCCAGCCATCCGGACGCTGCCGGTCGCAACCGGGTGACCGCCGCCGTGCAGACCGTCAACGAAGACATCCGCGCCCTCGGCCAGCAACTCCGGGTGCCGGTTGTCGACATCTATCAACTGCAGAAGGACCTGCTCGGCACTCAGAACGGGGCGGCGGGACGCCTGGCCAATCGATCGATCGGCGGCGTGTCGTTCAACACGAGCGTTGGCGCCGTCGGCACGCACCTGTTCAAGGACGACATCCACCCCGGAACTGCCATGCAGGCGCTCATCGCCAACAGCGTGATGTCGGCGCTGAATCGTGGCTATGGAACGAACCTGCAGCTTTATAGCGAGCAGGAAATCCTGGCTCAGGTCGGCCGTGGCGGGGCGTTCACGGGCAATACGCTCAACCTGAACTACAACAACTACGTTCGCACGCCCAGCGACCTGCTGGTGGTGCTCGACTTCGGCGCCACGGGGGATTCGCAGAACGACTTTGCGGCCCGGATGGGCCAGTTGTGGTCGATCATCGCCCAGAACGATTCCCCGCTATCCGCGAATGAAATCGCTCAACTGAAGGCCGACATCAAGGCGCAACTCGACATGGCCTTTGGGGCTCCCTCGATCGGCGCGAACAACCTGCGGATCGTCGACTACGCCGACCTGCCCGACAATGTGAGCCTCGATGGGGCGAATTTTCATCGAATCAACTTCGGGCTCACATCGACGCCCGCCGCGGGTCGGAACGCGGTGATCGGCAACTTCGATCAGGATTGGCGCAACACCGACCTGAACGGCGTCGGCTTCATTGCTCCCGAAGAGCTAGGCGGCGTCCTCACGAATCTGACCGGCATGACCCGGGCGGCGAAGATTCAGTACGTCCGCAACGCGCTGAGCTTCTACACGGTTCAGGGAATTGGCCTCTCGCTTGGGCTGAGCCATACCGACGCCTATGCCCGGCCGCAGATCACTCCGGCCAACTACGCGGACACGGCGGGGGCGCAGAACGTCGACTTCATGTCGGGCAACGAGAATTTCGGCTTCTCGATCGATGCCTTCAAGAACAACATCGCCTTCAGCTTCTCGCCGCTCGCGAAGGCGAAGCTGCAGATGGCGATTGGCGTGGTCAACAACCGCCTGACGGTCGGCCTGGAGTCGGAAGCGGCGCACGGCGCCACCGGTTCCGCCCAGCAGCTTACGCTGCAAACGGTCGCCGGAAGCGGCGTGAAGGTGGCGGGCGTTGGCCGGGCGAATATCGCCGCGGCCGGCCAGAAGGACGTCTACCGTTTCGAAGCCACCGCCGGCCAACTGATCACGCTGCAAACCCTGCTGGCTGGCGACGCCCCGGCGTCGCTCAACACGGTGATTCGCCTGCTCGACGCCAACGGTGTCGAACTGGCCGTGAGCGACGATACGCGTCTGGGTTTCAACTCGATCGGCCAAAGCGGCGGAGTGCTGCAGAGCACGTCGTCGCTCGTGCTGAACTTCCCCGCTCCGGCAACCGGCGCCTACTACGTGGAAGTGTCCGGCAGCGGCAGCACGACGGGGCAATACGACCTGTTGGTGGCCACCATGCCCGCCAACGCGACGGCCAGCCCTTGGACCAACCCGATCGATCCGCTCAATGTCGATAACGAGCCGGGCATCGTGCCGCTCGACGCCCTGATCGTCATCAACGAGCTGAACAACCGCCAGTTCAGCGATCCCGACGGACGGCTTCGCCCGCCGCCGGCCGGTTCGCCGCCGCCCTACTACGATGTGGACGGCGACGGTTTCGTGATCGCGCTCGATGCCCTGATCATCATCAATTACCTGAACGCCGCGCAGTCGCAGGCCGGTGGTGAAGGTGAAGCGGATGATTCAGTCGTCGCCGACGATGCAATGAGCCTGTTGCTCAACTCGGCAGTTGAATCGAGCGCGGCGGCTGCCGATAGCAATCTCGTGGGAGCAACCGAAGCGACGCCAGGAACTCCGCAATCGGCGAGCGGCACAGGCAGCCTGGACGATTGGTTCCAGATCCTGGCCGACGACACTGCGGAGGAAGACGATTCGGATCGAGACGAACCAACGGCGATCTTCGAGCCATCACTCTGAGGCAGAGGTAAGGGTTCTGGCCTTCCGCCCTTTGGCGTGCGAGGCAGATGATGCGGCGGCTAGGAACAACCGTCGCTAGCTGGGCGGACACCCGCTGGCAAAGTGTGCTACTTAGGCCGGTTTTACGGCCCTTGAGCGGCAAACCAAGTTTGTCAGGGGCCTGCGATTGCCTTATAATCGCCCCGATCCGGGCAACTTGTCGTGCGCGAACTGGTCAGGTATTTGCATCGACCACCTTCGGTTGCGCTACCGCTCGGATTACGCTTGAAGGATTGAGCGCGTCTAGAGTTCTGCAGGGTAGCGGTGCCCTGAAATTGCGGAGTTGCCGTGGCACGTCTGTTTCGCCTGCTCGAGAAAAAACGGGGGGGCCGTCGCACGGGTTCGAACCTCGTCGGCACTCTCGGCGAAGCCCTGTTTTGCGGCGCCCTGTTCCTGTTGGGCGCCTTGGCCCTCTCGTCGGTAGTCGCCGCCAATCTTCGACATCCAGAACCAGGCGCTTATACGATCGGCGTCGGCTTCTGGCTCACGATCCTCGTGCTGGCGTCGTTCGTGATTACCGGCGCCAGCGGCCTGATCTGGACGGTCTTCCGCGTGGGAACGTCGGCCGAGCGCCGCAACGCGATGGCCCAGCGCGCTGCCCATCTCGATCTGCTCAACCCCGCCGCTCCCCATTCGCGCGACTATCCAAACGTGCCGCCGCACGAGGGCCTGATCAACAGCCCCGGCACCGAGCTGGCCTACCGCCTGCCTCCGTCGCAGTCGCCTGGTTGGCGTCTGCTGGCGACCACGGTGTTTTCGCTGGTGTGGAACGGTGTCGGCTGCGTGCTGATGGTCTGGGCAATCAAAAGCCACCTGCTCGGCCGGCCGGAATGGTTTCTGACGCTCTTTTTGATCCCCTACCTGTGCGTGAGCGCCTGGTCGATCAACTACTTGCTGCGGTTGATCTGGGTGCACACGGGCATGGGACCGACCACGCTGGAAATTTCCGATCACCCGCTCCTGCCCGGGCATGAGTACCAGGCCGTGCTGCTCCAGCACGGCCACATCAGCGTCCGTTCGCTGCAGCTTTGGCTCGTGTGCGAGGAAGAAGCGACCTATCACCAGGGAACCGATATTCGCACCGAACTGCGGACGGTGTATGAACAGCGATTGTTCGCCCAGACCGATTTCGAAATCGATCCGGCGCAGCCATTTCAGCAGTCGGCAACGTTCACGATGCCAGCCACGGCGATGCACTCGTTTCAGTCGGGCCATAACTCGGTGCACTGGAAGCTGCTCGTGAAAGGCACGGTCGCCAGCTGGCCCGATTTTCAACGCGCGTTTGCCTTGGTGGTGTATCCTGGACAGGCGACGTCGCAGGTTGATCCGACGCCCGGCGCCCTGACCGACAGCCGCCGGCCGCGCAACGCACTGACCACCCGGGCCGAGGTGGGAGCATGATTCAGATGGAACCTCTCCTCAGCCTCTGCCTGGCCGGCTCGAAGCGTCAGTTTTCCGCAGGGGACGAACTCGTCTGCGAGTATCAAATCGACGCGGTCGATCCGAACGAGATCCAGGCCGTCGAAGCCTCCGTGCTCTGGTACACCGAAGGCAAAGGGGAAGAAGATCTGGGGGTGCACTTCTTTGAGCGTCGCCTGCCGACCGACGCCGAAGACGGCGACCTGCGACCGATGCGCCGCTTTCGCACGCGGTTGCCCAACAGCCCGCTGAGCTATAGCGGGGCCATCCTCTCGATCCACTGGTCGGTCCGCTTGCGTTTGTTCCTCCGCCGCGGCAAGGAGTTCGTGCTCGAACAGCCGTTCATCCTCGGAGCCGTTCCGCCGGCGAGGATCGAAGTCGCGGAAGGCGAAAGCTCCAACGGCAAGCACGCCGACAGCGATGCGGCGGCCAAGGATCGCACCGCGGAGTGAGCGACGCTGCCAGCCCGTAGGGTAGGCTTCCAGCCTGCCCGTCCCAAAACCCTTCGGCTTCAAGGGCAGGCTGGAAGCCTACCCTACGT
>JAEZAS010000100.1 GCA_023430365.1 Planctomycetota bacterium
TGCTCCAGCGAGTCGGTAAAGTGCGCGCAGACTTGGACCGCTGGTGAATTGGCCTCGTGCTGACGCTGGACTTTTTCGCGAGCGGCCGCCAGTTTCTCCTTGGCAATGGCAATGGACGAGCTCATCCTTGGCGCGAGCGACATACGGCGACCCCTCAAGACCTCTCACGGCGGCTGCCCGACTCCCTAAGACAGCCGTTACACACAAAACGGCTGCGGCAGTTTCTGAAAAACCACCGCAGCCGCCATCAACTCTCGATCGGTTCCAGCAAACGCCTGCTACAGGGCGTCTTCGCCCGTTTCACCGGTGCGAATCCGAACCACATCCTTCAGATCGGTGACAAAGATCTTTCCGTCGCCGATTTGCCCGGTCTGCGCCGCCCGCATGATCGTATCGATCACCAAGGGCAGGTTGGCGTCGGAGCAGACGACTTCCAGCTTCACCTTCGGCACGAAGTCCACGGCGTATTCCGTGCCGCGGTACATTTCGGTGTGCCCCTTCTGGCGGCCAAAACCACGAACTTCCGAGATGGTCATGCCGTGCACGCCTCGCTCGGTGAGAGCGTTCTTTACGTCTTCCAACTTGAAGTGGCGGACGATAGCTTCCACTTTCTTCATCGACGAAACTCCTGGATGCAAACGCTGCTGCCGTCAGTCGGTCTTGAGGCCGCGAGCAGCGTGGTGGTGCGATTCTCGAATCTGAGGTGCGTCGCCGGCGCAACTCGTGCCGACGACTGCGGTTCTGACATTCTCCGATACTTCAAGTGTATCGGTCTCTTAGAAGAAGATGTAGCCCTCTTCACCGTGTTGGCTGAGGTCCAGACCCTGGATTTCTTCCTCGCGCTTCACACGCAGGCCCATGGTGACGTCCAGCACCTTCAGCAGGATGAACGTCGCGATGGCCGCGAACACCCAAGTGACGGCGGCCGCCACGATTTGGCCGACGAGCAGATCGGCCCGGCCATCGATCAGGCCCACCGGCTTGTACTGGCTCACCAAATCGGGGTCGCAGACCTGCACCGTGGCGAAAACGCCGGTGAGGACGGCCCCCAAGGTTCCGCCGACACCGTGGACGCCGAAGGCGTCGAGCGAATCGTCGTAGTTGAAGGCGTGCTTGAGCTTGGTGCAGGCCAGGAAGCAGACGATACCCGCCGCGGCTCCCATGGCCAGTGCCGGCATCGGCTGAACGAAGCCAGCGGCCGGGGTGATGCAGACCAGGCCGGCGACAGCGCCCGACGCCGCGCCCAGGGCGCTCGGCTTGCCGCGAGTGATCCACTCCATGCCCGCCCAGGCGAGCGTTCCCGCCGCGGCCGCAAAATGGGTCACGCAGAAAGCGCTTGAGGTCAGGCCATCCGAGGCCAGCTCGCTGCCGGCGTTGAAACCAAACCACCCCACCCACAGCATCGCCGCGCCGAGGACCGTGTAGGTCAGATTGTGCGGCGGCATCGGCTCGCTGCCGAAACCGAGGCGTTTGCCAATCACGAGGGCGCAGACGAGGGCCGACACGCCGGAGCTGATATGCACCACGGTGCCACCCGCGAAGTCGAGGGCGCCACCCATGATGCCAGGTCCATAAGCGAGCAAACCACCGTCCCACACCCAGTGGCAGAGGGGGCAATACACCAGCGTGCCCCAGAGAATCGAGAACACGACCATCGTGCTGAACTTCATCCGTTCGGCAAAAGCCCCGCAAATGAGAGCCGGCGTGATGATGAAGAACATGCCCTGGAAGAGCATGTGGGTCAGCACGGGAATGCGCCACGGAAAGTCGGCGTTGAACATCGGCGTGACGATCGCCTGCGTTGACGGATCGTAGTACCGCTGCACATTGCGCATGAACAGGAACTCGCCATTCCCGAAGTACGGGTTGTCGCCGCCGAAGGCGAACGAGTAGCCGTAGAGGGCCCACAGGACCGTCATCAGGCCCATCAGAAAGATGCACTGCATCATCACGCCGAGCACGTTCTTCTTGCGCACCAGGCCGCTGTAGAACATGGCCAGGCCGGGCGCCGTCATGAAGAGAACGAGCGCGCACGAGACGAGCATCCACGCGTTGTGACCTGCAAGCGCAGCGTCGTTCGCGAGCGTCTGGACGCTTTCAACCGTCGGTGGGGCTTCCGCTTCCTGAGCGAAACCAAGTTTGACCGCACCCAACGACACACATGCCGCGATCAGCGCGCACCATACGCGCGCACCGCGGCTAGAATGAAACCGCATGACACCTACCCCTTGTGACATCTCTGTCACGAACCCGGGGCAGCATGCCGCCTGTTGGCATTACTCGCCAACCATACTGCCAAACCTACCGCGGACTTGCCTGGCGGTGCATGACGCACCGCCAGTTGCCTGGTGCAAGCTGCGGATTGACTAGGTCGCTAGATTAATAACGACGGCTAGCAGCGTAAAGACACTGCATGAAATTATCTCATCCCCGACGTCACCGCGATAATCGCTACTAATCCTTCGTCCACTTCACTTCGGCTACGCCCGCCGCGTGACAGGCGTAGCGAGCCGCGACGAAAAGATAGTCTGACAAACGGTTTAGATAGCAGACTGTGACCTCGCTCACAGTTCCAGTTTCCTGCCGGGCGAGGGTTACTACGCGTCGTTCCGCCCGGCGGCAAACGCCTCGGGCCACGTGCAGCGCTGCGGCCTGCCGGTTGCCGCCGGGCAGGATGAACTCCCGTAGCGGAGGCAGGCTCGCCTCTAAAGCGTCGATGGCCTGCTCCAACCGACTCACCGCCTCGGAGCTGACGGCGGCCGTCCTTTGCCGCTCCGGGTTAGGCGTCGCCAGCTCGGCGCCGATCGTAAACAGGCAGTTCTGCGCCTGGGCGAGCACCGCATCGACCTCGGCTGGCAGCGATTCTGCGCGCGCCTGTCCGAGGAAGGCGTTCAACTCGTCGACGGTGCCGTAGGCTTCGATGCGCACGTCGTCTTTCGGCACCCGCGGTCCGCCGAAGAGTCCGGTTTCGCCGGTGTCGCCGGTCTTGGTGTAGATCTTCATCGTCGTTGACGCTCCTCCCTGGGCCGGCCTGCACGGCTGAACCGTGTCGCAATGGGCCGTATAATACGACCGTTCGAAGGCCCCAACCAGTCAACTCCAGCAGGACCCTAGCTCCATGCGCCAAGCATTTTCATTGCCTGTCCTGTTCGCGTCTCTTGTCGCGATGGGCGTCGTCGCTGCCGACCCCATCACTGCCCAGGAGTCGTCGGAAGGCGAGCACCTGAAAAACATTCGTCAGATCACCAGCGGTCAGATGTTCGTCAAAGCAGGCGAAGGTTACTTCTCGCCCGATGGCAAGCAGATCGTCTACCAGGCCCAGCCGCTCGACTATCCGTTCTACCAAATCTTCACCCAGCCTCTCGCGGGCGGAAAGCCCAAGCTGGTGAGCACTGGCCGGGGACGGACCACGTGCGCCTATTTTTCGCCCGATGGAAAGCGGCTCATGTTCTCGTCGAGCCATCTCGATCCAAACCTGGCCGAGACCGAAGCCGCCGAGCGTAAGCAGCAGGAAGAGGATCGAAAGAACAATGTCCGTCGCCGCTACAAGTGGGACTTCGATCCCCACATGGACATTTTCGAAGCCGACCTGGAAGGAAACATCCTCCGCCGGCTCACCGACGCCAAGGGATACGACGCGGAGGGCGCCTATTCGAAGGAAGGCAAGCTCATCGCATTCTGCAGCGATCGGGACGGCGATCCAGACATCTACGTGATGAATGCCGACGGTTCTGAGGTGAAACAACTGACGAACGCCCCAGGCTACGACGGCGGACCGTTCATTTCCCCCGATGGCAAGTGGATCGTCTTCCGCAGTGACCGGAACAAGACCGACCACCTGCAGCTATTCGCCATTGGCGCCGACGGCAAGAACGAAACCCAGCTCACCGACACCAATGGCGTGAACTGGGGGCCCTATTGGCATCCCACCAGGCCGTATCTGATCTGGTCCGGCGCCGATCACTCCGATCCCACCGCCCGGCCGAACTACGATCTGTGGATGGCGAAGTACGAAGTCGAGGACGGCAAGTTCACGCTCGGCAAGCCGATTCGCGTGACCGATTTCGCGGGCGCCGACGTGCTGCCGGTCTTCTCGCCGGATGGCAAGCAATTGATGTGGACAAGCACTCGCAGTGAAGACCACAGCAGTCAGCTGTTCATCGCCGACTTTGCCGTGCCGGAGTGAGCGGAGCGAGGGGCGAAGAGGCGAAGGGATGGGTGCTTGCCGTTGGTGCTCAGCCTTCGCAATTCCTCCTAGCAGCCTCCCCGTACTGAGTACTGGGTACTAGGTACCAGCTTGGCTCCTGTGTTACCTCTCTCGCTTCCGTTCCGAGTTCAACCAACTTCCCTTTGCCTCTTTGCCCCTTCGCCCCTCCCCCGCCATGCGTGAAATCAAAGCCTGCGGCGTGCTCGTGACCCGCGGTCAGCCGATCGAGTCGTTCCTACTGATGAAGCATGCCAAGCGGTGGGACTTGCCGAAGGGACACGTCGACGGCGACGAGACCGAAATCGAATGCGCCATCCGCGAACTCTGGGAAGAAACCGGCATCTCGGCCGACGACGTCGAGTTTGATCCGACGTTCCGTTTCACCACGGGCTACGAACTCGATTCCGAACGGTTTGGCGAACGCTGCCACAAGACCGTCGTCATCTTCCTCGCCCGGCTGAAACGCGAGGTGGAACTCAAGCTAACCGAGCACCTCGGCTGCGAGTGGTTTTCCTGGAATCCACCTCACCAGATCTGGCCCCAAACGATCGACCCGCTGCTGGCCGCAGTCGAGAAGCATATTCAGACGAACCAGAGCAAGTAGCCGGCAAGCGCGAATGCCGGCTGCGGTCAACGCGGCTTGGCTGGCTTCTGCTGGGGCTGGGGCATGCGATCGGGCGTGGTTGGAAGCTGATAGTCCGTTTCCTTGCAGCCATAGGTAGAGCAGCCGCCGGCGTATTCCCAGCAGTCGCGATGGTGGGGCGTTTTGCAGCGGCGGCAGAGAACGATGTCGCGGAGCATCGCGTCGCCGCAGATGCGGCAATGGGCGTCCTCGATGATGACGGGCGCCGAGCCTTCCAGGAATTCGATCCCCGCCGAGCGGGCAAGCTGCAATTGATCGAACAAGCTGAGCGTCATCTCGGCGAACGATTCGATCTCAATCGGCCGAGTCGAGTCCCAGATTTTTCGCACGATCAGCCAATTGGGAAACAGGCTCACGCCGACTTCCGACCGGAACGGAAACTTCCAGAGCTGATCGATCTGGGTGCGCACCGCACGGGAGATCAGCAGGTTGGCCGCATCGCCGTCGTCGGTCAGCACCTGCCAGTAATAGCGATAGTCTCCCCAATCGAGCTCGATTTCGCTCAGTCCATAGTGGCTGCGGGCCAGACGCCGCTGCTTCGTACGAAGGCCGATTTCGCAGCGCGTTCCAATCGGCTCGGGCAGGTGCACAACCATTTCCATGCACCACGGCCCGTTGTTGCCGCCATAGCGGTACACGGCCAGCCGTGCGTGGGTGGGCCCATATCGCATTTTCAGCGACGGATTGCGGAACCAGCCGCCGCGGCTGAGGTCGCCGCCGAAACGGCGGGCCGCCAGCAGGAACGAACGGTTCCAGCGGTCGGCGTTCGCCTGCAACCGATTGGCAACGACCATCAGCAGAAAGACGCCGACGATCAGGATAACGAGGCTAATTCCAAGACATTCCACGGCCGACAGGCCTTCCGTTCTGGCTGACGCCCAGCCGCCTGGCACTTGATGCAGCCCAGCTGCAAGGGACTACTTACGATTCCGGTCCAATATACAGAATGTCTTGTGGGTTCCGCTCGCTGACGGGAGGCGACGCCAACTCGGCGCCCGCGTTCTCTTCGCCGATGAACAGAATGCCGTCGGCCACCGGCCAGTTCCACTGCTCACCCGTGCGACGGTAGCGGACGATGTTCGAAGTGTTCTCGCCGACACATCGGAGCGGACGATCGTCGAGCGGCAGGGCAATGGGCGTGGCCGCGTCGTACCAAGGGCGAGCCGTTTCGTTGCTGGCGCGAGACAGGTCAAAGTACGCCCCGCGCGCGACATCCCACAGTCGTTCGCAAACCACATCGAGCCCCATGTCGGCTGACCAAGGCAACTGCAGGTCCGCCAGTTGAACCACGCCGCCCAACGACAGGTTCGGGTGGAGCAGGGGAGAGAGCCAGCGGATGTCCGGCGGCTGCTCGGGATAGTCGAGCGGCAACCGCACTTCGACTTCGTGCTGCGACACGAGCGACGGTCGGCCGATGACGTCAACGGGCCCCAGCCCGCGACCGCTAAAGCGGACGATATACAGGCTCGATACTTCGTCGGCGGGATCAAATTCGAAGAGCGGACTATCGGAGCGCAACGCCACCAGCGTGGCGAAATCCTGCTCCAGGCGTTTGCGGCGGGAAACGGTATCCATCGTTCGGTTCCGGATCTCTTAGCTTCTAAGGCTCGGTGCGGGGGGCGGCTCGTACCGGCTGATCGTCTGTGGTAGTGGTGGAATTATTGTCGCCTGGCTCGTCAGATTCCGACGCACGAACTCGGTCTCGCGAGTAGGTCGGCGCCTCGTCGTCCAGCGGTTCGCCTCGGCGCCAGAAGAAGGCGAGCCCGAGAAACACCAGCGCGAGGATACCCACGCCCCCTCCGACGACATACGCCAC
>JAEZAS010000295.1 GCA_023430365.1 Planctomycetota bacterium
ACGCGATGGCGGCAGTAGGCCGCGACCGGACTCAAATTGAGCCGGCTGGCAATGACGGCGCCCATCAGCAGCATGCGATCGCGCACCAGCGGCCGGCTGCGGCGTTCCGCGGCCCGGGCCAGATGCAAATACAGTCCTAAGGTCTCGACGCCCCAAGTCATAATGGCCATCATTGCGTCCGCCGGCCTGTTAGGCAACGGTGGTTTCTCCGGACGACTGGCTAAGCTTTGCGTGACTGCTGCAATTGACGATTACCACTGGCTTTTGAGCCCCGCGGCGGAACCTTGGATTGCCGAAGCCGCTGGCGCAGACACCTTGCGCGGTGGTGAGATCGTTCGGCTGGTGCAGCGGCTGCGAAAGACACTCTCGCCCGAGCGGGCCCATCTGATCGTCGAACTGGCCAAACTTCGCCGCCGGGCGAAAGAGAAGTTTTCGCAGGCCGAGCGGATGTTCTTCACCCGCGTTGGGCTGGAACAAGCGACCGACGAACGCATCGCAGCCTACAAGGCGGAGCGGTTTGAGGAGGGTGGCCGCGTCGCCGACCTGTGCTGCGGCCTCGGCGGGGACTTGCTGCTGCTCGGGCGGAATGGATCAGCCCCCGGAGTGGATGCGAGCGAAGTTGCGGCGGCGATTGCGAGAAAGAATTGCGAGGTGCTTTCCGTCTCGAACGCCGAAGTGCAATGCGCGCGAGCGGAAGCGACTCCGCTGACCGAGTACGACGCCTGGCATATTGACCCTGACCGCCGGCCGGCCGGCAAACGGACGACGCAAGTCGAACTGCACGAGCCGCCGCTGGAAACGCTGGAACGATTGCTTGCGGCGAATCCGAACGGAGCGATCAAGCTGGCTCCCGCGGCGGAGATTCCGCCCGGTTGGGAAGAACGGGGCGAGTGTGAGTGGATCGGTAGCCGAGGGTAATGCCGGCAGCTGGTTTACTAGCATGGCAAACTGGGCTCGCCCGGTAGGCGGGCGGCAGCGATCGTGGACGACCGACGCATACGCGTCGTGTACGGTCATCCTGGCCTAGAGATCGGCCAGGCTAACAGTATCAGTCTCTATCTCTATGAACCGCATCCAACCGTCCTCGCGGCCGATCTCACGGGCTACATCAGTCGCAAATACGCCCTGGACGCTGTGGCTCCGCGGGTCGCCTATCTGACTGGTGATCAATTCGTCAATGACGAGGTTCTGGCAGGCTTTGAAGTGCTGGAAACACTACCGTTCGATCTGAAGCGATTGGCCGCTTTGCTGGCGGCGCGGAACATTGGGCGGGTGGAGGTGAAGAAGCGGGGCGTGGAGATTGATCCGCTTGTGGTGCAGAAGAAGTTGCAGACCAAAGCGGAGGATGCGGCGGTGATTTTGCTGATGCCGCGCAATGGGCAGGTATGGGCCGTGGTCGCTCGCCGGTTGACTTAGTGGCGGGGTCTTCTTGCGGGTGGCGAGGCGGAGCCTCGCGTTAGTTTCGTCCCAGGCTGGAGCCTGGGACGGAGGATTCTAGTTTGATCCGCTGACGAGGGTTATTCGCCTGATTTCTCGGCCGACTTTGCCTCGTAGGTCTTCAGCGCGTCGGCCAGGCCCGGCACGTCCTTCTGACCGCTCGGCACCTTGAAGGCCGCTCCGGTGAAGGCGTTGCCGATTTTCTCGTACCGACCGCCGAGGTTCTCGGCCAGGAACGCTTCGGTCACGGCGTAGAACGCAAAGCGGTTCTGCGGCCGGGCGAAGCCGTGTCCTTCGTCGGTGAAGAGCATGTAGGTGACCGGAATCTTCTTCTCGTTCATCGCCTCCACGATCTGGTCCGCCTCGGCTTGCTTGACGCGCGGGTCGTTCGCCCCCTGGCCGATCAGCAGCGGCTTCTTGATCTTGTCGACGAAGAACAGCGGCGAGCGGCTCTTGAGGAATTCGCGTCCTTCTTCCGTGCTGACGTCGCCGACGCGGGCCTTCATCACGGGCATGAACGGCATCCAGTACGGCGGCGGATTCTGCATCAGTGTAATCAGGCTCGAAGGACCGACGATGTCGACGCCGCAGGCAAAGTAGTCGGGCGTGAACGTCAGACCGACGAGCGTTTCGTAGCCGCCGTAGCTGCCCCCCATGATGGCGATCTTGTCCTTCTGGGCGATCTTCTGCTCCACGGCCCAGTTGCAGGCGTCGATGATGTCGTCATGCATCTTCGCGCCCCACTGGCGATTGGCGGCATTGATGAATTCCTTGCCGAAGCCGGTCGAGCCGCGGTAGTTCACCGACAACACCGCGTAACCGCGGTTGGCGAGCAACTGATGCTCCGGATCGTAGCCCCAGTCGTCGCGAGCCCAAGGTCCGCCGTGCACGTTCACCACCATCGGCAGCGGCTGGTTCGGCCGGCCGTCGCCGTCCGGATCGGCCCACTTGGGCAGCGTCAGGTAGCTGACCAGGTTCAGCCCATCGCGCGACTTGATCACGGTGGGATGCATCTTCACCAGCGGCAGCTTCGCGAGTTCGCGGTTGCTGGTGAAGAGGAACTTCGTCTTCCGCTCGCCATTGGCCCGGTCGTAGATGTAGAACTGCACCGGCCCGTTGTCCTTCAGATAGGCCACGGTCCAGCGCTTGTCGTCCAGGGTTCGGCCGGTGATCTGAATGTCGCCGTCTTCGACCGTTTTCAGATACTCGAAGTCGGCCTTCACGGCGTCGTCGAGGATCATCCATTCGGTCTTCTCGTAGGTGAAGCTGACCGCCTGGATGGTTTTCTCGGTCGGATGCACCAGGGCGCCGCTAATGTCGGCCTTGTCGTTCTTGGCAATGACCGTTTCTTCGCCCGTTTTCAGATCGAGCACTTCGAGCGCGGCAGTGTTGCGATCGCGCGAGTCGATCAGATACATCTTCTCGCCCGTCTTGTCGAAGCCGGCCGGCGATGTGGTCATGGCGTCGATCGAGTCGATCTTCACCCATTGGTCCCACTTGTTGTCGGGCTCGGCCTTGAGCCAAACCTGGCCGGCGTCGGGGGTGAAATTGATCGCAAACCGCACGCGATAGTCGTCGTCGGTCAGAAAGCCGGCGAAGCCGGGGTTGAGCTGCACCAGCTTGCGATCGCCGGTGAGAATGTTCACGCGGTAGATGTCGTGAAAGTGCCGCTCGTCGCGATCGTTGACGCCGACCAGAATCTCCTCGGGGAACTTCTCGCTCACCCCTTCAATCTGGGCGGCGATTTTGTCGAGCGGCGTCAGATCGGTGATCTTGCCCGATTCCAGGTCGATGACGTAGACGTGATTGTCTTCGTCGCCGTTCTTGTCCTGGGTGTAGAGGATGTGCTTGTTCGTGTAAGCCCACGAATAGGCCGTCACGCCCCGGTGCTTGTCGAACGTGACCGGCTTGGCTTGCTCGGGGTCGTCGTTGGGGCTGACCCAGACGTTGAGCACCCCTTCCACGGGCGCCACGAAGGCGAGGCGCTTGCCGTCGTGGCTGAGTCGAGCGCGGGCCTTCTCGGGATTGCCGAAAAACTTCTCGCGCGGAATCAGCGGCACTTCGTCCATGGTGGTGGGAGCTTTCTGAGCTGTCGATTGGGAACCGCTCGCGGCCTCATCGGCGGCCGGCAGCGGCTGCCAGCTGGCGATGAATCCAACAAGCGCAAGGGAGAGCAAACCAAAGATTCGTTTCATCCGTGTGGTCCTTTGCCGAGGTGCGAAATCGCGAGTTGTGCGATGGAGACGGTCCTTGTCCCTGGCGGCCGATGGCCGATCTTGATCCGGTGCAGAATACCGCATTTTCCACGGCTCAAGTAGCCGGCGGCATCACTGGTCCGCCGGTGTCGTGGATTGCGTGAACGCCCTGATTACGGCTGTGGAATCGGAGGCGCAAAGCGCGGCGGCGAAGCGGCGGCGCCTCCGTCGTCGATCGCAGCGCCGCCGGAGGCTGGCGCTCGTTCAAGCCGATCGAGCCGCTGCTGCAGAGCACGCAACTGGTCGCGCAGCTCCTGCACTTCCTGCCGCAGCGCCGACAGTTCGTCGCCGCCGCCCCCAGGGGGTTGAAGACCACCGGCCGAAGGCTGGGGAGCAATCGGATTGAAGGCGGGAGCGGGTCCGAGATCGATGCGGTTGGTCCTCGGCGATGGTTCACCAATTCCCGCCGGGGCTGGGCCACTCGAGCCGAGGCGAACCGTCTTGCGGGTCATCTCCGGACCGTTGTAGTACGACAATTCGATCTCCTGCCCAGCGCGCGAGGTGCGAATTGCGTCGACCAGTTGATCGGAGGTGTCGATCCGGACGCCATCCACGGCGACCACAACGCCGCCGACCGGCAAACCCGCGCGATCGGCCGGCCCTTCGGGCTCCACGCGGGTGATCAACGCGCCTCGACGAGTCGGCACTCCATAACGAACGGCCGCCTCTTCCGTAATCGGTCCCACGCGCGCCCCGAGCGTCGGCCGACCAGCGGGCTCAGCGGCGGGCTCTTCTTCCACGGGGTCGCGTTGTGGAAGCGGCGGGAGCGGGCGATCGGGATTGAACGTGTCGCGGGGTGCTGGGCGCGGAGCACCTCCGTCGTCAGCTGGCACAGGAGGCGGCAGTGGGTCGCGCGGGGCGCCGGCGTCAGGAGCCCGGCCGGCGAAGACAACTTCGATCTTGCGATCGCGACCGAGCGAGCGAATCGTGAACTTGGCCCGATCGCCGACTTTGGCCCCCTGGAGGGCTTCTCCGAGTTCGTTGGCCGAATTAACCGGCTTGCCATTGGACTCAGTAATCAGATCGCCGACACGCAGCCCTGCTTTGGCGGCGGGACCATCGGGAGCCACCGTGGCAATGAGGACGCCGCCTCCCGGTTCCCCCTCTTCGTTGGTGCTGAGCCCAAGCGTCGGCCGATCGTCGCCGGACGGTTCGGGCAGCGCATCGTCGCTGGCCGCGGGTGCGCCGCTATTAATCCGATCCAGCGTTCGCTCCAAACGATCGAGCAGTTGTCCCTGAGCCCGCGGAGGTCCCAGCAGAATCGCCAAGCCCAAGATCGTCAGACAAATAGCCGTTCGCATGCCAGTTTCTCCCCCATAAGGCGCCGCAAGTGACACCGCCGCGGCTGTTTCCGTCCTGCTGCAAGCGGGCACACTATGTGCAGTATACTGCGCGAAATCTAACGCTCCTACTCGCAACACTTTGTGGCCAGCACCCCGGATGTCTACGATCTCTACGCAGTTGCATGTCGCCCGAGCACCGCTGATCGTCGAAAGCCACGCCTTGCAGCTCGCCCTGCGGGCCTGGCCGGAGACGGATCGAGAGCGATTGTTGCAGGCGGTAGCGGAAACTCCGGATGAAACGACTTCGCCACTCGTACTGATCGAAGCACGCCGGGGCTCCATCCTCGCCGGATCGGTCCTCGCACAGTGTGTGCCCGGAAAGGCGGCCGTGGTATGGCCACCGCAACTCGTCGAGCCGCAACCGCTCGTCACCACCTCCACGCTCATGGACGAACTCTGCCGGCAACTCGCCGGCCGTGACATCGTCATTGCCCAATCGCTCCTCGACCCCGAGGCCCTGCTCGACGCCGAGCACTTGCAGGCGGGTGGATTCGCGCTGCTGGCCGACTTGCTCTATCTGCAAGCGAGCAACGAAGCTTTTCCGACCGAGCAACCCGCTTATCCGTTCGAGTTGCAGCCGTTGACATCCGGCAGCGAGGCGCGATTGATCGAAGCCATCGATCGCACCTACGTCGGCACCAAGGACTGCCCGCAACTGGATGGCTGTCGGGATACGGCCGACGTCATCGACGGCTATCGGGCCATTGGCGACTACCGCCCGGAGCTTTGGCTCATTGCCCGCCGCGACGGAGTCGATGTCGGTTGCCTGCTGCTGGCCGATCATCCGGATTTGGGCCACTACGAACTGGTCTATATGGGTCTGACGCCGGAGGCCCGCGGGCAAGGCCTCGGCCAACCCCTCGTGCGAGCGGCCCAGTGGCTGACTCGCCAGGGCGGACGGGACCGACTAGTGCTCGCCGTCGATGCGGCCAATCGTCCTGCTCTCCAGCTTTACGACGCGACGGGCTTCCAGGCCTTCGACCGCCGAAGCGTCTACTGGAAACAACTGCGCAACGGGTCGTAATCCGCGTATCTTCACACCCTCCAACTCGCAGTTCACCGCCCAGCTCGCGCACCCCGAAAAGTCGCGTGACCAAACGTGTCACGCGCTCGCGCAGCCGGCGGCCGATTCCGCTAAGAGCAAATGCGTCTTGCACTTAGAGAGTGCATCCAAGACGCCCCCAGATTGCTCTGACAGGTTTTCCACGTGCCGTCGCTAGCGTGCCAAAATGGACGCGGGGAAAACTTTTTCCCGAAGTGGCCGGACAAACGCGGCCTATTTCGGCAGCGGGTGAAGGCCGCATGAAGATTTCTTCCTGGGGCTTTAACCGCCGGTTTGACAGCAGTGCTGGCGCAGATAGAATCGGCCCTCACGTTTGCGGTTCAGACACGGGCCGGGATGGTTTTGGAATCTTGTAATCGGCGCATGATCGCGCCTGTTCGTCGGCAACGAGTGTCGGGCGATTTTTCTCCCGCGACGTAGAAACCCCAGTTAGAGAAGCCGCGCCACCGGTGCGCGCTGAGGATGCCGTAGGGTGACCAGGGACGATAAGGAAATCGTGACGGCTGTACGCCAGGCGTTGCTTGGGCGAATCGGGCAAGACCGATTCGACCTGTGGTTCGGCGCGGGCGTCGAACTGCGCGTCTCAGAGCGAAGCCTGATCGTCGCGGTTGCCGATAACTTCAAGCTGGAACGCCTTCGCCGTGCGTTCCGCGACGACCTGGTCGCTGCCGCCGAAACCCTCGGCGAGGCTTCGAGCGTCGACTTTGTCCGCGACGCCTCGCTCGCCCCCGCTGCGACGTCGGCCGCAAGCTCGACCCCTTCGTCACGTCGTCGCGCCAAACCGCAGCACTCGAACCACCAGCAGGACCTGCCGTTGTTCGCCACCGCCGATGCCTCGACGACGTTGCCGCTACCCACAGCGGCCACCTCGTCGCATGCACCGGCTCTGGCCGACGCTCCGGTGGTGGCTGCGGAAGATCGCCGGGATGCATCGGCCGCCCACCAGCAGCCGCGGTTGCTGCGGCGGCAGTTCGCTTCGCTCGACACGTTCGTCGTCGGCGACTGCAACCGCATGGCTCACGCTTCGGCAAGCAGCGTAATCAGCCGGCCTGGCACGTTCTCGCCGCTGCTGATTCACGGCCCCAGCGGTTGCGGCAAGACACATCTGCTCGAAGGCATTTGGGTGCAGGCCCGCCGCTCGGGCGCTCTTAAGCGAGTGATCTACCTGTCGGCCGAACAATTCACGACGCAATTCGTCGAAGCGCTCCGCGGCTCGGGTTTGCCGAACTTTCGTCGCAAGTACCGCGACGTGGAGATGCTGTTGATCGACGACGTGCAGTTCTTCGCCGGCAAGCAATCGACGCTCGTGGAACTGCTGCACACGATCGATACCCTTGTTCGCGACGGCCGCCAGTTGGTGTTGTCGGCCGACCGGCCACCGAGTGAACTGCGGGCCCTGGGGCCGGAGATCGTGGCGCGTCTGGGCGGCGGCCTTTCGTGCGGCATCGAGCCTGCCGATTATGCGACGCGGTTGCAGATCCTGCAAAATATGGCGGCTCGGCAATCGATGACCATCGGAGCAAACTGCCTGAGTTGGCTCGCCAGTCAGCTCGATGGCGACGCCCGTCAACTCGCTGGCGCTCTCAACCGCCTGCAAGCCGCGAGCGAAGCCTTCGGCCGGGCCATCTCGACCGACTTTGCCCAGTTCGCATTGACCGACCTGCTCCGCACCAGCCGTAAGGCCGTTCGGCTGAACGATATCGTCGAAGCGGTGTCGGAAATCTTCGGTGTCGAAGCCGATCAGCTGCAATCGGGGGGCAAGAGCCCAGCGGTCAGCCATCCGCGGATGCTGGCGATGTTCCTCGCCCGCAAGTACACCCGCTCCGCTCTCTCGGAGATCGGTCGCTACTTCGGCCGCCGCAGCCACACCACGGTGCTCTCGGCCAACGACAAGGTCGAGCAATGGCTGGCCGAAGGCAAGCAA
>JAEZAS010000317.1 GCA_023430365.1 Planctomycetota bacterium
CTTTGGGGCCATGGTAACCGAGTGGTCGGGAATCGGACGGTAGCGCATCAAGGACTTCAGCTTGCCGATGGACGAGGCATTCTAAGCGAAGGGCTGTGCGGCTGCACGGGCGCATTTCCGCACAAAACGTGCGACCGCCAGCAGCGCAGGCGCGTAACGTTTCGCGAACTCGGACGTTGAAGAATAAAGCCGCTCGAGTGTGTGGCGATTTACCGAGCAGGCCTGGAGAGGTCGTGTACGCGAGCGCGTCGCCTGCGGTTCAGTCGAGGAGAGGTTTGTTCCCCGAAAAGTATTCTCAGACCAAACCGAACGGGGAACCAAGGAATGTGCCAGTCACGAGGCGGTTTTTGCGTGATTGCATGCAGCGTGCCCGGGCGCTGGTCGATCTAAACCTCAAACGGAAACGCTTTTGCATTCCTGCCGCCGCGAGGAACTAAGGCTGGGCGGTAAAGGCAAAAAACTTGCATTCCCGGAAATATGCCGCTAATCTGAGGCTCTCCCTGCGGGTTTTGCCGTCTACAACACCCACGGGGCGAGACAGATTGCCAGACAAATCGCGGTGCCGGTTTATTTCTAACCTTACCGAGTTTAGTCGAATGGTCGCGCCTTATCTTTCCGCGACTCAACAATGTCAGGCTTGGCGGCTCCGCCAGCGAGGTTTCGTTTTTTCATTCGGTTCATCTTTTCGTGTGCTGGGGTAAATATGTCTCTACGAAAAGCAACGCGCTCCGCGTTTACGCTAGTGGAATTGCTGGTGGTCATTGCGATCATCGGCGTGCTGGTGGCTCTGCTGCTGCCTGCCGTTCAGGCTGCCCGCGAAGCTTCGCGGCGGTCGAAGTGTCAGAATCAGCTCAAGCAGATGGGCATTGGCGTTCACAACTTCCACGACACGATGAACCAGTTGCCTCCCTCGCGGATTGGCTACACGTACGTTGGTTGGACGGTCCTGATTCTGCCCTATATCGAGCAGACCAATCTTTACGAAACCTTCGATCTGAACAAGACAATCGTCAACCAGTACGAATCGTCGCTGAAGGCATCGGTTCCGGTTTATGTGTGCCCGTCGCGGCGGATGACGGGACAGTTTGCTACGTCGGTTGACGGCACGACGAAGTGGCTCGGATCGCTCGGTGACTATGCGACGGTCGACGGCTGGAGCGCTGACGATCCGCCGTACCGCCGCGCCTCGGCCACCGGCATGCTGGTGGTGACCACCTCGGGCGTTCCGCCCATGAAGAGCCAGACCAACATGGCTTCGGTCACCGACGGCACGAGCAACACGATCATGATCGGCGAAAAGCACGTGACGATCAAAGAGATCGGCAAGGAAGGAACCGGCGGCGACGGCCCCATTCTGGGCAGCTACGCCTACAGCATCATTCGCGTGGCCGGCGGCAAGACGATGGGCACTACGCCCAACTGGCCGATCGCCAAGGGCCCGTACGACACGGTTGGCGGACAGCAAATCGCCGTCTTCGGCAGTTGGCACTCCGCCGGCACCTGCAACTTCGTGTGGGGCGACGGAAGCGTCCGGCCGCTGAATCCGAACGTCAGCACCGTTACGCTGGCTCAATTGGCCTGCCGCAACGATGGTGGTGTGCCCAGCGGCGATTTCTAATCCGCCATCGTTCCCTGCTTGAGTCTGTTACATTCGCGGACGGCCGACTCTCGGCCGTCCTTCTGCTTTGGCTCACTCTGTTCACAGGATGCTGCATGTCTACTGCTGCTCATTGGTTGGTTCGGACGGTCTCCTTGGTCGTGGTCTTGGGCCTGGTGGGATGCGGGGGACAAGTGAAGACCTACAACATCCCCGGCAAACTGGTCTATGAGGACGGCTCGCCGGTCACCGCTGGGGGCACGATCACGCTCCAGACCAAAGCCGGCGATCAGACGATCGACGCTCACGGGCAGGCCGACTCGGAAGGAAAGTTCACGCTCTCGACATTCAAAGAGGGAGATGGCGTAGTTGCCGGTGAGCACGCGGTCAGCGTGACCCCGCTACCTGCGGGGGACAGCGCCGCCCCGACCACTCCGCCGATCCCGGCCAAATATTCCGACTTCAGCACATCGGGACTGAAGACTTCGGTGACCCCCGACACGACGGAAATCGTGATCACGATCAGCAAGAGCGGCAATTAGTCGGCTCCATGGCGTCGCAAGCGTCTCGCGCTTCGCGATCGACAAAACATTGCCTTTCGGCCATCGATCAGTTCCACTGGGACTCGCTTTCTGCGACCCGGAGAACACGATCGATGGCCGAAAGTCTTTCGCCTCCTCGCCCGGCTGAATCCCGCCGGGAGTTTCTGGCCAGCGCCACTCTTTCCGCCGCGGCGCTGGCGGCGGGCGCTTCGCTCGGATTGCAGCGTTCGGCGCACGCCGGCGGGAGCGATCTGCTCAAGATCGGCCTGATCGGCTGCGGCGGCCGTGGAACCGGCGCCGCGGTGAACGCTCTGCGGGCCGATCCGAATGTGAAGCTCGTCGCCCTCGGCGACGTGTTTGAAGATCGGCTGAAGCTGTGCCTCGCGGCGCTCCAGCGCGAGGAATCGCTCCGCGGCAAGCTGGACGTGCCGCCGGAGCGTTGCTTCACCGGGTTTGACAACTATCGCGGTGTCATCGGCAGCGGCATCGATGTCGTGCTGCTCTGCACGCCTCCTCATTTCCGGCCGATGCATTTGCAGGCTGCCGTCGAAGCGGGTCTGCATGTCTTTGCCGAGAAGCCGGTCGCCGTCGACGCGCCGGGCGTCCGCAGCGTGCTGGCGAGCTGCGAAGCGGCGAAGAAAAAGAACCTATCCATCGTCTCCGGCCTCTGCCTGCGCTACTCGCTCGGCCTGAAGGAAACGATCGCCCGCATTCACGACGGCGCCGTAGGCAAGCCGCGCTACCTGCAAGCGAACGATCTGCGCGGCCCGATCTGGCTCCGCCTGCGCGAGCCCGACTGGACCGACATGCATTGGCAAATGCGTAACTGGTACTACTTCACTTGGCTCAGCGGCGATTTCAACGTCGAACAGCATGTCCACTACCTCGACGCGGCGTCGTGGGTCATGCGGGACGAGTATCCAGTGAAGGCCGTCGGCATGGGAGGCCGGCAGGTGCGCACCGGGCCCGAATACGGCAACATCTTTGACCATCATTCGGTCGTCTACGAGTACGCCGACGGAGCTCGCCTGCTCAGCCACACGCGGCAGATGCCCGGCTGCAAGAACGACATGAGCCTGCAGGTCTTCGGCGAGACCGGCACGGCGAACCTTTCGGAGAAAGGGCCGACCATTCGCGGAGCTTCGACGTGGAAGTACGAAGGGGAGACCAACAACATCTATCAAACCGAGCACGACGAGCTGCTGCGCAGCATCCGCTCGGCCCAGCCGATCAACAACGGCGAATACATGTGCCGCAGCACGTTGCTCGCCATCATGGGACGCATGGCCACCTACACCGGCCAGGAAGTGACCTGGAAACAGGCCCTGGAATCGAAGGAAGACCTCTCGCCGCCCGCCTACGAGTGGGGACCGCTGCCGCCGCCCACCATCGCCGTGCCCGGAGTGACGAAGTTGTCCTGAGCTTCGTCTGCCGTTTTTTTGTGACCGAGGGACCGCACGCGGCCGCGCACCGAGTTACCATATTCCTCGATCGTCTCGCCTACCTTCTCCGAGCCGGCTCGGTGACTCACCTGAGATCTGGTTCCTATGTAACTGGAGTCCGCATGAATCTGCACCTGAGAAGTTCGCTCGTTTCGTCCGTCCTGGCCGTCCTCGCCGTGGCTGGGATCGTCTCCGCTCAAGAGTCCTCGGAATCGTCCCCCCCGAAGGCCTTCATCGACGGCACCGGGCCCGGTTGGCGGGCGCTCGGCGGCGACGACTTTGTGAACGTCAACTGCGCCGACGATACCTGGACCTGGGAAAACGGCGTCGCCAAGTGCACGGGCAAGCCGGTGGGCGTCATTCGCTCGAAGGAGAAGGTGACCAACTTCGAGCTGGTCGTTCAGTGGAAGCATCTCAAGTCGGCGGGCAACTCCGGCGTGTTCGTCTGGGTTCCGGAAGAGTCGCTCAACATCAAGCCGGGGCAATTGCCCAAGGGGATCGAGGTGCAGGTCCTCGACCACGGCTACAAGGAGAACTACGAGAAGAACACCGGCAAGAAGGCGGACTGGTTCACGACCAACGGCGACGTCTTCCCGGTCGGTGTGAAGATGAAGCCCTTCCCGCCCCTTTCGCCCAGCGGCGAGCGGAGCTTTCCGCGCAAGGAACTGAGCAAGGGGATCAACGAGTGGAACCACTACTACATCCGCGCGATCAACGGCGAGGTGCGGTTGTGGGTCAATGGCGAGGAAGTTTCCGGCGGCAGCGGTTGTGACCCAAAAACCGGTTATCTCTGCCTGGAGAGCGAAGGCTCGCCGATCGAGTTCCGGGAATTGCGCATTCGCGAATTGCCCTAGCTGTAGTGGCAGTCAGTGTCCGAAGTGACCTGAATTCGCAGCGGAAACTCTGACGTTCGTAACGATCATCCCAAGCCTGCCGGTCCTCCGGCAGGCTTTTTTCCTGCGCGGTGCGCCGCTGCGCAAGGCCTTCCGCGCAGCGGAAAATCGCTTTTGCCCGATTCTGATGCCGAGCTAGAGTTTGCCTGGTGAAGGGATTTGTGGTGGCCTGTCTGGGCCGCCGCACCGCCTTCAAGGGGCAAGTTTCCATCTCGGCTCACGGGGCAAATGGGTGTAGCCATGAACAACTCGATGCATGTGCAGGATCAGCCTGTCATCGATCTGGAAGGGCTCAAGGCGCGGTGCCTGGGCAACCTGAATCTGGTGGAGCGAGTGCTCGCCAAATTTGAGTCGCAGCTCGACTCCGACCTGGCGGCTCTCGAACAGGCGGTGCAGGCCGGCGACGTCGATTCGGCGGCGCTCGTCGCGCATCGCATCAAGGGCATGTCGGCCAACGTCGAAGCTCGCCATCTCTTCCAGAGCGCCATGGCGGCCGAACGGCTGGCCAAGAACGCCTGCATGGCGGAGCTGCCGGAGCAAATCGCTCGCATGCAGCACGATCGGGTGCGGATTTCGGAATCGCTTCGCAAATCTCCCGCCGCCGCCATCTGAGTTGATTGTTTCCCAGGGCGGCCTATCCAACCGCCCTCGCCAACCGCCACCCGATCACGTATCCCGGAGACCGAAGTCATGCGAGTGCTTGTTGTCGACGACGATCCAGTAACCTCCGAAATCCTGACCGACAACTTGCAGCAGTTCGGCTACCAGGTCACCACCGCGGCCGATGGATGCGAGGCGCTCGAGCAGGTGCGCACGGGCAAGTTTCGCCTGGTGGTTTCCGACTGGCAGATGCCGCGGATGAGCGGACTGGAACTGTGCCGCGAGATCCGTCGCCGCAGCATGTCGGGCTACATCTACTTCATCCTGCTCACCTCGAACACGGGCGTGGAGAACACGGTCTGCGGTCTCGACGCCGGCGCCGACGATTTCCTCACCAAGCCGTTCCATCCGCACGAACTGCGGATGCGCCTGCGCACGGGCGAGCGAATCCTGTCGCTCGAAAGCCGCGATCTGATGATCTTTGCGATGGCGAAGCTCACCGAATCGCGCGACATCGACACGGGCGCTCACCTCGAGCGGATGCGCGAGTACAGCCGAGTGCTGGCCGACGAGCTTTCGCGCTGGCCGAAGTATCGCGACATCATCGACGGCGATTACGTGCAGCTCGTCTACCTGACCAGCCCGCTGCACGACATCGGCAAAGTCGGCATCCCCGACAGCGTGCTGCTGAAGCCCGGTCGCCTGACGCCGGAAGAGTTCGACGTCATGAAGACCCACACGACGCTCGGCGGCGCCACGCTGCAGACCGTCGCCCAAGCGCGGCCCGATGCGCGTTTTTTGAGCATGGCCCACGAAATCGCCATGACGCATCACGAGCGGTACGACGGCAAGGGATACCCCAACGCGCTGCAGGGAGAAGAAATCCCGCTCTGCGGTCGCGTGGTTGCCCTGGCTGACGTGTACGACGCCCTGACGAGCAAGCGCGTCTATAAGCCGGCCTACAGCCACGACACGGCGCGCAGCATCATCCTGGAAGGCAACGGCACGCAGTTCGATCCCGATGTCGTGCAGGCCTTCCTCAATCGCGAGCAGGAATTCATCACGATCGGTCAGAAGTTCAAGGACGGCCCACAGCTATCGCTGCCGGTCGATCCGCTGCGGGCTGGAGCGCTCGCGGCGGTAATGAACCGCTCGAAGCTCGAAGAAGAACTGGTCGGCGTTTAGAGCATTTCACTTTTTCAGACCGCCAGCTGATTCAGCTGGCGGGGATGAATCTGGCAATGCCCATCACTCCAGGCGCCTTTGAGCCAACTTGGCCAAAGGCTGGGACGCTTTAGGTCGGCGTTCTGTTAACTGCCTGCTCCGGAGAGATTGTCAGACGAATCAGAATCCGTCAGGCCAATTTCTTTCGCCGCTTCGGTCACATCGACTGACGCGACGAGGATTCAGAATCGACGCTCCTCGGCCTGACCAGAAGCGACGGCGCGCACGATCGCAACCAGTGAGGCGAAGTGCAATTGTCATTGGGTCGATTCTTCGGGCTGCGGAATGATGCGGTCCTAACCGCGACGGCGGAGGTGTTCCTCAGTTGTCTGCCGTTTCTTTAACGCACCATCGGTTCATTACCTGCCTTGCAGGCGTGGTTTGCTTTTGGGACAGCGACTCGCGAGATGGTTTCTGCACTACCAGCGCCTAAACCTAGTGGCCCGATGCGCCGCCAATGAATGGGTCGGTTCGCTGGGTGTAACAACACTCTCACACAGGGCGAACACTGTTAAGCGCGTCGAGAGATAGGGCGTCCTGTGCCAATTGGATCGTCCAAACGCGCTGGTTGCTGAATGGTTGCCAGCCGGTGAGAATGAAGGCCGCAAGCCCAAATACCAAGTCGCTGGCAAAGGATCGATCGGGTGGCAATGTCGAAAGCACAACTTCACCATGGCCTGATTGCCATGGCGGTCTGCGGCGCCTTTTGGTCGCAGCCGATCACCGCCTTTGCCCAGCAAGTCGACGATGGGCAGCTCGCCGCCCAAAGGGCGGATGCCAAGCAACACTTTGACGATCACGTCGCACCATTTATCAAGACCTATTGCCTCTCCTGCCACTCCAACAAACGACCGACGGAGGGCGGAGTCAACTTCTCTCCGGCGCTCAAAAGTCCGGGGCATTGGGCCTTCACCTCTCAATGGGGCGAAGCTGTCGCCCGAGTGAAGGCGCATGATATGCCTCCGGATTACGCGGACAAACTGCCAACTGATGCCGAGCGGCAGATGTTCGTGGACTGGCTGGCGAAATTGAGGTACCTCGGCCGCAAAGATCCGGGACCTTTTGTCATCCGGCGGCTGACTAAAACGGAGTACGGCAACACCTTGCATGACCTGTTCGGCGTTGAGGCGGGAATCGCCAACGAGTTGCCAGACGAGGTGAGCGGCGAGGGATATCTCAATTCGCTTTCACCGCTGCAGCTCGAGCAGTACCTCGCGATTGCTGACAAGGTGCTTGACGAGATTCTATCGCCAGAGGGGGCCGCACCGACGGACACCCAGCGACGCCTGTTCGGCGAGACTCCTCCCCAAGAGACCGAATACCGAGCCGCAGCGCGCGACGTCGCCCGCTCGCTGGCGCGCAGGGCCTATCGCCGCCCGCCCGCGCAGGCGGAACTCGATTGTCTCGTGGACGTGTTCGATCTTGGACGGCAAAACGATCTTTCCTACCCGGCGTCCTTGCGCTTGATGCTTAAGGCGATTCTCGTGTCGCCGCAGTTTCTCTTTATCACTCCAATGCCAGGACTCCGTTCTGAGGCAGAGATTGTTTTGCTCGACGACTACCAACTTGCCTCCCGTTTGTCCTACTTCCTCTGGGCCACCATGCCCGACGAGGAACTGATGGACCTGGCCGATCGCGGAAAGCTCCATGAGACGCCGACGCTTAAGCTGCAAGTGAAGCGGATGCTCAAGGATGCCCGGTCGCGCGCTCTGTTCGATGGGTTTGGCGCCCAATGGCTGGGAGTGGATCAATTGGCGACCAAAACGTTCGACAATGAGAAATTCCCGCAGATGACCAGCGACCTGCGCTCGGCCATGTATGACGAAGCACGACTCTTCTTCGAAAGCATCGTGCGCGAGAACCAGAGCGTCATTCGTTTTGTCGATTCCGACTACACCTTCCTCAATGAGCCCCTCGCTGCGGTTTATGGACTGGAAGGAGCGGTGACTGGCGCTGAGATGCGCAAAATGCAGCTGAAGGATGAAAATCGAGGTGGAATTTTGGGCATGCCTGGCGTTCTCGCGGCCACCTCGTTCCCCAATCGCACCAGTGCCGTGAACCGTGGTGTGTGGGTGCTGGAACGCGTGCTCGGTGAGAATGTTCCAGCCGCCCCGCCGGATGTTCCCGCTTTGGAAAAACAGGACGAGCAGACGGCGATGAACTTGACCCTGCGCGAGCGTACGGAGTTGCACCGCTCCAATGCGGTCTGTGCGAACTGCCATAAGATGCTCGACCCAATCGGATTCGGCCTGGAAAACTTCGACGCCATCGGCCGCTGGCGGGACAGAGATGAGAACGGCGCCGCAATCGATGCGTCGGGAGAGCTGCCCAGTGGAGAGCAGTTTTCCAACCCCAAACAGTTGAAGACCATAATTGCCGCAAGAGTCGACCCTTTTGCTCGGAATCTCGTGGAACGAATGTTGGCGTACGCCTTATGCCGTCGCCTGGCTGGCTATGATGAAACGGTGGTCGATGGCTTGATGCAGGAAATCGTGGCAGACGATCATCGCATGCAGACGGTCATTACTGCGGTCGTGACGAGTTACCCTTTCACGCATCGCCGCATCCAGGAAGAAGGGAAGTCCCGATGATGAAGAGCATGGTGATCAATCGCCGTACGTGCTTGAGGGGGTTGGGAGCGTCACTGGCTCTGCCCCTGCTGGATGTCATGGGCCGCGCTGAAGAAAAAAGGGGCGAGACGTATAAGCCGCCAGTGCGGCTGGGATTCATGTACATGCCTCATGGCGTGATCATGGATCAGTTTTGGCCGGCAGACGCGGAGAGTTTTCTGACGTCGCCACCGCCCGCCTTGGAATCATTGCGGCCCGTGCTCGACCAATGTCTCCTGATGAAGGGGATCTCTGGGGTTCCGATTTCTCCGTACAACGGTGCGCCGCACGCCCTGGAGCTTTCGACCTGGCTGACGGCCACTTTGCCGGACCCGGCCAAGCGAAATGAGATTCAGATCGCGATTTCCGCGGATCAGATCGCCGCGAACTACGTGGGAGCCTTCACCACGTTGCCTTCTCTGGAACTAGCCACGATGCCTCAAACGTGGAAAGAGAACCAGGAAGGGCTCAATGAGGCGTATTACTCGCACTGCAGTTTTCGCTCTCCCACGCAACCAGTTCCGGCGGAAGTCAATCCGCGCAATGTCCTCAACCGCCTGTTCAACAAGCAGGACGATCAAGGCCGCGGCGCCACGCCGCGCCAGATGAGCCCACTAGACCAGCGCATGTTGGACCTGGTTCTTGGTGGAGCGCGAGAGCTGCGAAAAACCTTGCCGGCCGCCGACCAGCGCAAGCTGGACGAGTACCTGGACAGCGTTCGCTCGGTGGAACGGCGCATCGCCGCCATCGAATCCCGCCAGAAGGAAGCCGCTTTGGAGAAAGCGGGGGTGCGCTCAAGTAAGCGTCACGATTCAGACTCCCCGCCCATCGAGATCAAGATTCCGGAAGGGGACAAGCGGAGTGAGTACATGCAGGTGATGTGCGACCTCACCGTGCTGGCATTTCAGACCGACACGACTCGAGTTAGCACGTACATCGGTTCAACTCCGAACGGTGTTTCCTATCCAGAACTCGGATTCACCGACAAACACCACTCACAGACGCACCACAACAACCAGCCCGAGATGGTCCGAAAGGTGGCCGCGATTACGGCGTTCAATATCGAGCAGTTTGCCTACATGGTGAAGAAGATGCACAGCCTGAAGGAAGGGGACGGTACGCTGCTGGACAACTGCATCATGATGTGGGGCTCTGGCCTGGAGGACGGCAATAAGCACACCCGGGAAAACCTCCCTTTCATCCTGGCAGGCAAAGGAGGCGGGTCCCTTCAGACGGGCCGATTCGTGACGGGAGTCCGTGGGAATCAGGGCGATCTGCTCACCACCTTACTGTCCTGTGCCGGCATCCCACTCGACCGGCCGATTGGGATAGCGACCAAACAGTTGAACGAGATCTGCGTCGCCTCGGATAGCTGATTCACATCGACCTTTGCTAGACTGTCGCGGCCTGCGGCCGTCGGAAGTAGGGGTGATCCTCATCCTGCGCCCATCAGTTCCTCGAAAGCCGCCCGCGCTAGATTCTTGAAGTCGGCGGCCGGGACCTTCGGTTTATTGAGGAACTGCACTTCCATCTTGACTTTCATCCCCTTCGTCGCGACCGACGTGATACCGACTTCGCGGAAGAGCCGAGCCAGAACGCGCGCGACGCCGGCGGGCGACTTATCATCCAAGTCGCCCAACTCCGTCTTGAAAGCTACCGACTCTCCCTTGGCAGAGAACTCCCAGTAGCGGAGTTTGCTGATATGCACATCGACTGGCTTGCCGGATGCGGTGGATGCAACGAAGTCGAACTTCACGTTGTCCCGCGCGACGAACATCTCGCAAAACGCGGTGAGCGCAGGCATCGCTTCAATGTTGATAACCGTTGAACCACCGTCCGACGAACCGCTGTCGGACGCCTCTGCCAGACCCGCGATCCCTCCGGATACGTCAACCGGAAGGCCGAGCGTCTCCGGTGCAAGCCCTTCCCAATGACAGCCGGAGAGTCTGCAGTTCTTGAAGTCGAGCGTTCCGACCGACACGTTCTCAAACCGGCAGCCAGTCAGGTCACAGTCGGTGAAGACCAGCTCTTTGAACTTGCAGTTCTCAAACTTCACGCCACTGAGCGTGACCTGCTCCCAGTGAAACTGGTCGAGTCGCACTTCAACCAGCAAACAATCCGTCAGGGAACCTCCTTCGACAACTTTACGCAGCAGGTTGTCATCGACTGCTAACCACTCATCATTCCCGAGCCGTTCGAAGCGGCAGTTTCTGAACGCCGATGCAGCAATGCTCGGAAACACGCCGTCTTCGACGAACAACGATCGCACGGTCGAGTTGCTGATCGCTGGCAGACTTCCGCGGAGCCAGCGTACTTCCGCGAGCTCACACTCGGATAGGCAGTTCGCTTTGCTGTCCTCAAGCGTGACGCCCTTTGCGGACCATCGCTCGATCGCGGCGAAGCGACAGTTGCGCACCACGCAGTCGGTCGCCCGTCCGCCATCGATGGCCGTCCGTCCGTTCGGCCCAAGGCTCGACCCGACGACGCGAAGGTGCTCGAATTGGCAGTTCTGAAACGTCGAGTTTACGAGCCGCCATGGGACGTTGCTGTCTGCGTCCGCATCAGCACGAAAGGTCTCTCCGCTCCACGCCGCGTCGCGAACCTCAAATACGAAGCCGCCTCCGAACGCGAACCACGGCAAACGGTCGAGTCGCCGCCGCGCATCCTCATCCGCGAACACGGCTGCCGGATCGCACTCCCGCAGACCGAGCAGATTGGTCAAATCCTGGAGCGTGCGGTTCAATTCCACCGGGTGCTTCGACTTGCCGGGTTTTTCCTGCAGCACCACGGTTACGTCCGGGCCGAACTTCGTCGCGAGCGTTCCGCCGTTGTCGCGGATGAGCTCTGTGACCTGTTCTTTTTTCCCCGGCTGGAACCGGCCTTCAAGAAAGAACACCTGTCCATTCAGCGCAGCAGTGGAAAAAGACCCGGGCATGTTGACCTCTTTCGTTGAACTACACTCCTCGTTCGCGAACAGGATAATCTGCCCGGCAAGCAGCATCCAGCAACCAGGCACGTCGCATTCAAAGTGCAACGCGGTAGACGCTTCACATCCACATCGCCGGGCCTGTTTCGGTCAATTCAATCGAAAGGGTAAACAGGAGTCGTGTGCGAACTTTGCTAGATCGTGACGGAAGTAACCAAGTCCGGCCGAAAGTGCAGTAGGACGAGCTTTGCCGCGGCTGCTTCGGCGGAATACGGCATAGACTGGTTTAGCCGTCCTGAGGTGGTATGCCTCATTCTTGACCGTGGTTTGCCGGCAGAGTTTAGCTGACCGGCATAGGCCGCAGGCCTCTCAAGCGGGGGGCCGCGGGTCAGCCCTTTCGGCCGGATGCGATTGATGCATTCGGTACGACGTGCCGACTCACTCAGTATCGCTAGCGGTCCGACCGTCCGGCGACTCTCCTCGCTTCCTGGCAAAGGACTGCCTGCATGAGCCTCCGGTGGCTGCTCCCGCTGACGTTTGGCGCCTGCCTGTCTCTGACGAACATCGCCCTGGGTGACGGGGTGATCCTCAACGGCATTTCGCCCCGCTCGCTCTCGCGCGGCGGCACGAACCAAGGACACGCCGACAACGGGGCGATCATCCACGACAATCCCGGGGCGATGGTCAACATCCAGAGCGACGGGCTGTTCGAGATCGGCGTCGATGCCCTGATCTGCGATTTCGGCTACTCCGACCCGTTCAACCTCGACGCCCGCAGCTCCGGCTTCACGCCGCTGCCGCAGGTTTCGGTGATTCGCAAGAGCGCGGACGGCAACTGGGCCTATGGCATCGGTTTCTTTACGCCGGCGGGCTTTAGCGAAGGGTACGACGTGAACGGGCCCAATCCGCTCGTCGGCCCGCAGCGCTACGAGTCGTTCGGCGCCCTGATGAAGGTGCTGCCGGGCATCTCGTACGGCGTGACGGAGAACCTGTCGATCGGCGCCACGTTTGGCGTGGGCATCACGCATGCCGAACTGGAAGGGCCGTACTTCCTGCAGGGGCCTTCGCTCCCAGGTACTCCGACGTTGATGGACATGCGGGGCACGGGTGCGGCGCCGGTGTGGTCGGTCGGAGCCCAGTACTTTCTCACCGATACGACGACGATCGGCCTGACGTATCTCAGCGCGAGCAGCTTTGACCTGTCGGGCAACACCGACGTGTTCATCCCGGGGCTCGGCTCGTTCACCTACGATTCGACGCTCAGCATGATGTGGCCCGAGTCGGTGTCGTTTGGCGTGCGGCAGGAGGTCGGCGAGTATTCGACCGTTTCGGCCGACATCATCTGGTACAACTGGTCGGAAGCGTTCGACGAGTTTCGGATGACGCTCACCAACCCGTTGAATCCCGTTCCGGTCGTGCAGGAGACGCTGCCGCTGGCCTGGCGCGATACGGTGTCGGTGCGACTCGGCTACGAATACGAACTGGCGATCGGCGGCACGTTTCGCGCCGGCTACGTCTATCACCGCAGTCCGGTTCCCGACGCCACGCTCACTCCCTGGATCCAGGCGACGCTCGAACACGCGTTCTCGCTGGGCTATGGTTTCCAGCTCGGCGACTGGGAAATCGACGCCGGCTACATGTACTGCTTTGGCCCGGATCGCACGGTGGCCACCAGCGGGCTCATCGGCGGCGCGTTCGATGGCAGCACTCACGAGGCGCAGGTTCACGCTCTGTTGCTGGGCGCTATCAAGCGGTTCTAGAGAGAACCCGCCAGGCAGAATTTGCCCTCCACAAACGAACATGCCCACGCTTGCACGTGGGCATGTCGCTTCGGCTGACGGCAGTCAGGCTCGGTTTATCGTTGGCGGGTCGACGTGGGGGCGGCGACCGGGGCTTCGACGTGAGGCGAACGAGCGGCCTCGGCGGCGTCGTCGATGCGGATGAACGACGGGGCAGGGACGCGAGCGGCGTAATTGATGATCACCGGCGTTTCGCTGCGGGTGACGTCGATCTGGCTGACGTCGTATCCCGCCTTGGCGAAGAGCTCGAGGCAGTCTGCCTCGCTCCGCTGCAGGAAGAACCAATCGACCAGCCACTGGTACTCGGCCGTGTCGTACAGGGCCTCGTCCTTGAAGGCAACGTAGACCACGCCTCCCTCGGCGACCGATTCCCGCCAGCCCTTGAGCATCGGGATCAGGTACTCGTCGGGAATGTAGTCGCAAAGGCCCACGCTGTAGAGGATGTCGCTCTGATTGAAGCGTTCGACATTGACGCGCGAGTTGGTCATCCGCAGGGCGTTGTAGCGGACGTAGGTGAGCGCGATGTGGCTCGGGATGTGCGGCGCCACGTTGGCCTGCACGAACTCGAGGGCCAGCGGATCGTTGTCGACCAGCGTCAGCTCGATGTCGCGATCGGCCGTCGACTCGAAACCCTCGGTGTACTCGCGACAGGCGCCGCAGGCCACGTTGAGGATGCGCACCTTGCCCGGGCGGTTGTGGATTTCGCCGAGCAGGAACTCGCGAGCCGAACGCATCCGCGCCGGCACCGCCTGGCCGAGCGTCGTGTTGAGGAAGTAGCGATCCAGGTAACCACCCAGGCCGCGCGATTTCGGCTGGCGGTTGTAGATGGCCGTCAGCAGCTCATAGTCGCCCGGATAGCCGCGCGGCTTGGTGAACGCACGCTGCATGCACCAGCTTTGCTCGAACCAGGGCTGAATCGCTTCGCGGAAGCGGGTCTGCGTTTCCTTGAGCAGCTTGGGATCGTCCTTGATCTGCGCTTCGAGCGCGGAGCAGTGCGCGAGAACGGTGTTGATGGTGTCGGTCAACTGCTGAACGATCTCGTCCGACGTTGCCTCCGCGTCGGCTGGGATCTGTTGTTCGAACTTCGCCAGAGCGGCGGTGAAGTTCGCCACGTGTTCAGAAAAGAAGGCCTCGATTGGGGAGCTCATCAGGGGAAAACCTCGCTGAAAGGGGATCGGCGGCGATTGGACCAATCCAGGTCCGCGTGAGAAGAGAAATGACGGTCCTTGCACGGATGGGACGCCGCGTCTGCAGTGGTTCGCAACCACGGCCCTCCCTAGCCCAGGCCTGTTAAGCCTTTTATCCCCTACAGTCCTTCTTCACGTGACGTCCCGGCCGCGTGATAACGCCCATTCTCTATCTCCTTAGTGGTTGTGCAAATCGTTTGCGGAAACTCGCACACCGCATATTCGACAAGCTTTAACGGTCGTTCCGCTTGCGCCTTGCTGTTGTTAATTTGCGACATACGTTTTCCCAGTGCGACGTTCTGCGCCGTCTTCGCCGACGCGCCTGAACGACCGTTTCGCTGAGGAAAGCAGACTCCGTGTCGACCGTTCCCGCCTCACTCACCGCTGACATGCCAGAGCCGATCGTGGCTGCGCGCTACGCGCTCGGGTCGCGCCTGGATGAGCATCAGGGAATCGCCACCTGTGTGGCGTCGGACATCGTCGATGACCGGCCGGTGGTGGTGAAAACCATCGCCCGCGACGCCGTGGCCGCTGGGGTGCTGATGCGGCTGGAGTATGAGGCGATCTACTTGCAGCGGCTGAAGAGCCGCTGGCTGCCGGACATCCTGCACGTCGGGCGACACGACGATTGCTTTGTGCTGGTGACCGAGCACGTCGCGGGAGACACCCTCGCTCACTGCCTGAGCGAGCGGCGGTTGAGCGTGATGGAAACGCTCGATCTGGGCAGGGCCCTGTTTTCGGCGCTCGCCGACATTCACCGGCAGAATCTGCTGCATCGCGGCGTTCGTCCCGACAATGTGATCGTGGATCGAACCGATCTCGTCCGTTCCGCCCGGCTGGTGGGCTTTGGGCCGGCCCGGTTGCTCTCGACGGA
>JAEZAS010000344.1 GCA_023430365.1 Planctomycetota bacterium
GTCGAGGTGTTTGAAGTAGACCACCTCGCTCATCCGCTGCGTGAGTTCCTGGCTCAGATTGTGAAACGTCTTCGGCGACCAACCGAGGCTCAGCGCGCACGGCTTCTCCGCAAACCGCTCCACCACACGCTGCGAGAAAACGTGGTTAGTCACCACGTTGCCAAACAGCCCTTGCAGGCGCAGCTCGCGCGCCGATTGTTCGATCAGCGTGCGCATCGTCTCCATCAGTTGATGATGGCGATGATCGGGCAGCACCAGCGCTTCGCCCGTTTCGGCCAGGCGACCATGATCGGGACGCTCGAGGGCGTAGTGACCGACGACGTTCCCCTCCGGTCCCAGCGCAATGACCGAGACCAACTCGCCGCCCGCGTTCAGTTCGCAGATGGCGTCGGCGTCGTAGAGCTCGCGATGGACGTAGTTATCTCCATAGATCTGCTCGACGCAGCGGACGATGCCGGCCGCGTCCTCGTCGCGAAATCGGCGGACCTGATAACCAGCAGGGGGTTGCGACGGAGAAGGGGGAACAGCGGTCGAGGGGCTACTCATAAGCAATCACCTGCGCGATCCAGCAAAGGTCGGTCTTCGTAGACTAAGTCGCCCAGCCTGGGCCGGGCAAATATAGCTCGCCAAATCCCCCGCGTAGGGTAGGCCTCCGGCCTGCCCGTGTGAGAAATGACCAATAACCAAGCCCCAATGACCAAACGAGTTGGGGCGCTAACGTCCCTTGGTCATTGGGATTTGGTCCTGGGGCTTTTGCACGGGCAGGCTAGAAGCCTACCCTACGGGGCTTTTTGCCGTTGGAGACGGCCGGTCCGCCCGGCTAAAGTGCCCAGTGGATTCGTAGCGGCAGCCCATTTGGCATAGCCGTTACAGCTTGCATGGAGGACAAGAGGATGACAGGCAAACGCCCGCTCGGATGGATGATGGTCGCGGTGCTCGCGGTCACGTTGAGCACGCGCCAGGCCGACGCTCGCAGCGAAGAGGCGACGATTCGCGCTTCGACCGACGTCCTCTCGCAGTTCCTCGCCCTGCGGGTGAAGGAGATTCCCGAGGCGCTCCTCTCGGAAGCGCAGGCGGTGGCGATCATCCCCGACCTGATCAAGATCGGCTTCGTCCTCGGCGGCCAGCGTGGGACGGGCATCGTCGTCATCCGCGATCCCAAAACGGGCGGCTGGTCGGCCCCCTCGTTCATTAGCCTGACCGGTGGCAGCATCGGCTGGCAGATCGGGGCCCAGTCGAGCGACATCGTGCTCGTCTTCAAGACGCAGCGGAGCGTCGAAGGCCTGCTCGAAGGCAAGTTCACGCTCGGCGCCGATGCGGCCGTGGCTGCCGGACCGGTGGGACGCCAGGCGAAGGCGGCGACCGATGCTCAGTTGAAGGCCGAGATTTATTCGTACGCTCGCGCCCGCGGGTTGTTTGCCGGCGTGGCGATCGATGGCTCGGTCCTGGCGATCGAACATGGCTCGAACGCCGCGTACTACGGCGGCAGCGGCATCGCCGGCGTCGCCCACCCGATTCCGCAGTCGGCCATCAACCTGGTGCAGTACATCGCTCAAGCGACCGCCAGCGCCGAAAACGGCGGGCAGATTCCGCAAGCCCCCGCTTCGGCCGACGCACCGACGCTTACCCCCAGCGGCCCGATCCCGAGCACCGGGGTGCCCACACCGGCGACGCCGATCCCCACGAATCCAATCCCGGCGAATCCAATTCCCGCGACGCCGCTGCAGCCGACGCCCGCACAGCCGGGGGCGATGCCCTCCGGGCCGAGTCTCGCCCCGCCGCGAGAATTGCGCTCGCAGGCGCCGGACGCCGAAACGATGCGAGCCCAAGTCGCCCAATCGGCTGCGGGCTTGAATCCGCTGCTCGATCCAACGTGGCAGCAGTATCTCGCCTTGCCCGCGGAAATCTATCAGCGGGGGCAGCATCCGTCGGCCACCGTCGTCCGCGGCTCGCTCGAACGGTTCGACGCGATTGCCGCCGACGCCCGCTATCGCCAACTGAACGCGCGCCCCGAATTCCACGCCACCCGCGACGCCCTCCGCGGTTATCTGGATGCGCTCTCGGCGTCGAACTCGCCGCGCCTGGCGCTGCCGCCGCCGCCGACCGGCGCGAGGTAGCGGGGCTTAGTAAACAGTAGACAGTTCACAGTAGACAGCAGGAGCTTTGGCCCACGCTGCCGTGAACTGTTTACTGTTTACTGTGAACTATCTACTGTGGCCGTCAGGCCACCTCCCCTTCCCGCTCGATCGCCACAAGGATCGTGCGGAGGGCTTCGGCGCATTGGCTGGGCGAGAGGCTGGGGACGTCCTGGCGCTCGCCGAGGACTTGTTGGGGCGCGAGCGGCAGGTGGACGAAGGCGGACTTCGTCTTAAGTTGCTTTCGCTCAGCGAAGTAGTGCGACAGGTAGAGCATCGCATTGCACAGGTACGTTCCCGCGTGGAACGACACCTGGCAGGGAATGCCTCGCTCGCGAATCTCGCTCGCCCAGCTCGCGAGCGGCAGCGAAGTTCGATAGGCGGCGGGCCCGTCGGCGACCAGCGGCTGGTACTGGTCGGGGATGGCCATCGAATTGCCCCCCACGTTCACGCCGAACTGCTCCAGATGCACCCGGGCGATCCCCGGCGCCTGCCCCAGGTGGAGCGAAACGTCGTAGTTGGCCGCCATGTCGTCGGCCAGCCGGGTGCGCGCCTTCTCGAAATCGACGGGATAGCGCCGCGTGACGATTTTCGGGCTCGTCGGCAGCTCACGGGTCAGTTCGACGAGCGCCCGCCAACTGGAATTTTCGCTCCAGCGGTCGTACGGCTCAAAGGCGGTGATCAGGACGGTTTTCATGGGAATACTATATCCTACGATTTTCCCACCCGCCCGCCGTAGGGTAGGCTTCCAGCCTGCCCGTCCCCGGAAAAATGTCGAAATTCAAATGGCGAAGGAAAGTCAAAAGTCAAAGCCCGAATGCTGCATTCCCCCGTACTCCTCGTTCCCACGCTCTGCGTGGGAACGCCCCAACCGACGCTCCGCGTCGTGCGTTGGACGCAGAGCGTCCGAGCGTGCGTTACGACGCTGAGCGTCGTAACGAGAACGGCCTTCGGCGTTTGATTTTCGGTTTTTGACTTTCCCTCGACATTTGAAGTTCGTCCTTCG
>JAEZAS010000374.1 GCA_023430365.1 Planctomycetota bacterium
ATCTTCTGCCTCTGCTGCGGTTCGATCGCCCGGGCTCAGTTGCCGCAGGCCGCGGGTGATCTTCCGGCGCCGCTGCCGCCAGACGAGCCGGAAATGTCGACTCTGGATGATCGGCCACCGGGCGAAACCGTCGCCGTTCCCGCGACGCAGCTGCAGTCGATTCTCAGCCGCCTCGAGGCACTCGAGCGAGAAGCCGCCCAATCGGCCGCCCTTGCCACTCCCCTTCCTAAGGACGAGCAAGCAGCAAAGCCCGCAGCCACGGACAAAAAGGCGGACGAGGGATGGATCGATCTATCGACCGAGAAATGGACCGTGAAGCTGGGCGGTCACGTGCAGATGGACTATGTGACCTGGGCCAACGCGTCCCCCGGCATACCAGATCGGAACTACTTTGAATTTCGCCGCCTCCGCATGCTCGCCGACGGCGCCGGCTATGGTCAGTACGACTTTCGCTTGCAAATCGACATCGAACCCGAGTCGGGCGACAACGTCGCCACGCCGGTCGTCGATGTGAAGGACGCCTACTTCACGGCCAACGACCTGCCGGTCGTGAACCGCTGGCGAATCGGCAACTTCTTTGTTCCCTTCAGCCTGGAACAAGTCACCAACGACACCAACAACATCTTTCTCGAACGCTCGATTCCGACGCAGAACATCTTCTCCGCCGATCGCGAAGTCGGCATGGCCACGTACGGGGTGAGCGATTCGAAGGACATGACCTGGACCTTCGGCGTGTTCTTCGATCGGATCAGCGAATCGCTGAAGGAGCGCATCGACGACAATCAGGGAACACGCGTCAGTGGCCGCTTTACCTGGCTCCCTTATTACGACGAGCCTTCGAATGGTCGTTATTTGATCCACACCGGTCTGGGCGTCCTGCACACGGAAAACTTCGACGACACCGTCCGCTTTCGCGCTCGGCCTCAGGTCCATGAAGGGCCGTTCCTGATCGACAGCGGAAGCCTCGGTTCGCCGCGTTACACCGTCGGCAACGTCGAACTAGCGACGGTCTGGGGCCCGCTCTCGGTGCAAAGCGAACTGTTTGCCACCAACGTGGAGCTCAATAGCGGCGACAATGCGAATCTCTACGGCTACTACGTCTACGCCAGCTACTTCCTGACCGGAGAGAACCGCATCTACGAGCGGTTTGGCCAGCATGGCGCCCAGTTTGGACGCACCGTGCCGTATACGAACTTTTTCCTCGTTCCCGGCTGTGTCGGTTCCGGGGCGTGGGAATTCAAGATTCGCACGTCCTACCTGGACCTCGAACAGGTCGATCGCGGGCAGTACCAGGACATCACGGCCGGTTTCAACTGGTATTGGAGCGACCGAATCCGGGTGATGTTCGATTGGATTCATCCCTACACGACTGCGGAAACTGTGTTTGGCACGACGGAGTCGGATCTGCTCGGAATGCGTTTCGACTTCAACTGGTAAGCGGCTGGCTGACTCGTCCGAGATTCGCCGCCGTGTCCGGTCGTGCGGCAACTGGAGCACTCACATGCGCACATGCGTTCTCATTCTGGCGATGGTTCTCGCAACTGTCGCGGCGGTTCCCGGCACGCTCGCTTTGGCGGGGGGCGGTCGTTGCTCGCACTGCGGTTGCAACGCGCCCTGCCAGAAGGTGTGCCGCCTGGTGCAGGACGAAAAGAAGATCGAAATCGTCTGCTGGGGATGCAAGTGCGAGGACTTTTGCCTCCCTTACCGCAGCACGCCGTTGTGCGAGCATTGCGATACCGCTTGCGTTGACGAAGCGGCACCGGGCAAAGGTCCGGAGTGCGTCAAACCGAAAACCTTCGTCTGGACGCAGTGGCTGCCGGGGTGCGGAGCTCGCATTCACACGAAGAAGAAGCTGATGAAGAAAGTGGTCACCAAGAAGTCGCCCAGCTTCAAGTGGGTAGTCGAAGACCTTTGCCCGCGTTGCGAATCGCAGGCCACCGCCGCAGCCTATGAGCCCGATGCGGCGATCCCCTTGCCGCCCGAGGGCAATGCCCGAATTCTCGTGGGCAATCTCCCGGCGACGCCCACGGCGCCTTAGTCGCCGCCAGCGGTTGAGCTACCGCGTGGGACAGCAGCCGACGGGCCTCACGTCCCAGCGATAGCCGCACTTCTCGCATTCGTACTCGACCTTCTCGAGCACCTTCACGGTCTTCACCTTGCCGCACTTCGGCTCGCAGCACGACTGCCACGGCCATCGGATCGCAGGGACGCAGACCTGCTTGAATTCGACCTTCCAGCAATAACGCTCGTCGACTTCGGGCTCTCGGCTGGGGACGCACACGGCGTTGCCGCAGGAGGGACAGCCGCAGCGTGGCTTCGCGGCGCCGTGCCCCGCGTCGGCAACCAGCGGCAGGACGAGCAGCAATGCCAAAACGGCCATCCGAACCGCGACTAGCGTTGGTTGATGTTGAAAACGCATGCTTTGAATCTCAGATGAAAACGGTTGCTTTGTCCCGGCAGCCCCGGCTCCAGGTTCCGTTCCGACTCGCAGTTAGAAGAACACGAGGAAGCGAGCTCCAATGGAATCAAAGGACCCGGCGGTGTAGCCAGCCACCGGAGCCCGATCGCTGATCACGCCATGCACATAGTCGAACTGCATGTGCGTGAATTCGTTCCAGTACCAGTTCATGCCCAGCGTCGTCTCGTTCGACACGCCGCCTTCAATGTCCTCGCTCGTCAGGTCGCAGTAGGAATAGCGGGCGCACACTTCCCAGGCGCCCCAGCCCATCTCGCAGTCGTCGCCGCAGGTGTCGACCAGGAAGAAGTTCTCGAACGGCTTGATACGCCCCAGTTGGCCCGTCATACGATCCCAGCCGATGTGCTCGCCGGTCAGCACGTACGAGATGTAGCCGTAGGCGCCGTTGAACGTCGTGTCGGCGAAGCCGTCACGCTGAACCCAGATCTGCTGATACTCTGCGACGGCCTGGAACGGTCCGATATTGATAAGCGCCTCGAGGCCCAGCAATTCGTAGGTGTCGGCTCCGTCGATTGGCCCCGTGTCGAGCCAGCGACTCGTCGTCCGTGCTTCCGGACGAGTGCGAAAGCGGGCCGTGTTGTTCGCTGGATCGTCGCCGTCCGGGTCCGCCAGAGCGCCTGAAATAGCCCAGTGGCCGTATCCCCGGCCGTCCGAGCTTTCGTCGTACCACCAGGTGTTGGCAAATCGACCGGCGAGCTCGCCTTGAAAACTTTCGTTGACCGGCGTGGTGGTGACGTTGCCGAGGTTCTGAATGTCCTGGCCGATGAACACGCCGTAGCGCCAGTTGTACGCCTGGTCCTCCGAGTACGACCACGACTGCGCGCCGAACCGGCGCAGGTCCTGGTTGAAGGCGTCGATGACGGCCGGCCGCTCCATGAAGAAGTTGACGTTTGCGCTGTTGATCGCATCGAGCCCGTAGGGGCGCTTCTGGTTGCCGACGAGCACCGTTTGCAGATACGGAAGTTCGGTCCAGCCGATGAAACAGTCCTTGATCTGCGGATTGTTCGGCGTATTGAAGTCGACGTCGAGGCGATACAGCATGTTGTCGCAGACCTCGCCCAGCACGCCGATTCGTGCGCGGCGGATCTGAAAACGATCGAGTGGAGCTTCCGAAGGATCGCCGTTTTCAAAGGCGTTGGCGCCGGGCGAACTGCCGGGAAACGCCCAGTAGTCCATGTTGATGCGGCCGCACCATTTGAGCGACGGCTTCTTGCTGGCCAGGGCCTTCTTGAGTGCCTCCGCCTCGTTGCGTTTCGCGTCGGCCAGGTCATCGGCAAGCATGGCGCGCTCGATCGCGTCCAACCGGTCTTCGATGCTCACATCCGGAGCATCGGGGCCGACTTCGATATCCTCATACGCGGCGTGCCCCACGCGCGGCAGTTCCAACCCCGGCAAACGCTCCGCATGTTGGCCGACGGCGGCTTGATACGGCTGGGCAGAGTTTTGTTCCTGGTCGAACTCCAGCCGCTGCGGAATTTGTTGACCCAGGGCAGGAGCGGATAGGGCCAGTGCCAGCGTCAAAATGCAAGCGGGCTGCATCCTGGTGCAAAACGTCATTTCGCGCCGATTCGAACTATTGGACATCGCCGTCGCCATCGAACTGCTGATTAAAAGTGACAAAGTCACCGCAGTTCCATCATCGAAACATGCAGCAGCCGGCTAGATAGAACCGATCTCCGCTCGCGTTTCCGGTGCAGGCAGCGAAAGACGACTTCACTTCCGTGCAGTCGCCGCGGATTGCGGATGGCTGCCTCAGGTGCGTGTCGAGAAGGGGCTCAGGCCAATGGAAGTCGCCGGGCGTCGTCGGCGGTGATTCGCGAAGCAACGTGTCCGGCGATTCGCTCGAAGAAACTGAACAGTGGGGTGCGTTCCTTGCCCGGTGCGACGTTGTCGATGATCTGGAACGCGAGAAAGGTATCCCAGTCGTGAATGCGAGCCAGTAGCCGCTCAAGACGGTCTTCGCCAGTCTTTCCTTGCTTCGACTGCTTCCAGAGAGCAAACGGCTCGTCGTGAAACTGAACCATTGCCAGCAGATTGCTGTCGTCGATGAACTCGGCCAGAAACGCTCTTGCCAGAGAAGCGTGGCTTTGCGGATGCTCGATCGCGACACCTCGCAATGCCTCGGCCTTGAAGGTGTCGTGGGTGTGGATCAGCAGGCGAAGTTTGTGGACTTCTTCGCGCGTGAGAGTGCTCTCGAGAGCAGTCAGATTGCGATCCAGCTGCTCAATGTGTGCTTGGACCGTCCCTTCTGGATGGCCGGAGCGTACCTGGCCCCAGGAGAGATTTCTCAAGTAGCGTGGATCCCGCTGGATGGCCGCCAGCAAGCTCTTGTAGTCGTGCGGCATGGTGTCGCTTTCGCAGGTTGTTTCGACAACCGGCGGTCCTTCCATTGTCAGGAGGCGTCGGCCTGACCAAGGGGCGGGTGAAAAGGCAAGTTGTCCTCAGGTTCTTGGTGTTTGCTATGGGGAGAAAGACACCAGAAATTTCCGCGGGTTCGCGGCTCCAACTTGGGGACGCCCGGGTGAGTGCTTCGTGAATCGACAGGAACGCGGTTCCTGACCACCGTGCCGGCAAAGCATGCGATCGGTCTATACGACCGCTCTTGCTGCCCGGATAGAATACTCATGGATGAGGGCAGCGAGGCGGGTTGCCCGATTTCGAAAACCCGTTCCTTTCCCTGCGGCGGATGAACACCATGGATGCCAGCGACGCCCGGCCTCACATCTTGATGTGCCCGCCCGACTACTACGGGATCGAGTACGAGATCAACGCCTGGATGAGCCGCGATCGGCAGGCTGATCCTCGCATTGCCGCGGAGCAGTGGACCGCCTTGTATCAGACGCTGGTCCATCTGGGAGTGAAAGTGTCGCTTGTTGAACCGGTCGAGGGGCTTCCCGACCTGGTGTTCACCGCCAATGCGGCGATGATCCATCGCCAGCAGGCCGTGCTTTCGCACTTCCGCCACCCGCAGCGTCAGGGTGAAGAGCCCTACTACGCGACCTGGTTCGAGAAGCACGGTTTTACGGTGCAGCGACTTCCCGAAGATCGTTTCTTCGAAGGCGCGGGGGACGCTCTCTTTGTCGGGGACACACTTGTCGCCGGCTACCTGACGCGCAGCGATGCCCGCAGCCAACAGATCGTCGGCGAGATGGTCGATTGTCGCGTGATCCCACTCGAACTGGTCGATGGGCACTACTACCACCTCGACACGTGCTTCTGCCCGCTCAGCCCCACGGAGGCCATCTACTATCCCGGCGCCTTCGACGAGTACGGCCGACATGCCTTGAAAGAAATCGTGCCCGAACTGATTCCGGTGGAGGAGGAAGAGGCACGGTCGTTCGCCTGCAATGCCGTGGTCGTTGGCCGGACGGTCATCACGAACGTCGGCTGTCCCGAACTGCATTCCGATCTGAAGGTGCGCGGCTTCACGCCAATCGAAACGCCCCTCGGAGAATTTGTGAAAGCCGGCGGCAGCGCCAAATGCCTGACGCTCCGGC
>JAEZAS010000390.1 GCA_023430365.1 Planctomycetota bacterium
AAGAGCGGCTACGTGATCTACGGCAGCGAAGGGTTCATTGCCGACGGCTCGTTGTTCGATCCAGACGGCAAGCTGGTGCGCAAGTTCGAGGGCAAGGGAGACAACCACTTCGCCAACTTCATTGCCGCCGTGCGCAGCGGCAACCCGGACCTGCTGAACGCCGAGATCGAAAAGGGACACGTTTCGACCGGATTGTGCCACGTCGCCAACATCTCGCATCGCCTCGGAACCAAGGCCTCGGTGCGCGACATCGAAAGCCACTTGCAAGGACCGACGTACAGCGATGAAGTGCGCGCCACGTTCGCGCGCATGATCGAGCACCTGCGCGAGAACGGCGTGAAGCTGGACGAGACGACCCTGGTTCTCGGTCCCGATCTGAAGATCGATGCGGCGCGCGAGCAATTTGTCGGCAACCCAGCCGCCGATGCGCTGCTGGCCCGCGAGTATCGCAAACCCTTTGTTGTCCCGAGCGAAGCGGAGTTGTAGCACCTATGAAATCTCTCATCCGATTTGCGGTCGTTGCTCTGTCGCTGGTCGTCGCGCTCCCTGGAGGCCTGCGAGCGGAAACGTACGAGGTCGATCGCGACTTCTCGCCGGCGCTGCCGGAAGGACTCAAGTTTGGTTCGGTATCGGGCGTCGCCGTCGATGGAAACGGCTACCTGATCGTCGCCCATCGGGGAGAGCGGCCGATCCTGGTCTACGATCCGAGCGGCAAGCTGGTGCAGATGTTCGGCGACGGCGAGCTGAAGATGGTGCACGGGCTGCGAATCGACTCGGACAACAACATCTGGGTCACCGACATCGAGCATCACGTCGCGATCAAGTACTCGCCCAGCGGCAAGGTGCTGCTGACGCTCGGTAAGCGCGGCGTGGCCGGTGATGACGAAGCGACGTTCAACCGCCCGACCGACGTGGCGATTGCTCCCGGCGGCGAGATTTTTGTGTCGGACGGCTACGGCAACAACCGGATCGTGAAGTTCACGAAGGACGGCAAGTTCGTCAAAGCCTGGGGCACACGCGGCAAGGAAGACGGCCAACTGAACCTGCCCCACTGCGCCCAGTTCGACTCGAAAGGCCTGCTGCACGTCGCCGATCGCGAGAACGACCGGGTGCAGGTCTTCGACCAGGAGGGTCAGCTGGTGCGGAAGTACGATGGCTTTGCTCCCTTCGGCCTGCTGATCGCGCCCGACCAGACGGTGTATGTGGCGGACGGACGGGCGCACGAGTGCGTGCACCTGGCAGCCGATGGCAAGGTGCTCGCCAAATGGGGCAGCAAGGGAGAAGAGCCCGGTCAGCTCGGCTTGCCCCACTGCCTGGCGCTGGATCGCTCCGGCAACGTGTATGTCGGCGAGATCGAAGGGAAGCGGCTGCAGCGCTTTGTGCGGAAGTAAGGCCAGGGCATGGGAATGTGCTGATCGCCTCTCGTAGCTGAATTCGCCAGAATTGAGACGTCCTGCGAGTGGGCGCCGCTGGGTGCTGCGTCTGAATTCTGGCGAATTGAGCTACGGTGGTGGTAACCGTGGCTGAACGTCTCTCGCCGAATCTTTTTGACAAACTCCAGACTAGTTTGTAAAATTTCAGCAACTCCTCCTCGGTCGGTTTCGTCGGCCGTGGGTCGGTCGACGCTGCGCGGTGGTCGGCTTTCCAGGCGACGCATGCTCTTTCTCAATTCGGTTGTTCGTGCGAGTGGTTGTGAAGGCTCAGCAGGCGAGGGCTTGAGCTCGTGAACCTGTTGTGAGGCCTGTTCACCCCTGTTCAGCCGAGGCGCGCCAGGGGTTGTGAACCTTCTGAGCCCGCTGCCGGCAAACGATTGACAGTATGTGGCTTACGGCGATTGACCCGCTAGCGATAGGGGTTGTGAAACGTGTGGTGCGGGGACTGTTCAGCGGCTGCGCAGGGGTTGTGCTCGCAGCAGGTAGTAGCCCCCTGTTCAAGGCCTGGGCGGAGATCGCGCAGAGGGGTTGTGAAACTTTGGGACCGATTTGCGGCAACCTGAGATGGCAGCGGCGGTTAACGCAAAACGGATACTGAGCGCATGGGTTGTGAAACGGGTGGTGCGCGGGCTTGTTGGGGCTGTTCAGGGGGAGTAGCGCTCGGTGGAGGATGGGGACGGCTTGCGGGGCGTCGGAATTCTGGCGAATTCAGCTACGGATGGAGCGGCGAGTGGGCCCTGGCTCAACTTGAAGTTGTCGGCTGGACAGGGGATAATCCAAATCCTGCCTCTTTGTGCGTCTTGGACGACGCTCCCGCCGCCCACCTGGAACTGTCGAATGGACGCTTCACCACTCCTGCCTCGCCGGCGATTCCCAGGCGCGCTGGCCGTCCTCCTGATTGCTGTGGTCGCACCCTGTCTCGCCGGGGCGGAAGAACTGTCGTTTGAGGAGCACGTTCGGCCGGTCCTCAAGGCCTACTGCCTCGACTGTCATCACGGCAGCGAAGACTCCGGCGGCCAACTCGATCTGCGGCTGGTGCGATTTGCAGTCAAGGGAGGCGATTCCGGACCCGCCATCGACCCAGTGAAGCCCGCCGAGAGTTTGCTTCTGGCCCGCATGAAGGCGGGCGAAATGCCCCCCGGAGAAATCAAGGTTCCGCCGGAGCAGATCGAGTTGATCGAGCGCTGGATTACGGCTGGGGCCAAGACGATCGAGCCCGAACCCGAGACGCTCCCACCCGGGATCCCGATTACGAAGCAGGATCGTGAGTTCTGGGCGTTTCAGCCGCTCCGCTCTCCGACGCTGCCCGAGTATGCTCCGGAAGATCGGGTGCGGACGCCGATCGACGCGTTGATCCTCGCCCGGCTGCGCTCGCAAGGCTTGTCGTTTTCGCCCGACGCGGATCGGCGAACGCTGCTCATCCGGGCCTCGCTCGACCTGACGGGGCTGCCGCCTTCGGCTGAGGAACTCGAGGCCTTCGTCGCCGACGATCGGCCCGAGGCCTATGAGGAGGCGCTCGACCGGCTGCTGGCTTCGCCCCACTACGGCGAGCGCGGGGGACGGCACTGGCTCGATGCGGCCGGCTACGCCGATTCCGATGGCGACGGCCCACGCGACACGGTCCGGCCTTACGC